>DASYBY010000155.1:0-11621 GCA_036500525.1 Baekduia sp. | reverse complement strand
ACCGAGCCCGGCGCCTGGTAGTGCACCACGAACCCCAGGTCGGGCTTGTCATAGCCCATGCCCAGCGCGCTGGTCGCCACCACGGCCTTCAACTCGTTGCGCAACAGCCGGTCCTCGACGTCCACGCGCCGACCCGTCTCGACCTCGCCGCTGTAGGCCTCGGCCGCGATGCCCTGGCGCGTCAGCCACGTGGCGACGAGATCGGCGTCGCGCTTGGTCAGCGTGTAGACGATCCCCGACCCCGGCAGCTCGGGCAGGCGCTCGGCCAGCCACGCGAGCCGGTCGGCCTGCGACGGCAGGTCGACGACCTCGAAGCGCAGGCTCGACCGGCCCAGCGCGCCGCGGTACGTCCGCAGCTCGGTCTGCTCGCGGCCCTCCTGCAGCTGCTCGGAGACGTCGGCGACCACGCGGTCGTTCGCGGTCGCCGTCGTGCACAGCACGCCGACGCCGTCGGGCAACCGCTCCAGCATGTCGCCGATCCGCCGGTAGTCGGGCCGGAAGTCGTGCCCCCAGTCGCTGATGCAGTGCGCCTCGTCGACCACGAGCAGCCCGACGCGCGCCGCGAAGACCGGCAGCATCTGCTCGCGGAACTGCGGGTTGTTGAGCCGCTCAGGGCTGATGAGCAACAGGTCGACCGCGTCGTTCTCCAGGAGCCCGGCGACCTCGCTCCACGCGTCGCGATTGGTCGAGTTGATGGTGTGCGCGCGCAGACCCAGCTTGCGCGCCGCATCGATCTGGTTGCGCATGAGCGCGAGCAGCGGCGAGACGATGAGCGTCGGCCCCGCGCCGGCCTCGCGCAGCAGCGCGGTCGCCACGAAGTACACCGCGGACTTGCCCCAGCCCGTCCGTTGGACGCAGAGAACCCGCGCGCGATCGTCGACGAGATCGCGGATCGCGTCGAGCTGGTTCTCGCGGAAGCGTGCGTCGGGACCGGCGAGGGCGTGGAGGTGATGTTCGGCGCGGGTGTCGATGGCGGTGCTCATGTGTCCCTCGACGGTAGGGGACGGCGCGGGCGGCAACCCCGGACTCCGCAGTTCCGGCACACCTTCTCTACCGTCCTGACGCAATGGCCACCGCCACCGTCACACCACCCGCGCGCGCCGCCCTGGTGCTCGGCGCGGCGCTCGGCACCGTCACCCTCTGGGCCTCGGCGTTCGTCGGCATCCGTGCGGCCGGTCACGACTTCTCCGCCGGCGCGCTGTCGCTCGCGCGCCTGCTCCTCGGCAGCGCCGCGCTGGGCGCGTTCGTCGCGGTCCGGCGCGAGCCCCTGCCCCCACGCGCCGACCTCCCGCGCCTGATCGCCTGCGGCGTGCTGTGGTTCGCCATCTACAACGTGGCGCTCAACCAGGCCGAGCGCCACGTCGACGCCGGCACCGCCGCGATGCTCGTCAACGTCGGACCGGTCCTCATCGCCGTCCTCGCGGGCCTCCTGCTCGGCGAGGGCTTCCCGCGCACACTGCTCGCCGGGTGCGCCGTGGCCTTCGCGGGCGCCGTGCTCATCGGCATCGCGACCTCCGACGGCGGCCTGGCCGCGAGCGGCGGCGCCGCCCTCTGCCTGCTCGCGGCGATCACGTACGCCGGCGGCGTCGTGGCCCAGAAGCCCCTGCTGACCCGCAGCTCACCGCTGGCGATCACCTGGCTGGCGTGCGTCGTCGGCGCGATCTGCTGCCTCCCGTTCGCGCCGCAGCTCGTCCACGAGGCGGGCGACGCGGGCGGCGAGGCGATCGGCTGGACGATCTACCTCGGCCTCTTCCCGACCGCGGTCGCCTTCACGCTGTGGGCCTACGCGCTCACGCACACGACGGCCGGGCGCATGGGCGCCACGACCTACCTCGTCCCGCCGCTGGCGACGCTCATGGGCTGGGCGTACTTCGGCGAGACCCCGCCCGCCCTGGCCCTGGCCGGCGGTGCGCTGTGCCTCGGCGGCGCGGCGCTCGCGCGACGCGGGCACTGACCCTAGGCTCTGCACGCAATGAGCCCGGAGCCCGAGATCCTGCGCCTCGCCGCGTTCACCGACGTCCCCGGCGGGGGCAACCCCGCGGGCGTCGTGCTGGACGCCCAAGCGCTGGACGCCGCGCGGATGCAGGCGATCGCGACCGACGTCGGGTACTCCGAGACCGCGTTCCTCACCGCGCACGACGGGCACGCCCACGACGTCCGCTACTTCAGCCCCGAGGCCGAGGTGCCGTTCTGCGGGCACGCGACGATCGCCACGGCGGTCGCGCTGGCCGAGCGCGACGGCCCGGGCGACGTGCTGCTGCGGACCCAGGCCGGCCCGGTCACGGTGCGGACCGCCACCGACGACGACGGGGCGATCACCGCGACGCTCACCAGCGTCGACCCCACGGTCTCCGACGACGACGTCGCCGCGAGCGACGTCGACGCCGCCCTGGCCGCCCTCGGCTGGGCACGTACCGACCTCGATCCGACCCTCCCGCCGCGGATCGCCTACGCGGGCGCGCGTCACCTTGTGCTCGCGGCCGCCACACGCGAGCGCCTCGCCGACCTGTCCTACAACTTCGACCAACTCAAGGCCTACATGTCGGCACGCGACCTCACGACCGTCGACCTCGTCTGGCGCGAGGACGCCACCACCTTCCACGCGCGCAACCCGTTCCCCGTGGGCGGCGTCGTCGAGGATCCCGCGACCGGCGCGGCCGCCGCGGCCTTCGGCGCCTACCTGCGCGCGCTCGGTGCCATCGAGCCGCCGGTCAGGCTCACCGTGCACCAGGGCGACGACATGGGCCGCCCGAGCCTCCTGCTCGTCGACGTCGATCCGGGCGCCGGCGGCGTGAGGGTCACCGGGCACGCCGTCGCCATCGAGGCCCCCGCATGACCGCTCCGACCGAGCTGGCCCCCGGCCTGTGGCGCTGGACCGCACGCCACCCCGACTGGCACCCGGGCGCGTTCGGGGCCGAGGTCGCGAGCTTCGCCCTCGTCGCCGGCGACCACCTGCTCCTGGTCGACCCGCTGCTGCCCGACGACGACCCGGCCGCCACCCTCGAACGCCTCGACGCCCTCGCAACCGCCGCCGACCACGTCGCGATCCTCATCACCATCCACTACCACGTCCGCTCCGCCGTCCCCCTGAGCGAGCGCTACGACGGCCGCATCTGGGGACCGCCGAAGGCCGGCGACAAGCTCGCCGACACCTCGCGCTTCTCCGTGCTCGAGCCGGGCGACACATCCGCCCCCGCCGGCGTCCAGGCCTTCACCATCGGCCGCCCGCAGCGCACCGAGCGCCCGCTCTGGCTCCCCTCCCACCACGCCATCGCCTTCGGCGACACCATCGTCACCACGCCCGACGGCGACCTCCGCCTCTGGGCACAGGACCCACCAGACGAGAAGCGCACCGCCTGGTACCGCGACCGCTTCGTCCCCACCCTGAAGCCCCTGCGTGCCCTTCCCGCGACCCGCATCCTCACCACCCACGGCGCGCCCGTCCTCCGCAAAGGAGCCGCCGCGCTGGCCACCGCCCTCGACGCCCCGCCGTGGTCGAGCGCCGGCTGAGCAGGCCGCCCCGTCGCTAGCCCGCGGCCGCCCCGTCCGAAGCGCGGTCCTCGCCGTCATCGACCACCCGGACCGCCCCGCCGTAGGCGATGATCTCGACCACGCCGTCGACCACGGAGTTCGTCGCCAAGCGCATCGACACCACCGCGTTGCCACCCAGCGCGTGCGCCTCCTGACGGAGCCGGTCCAGCGCCTCATGCCGGGCGACCGCCAGCATGTCCGTGTAGCCGCGCACCTCGCCACCGACGGCGTTGCGCAGCCCGGACCCCAGATCGCTGAACAGGTTGCGGGAGCGGACGGTGGCGCCGAAGACCTCGCCGAGATGCGCGGTCAGCGTCATGCCGGGAAGCTGGTGCGAGGTGGTGACCGAGACCAGCCGCCACCGGGTGTCCTCCGCCACCGCCTCGGTCGACGCCGGCCCGACCGGCATGCCCGACCGCGTCTGGTGCGTCCAGCCGTGGCCGTTCCAATAGCGGTCCCGCAGCAGCGACGCGGGATCCGGGTGCCATCCGGGCTCGGTGTCATCGGGCAACCGCTTGAGCCTGGTGAGGGAGTCGGCCACGGCCGCAGCCTACGCCCGTGCCGGTTCGGCCGGGTCGACTCCGTTGATCGGGTTCCCGCCGACGTACGCGTACCGGTTGGCGTTCTGCGCGCCGGCGAGGGCGTTCAGCGGATCCGGCCGGTTCAGGGGACGGCGCGCGGGTCGTAGCAGCGGGCGCCGTAGGCGTGCTCCTAACACCCGACCCGCTTCGGATACGGGCCTTCGGACACGTTGCCGTGAACATCGCGAGCCGCGAGGCGGACTGCCGTCGTCAGCGTGCCTCGGCGATGATGGCGATCGTGCGCGGTCAGGGTCAGCGTGACTCGCGTGCCGGCGTCGGTCGGCGACGGTTTCGTCGACAGGGAGCTGATCGCCTGCTGGAAGCAGTGCCGGCGCCGGCTTCCTCGTGTCGATGTCGGGTTGCCCTGAACGGCATCGGGGTTCGAGGTGATGTTGAACGAAGCGGCGACAGCACCGTTCCCGTCACGAGGAAGGTCGCGGGTCAGCCGAGCGTAGACGGTGTATCCGCCCCCGGCTCCTTCCACGGCGGTGAACAACACCACCGGAGGCACGGCGAACTTCGTCCCCGCCAGGATGCCGGTGGCGGCAGGCGGCACCTTGGCCTTGCCGTCATCGCCCGAGCCGCACCCCAACGCGAGCGCGGTCGCCAGGGCCACGGCGAGGACGCTCCTCTTCGTTGATGGGCGCGTTGTGATGGTCCGCATCGCACGGGCGTCGGCGCCAGTGAATGGTAAAGAGTCCCGACTGTCAAGGACGGAGGCGCGCGCCCGCAGCAGCCGATCTCCCCCCACAACGACCGAAGGCCCGCAGAGCGGGCCTTCGAGCGGTTCGGGTCTTCTTGATGCTGCGGTATCGGGGCGCCCGGATTCGAACCGGGGACCTCGCCGACCCGAACGGCGCGCGCTACCAGGCTGCGCCACGCCCCGAGGTACGGATCCAGTCTACCCGGCCGAGCCCGCCACGGCCTTGTAGTACCGGACGGCCAGGCCGGTGAGGAGCGTCTGGAAGGCCGCGTCGAGGGTCGTGGCCTCCCGTTCGGCCCAGCGCTCGAGCCCCTCGTCCTCGATCGCCTGGGCCTCGGCGATGACGTCGTCGCACAATTCGGGGTGGCGATCGGCGAAGTAGGCGCCGATCGAATACAGCCCGGTGTCGGTCAGCGACGGCGGCAGCTCGTCGGTCACTTGTGGCCGAGCAGGCCGCCGAGCACGGCGCCGACCCCGTCGGTGACGTCGTCGACCGTGTCGCCGACCGCCTGGCCGGTCTCCTGGACGACCGTCCCGACCTGCCCGCCGACCGTCCCGCCCACCGCGTCGGTGGCGCCCGAGACGACGCCGCCCACGCTCGTCGGCGGCGCCGCGTCCGCCGGGGGCTGCGTCAGCTTCGTGAGGTCGGGCTGGATCAGCGGCTGCTGGGTGCTGCCCGTCGCCGCGCCCGTGCCCGTGTCCGTCGTGCTGCCGGCCGTCGACCCGGCGTCGCTCGCGGTCTGTTGGACCGCGCCCGTCCCGGTGCTCGTCGCGCCCGAGCTGCCCTTCGTGCTCTGCGGCTTGGTCGACGCGGTCGTGCCCGACGGCGACGACGCGCCCGACGAGCCACCCGAGGACGATCCGGAGCCCGCGCCGGAACCGGCGCCCGAGCCCGACCCTGCGCCGGTCGACCCGCCCGCACCAGCCCCGCCGCCCGAGCCCGCACCGCTCCCGGACGACGACGACGGGTTCTCGCTCACCCGATGCCGCACGACCGTCCCCGCCGACGCCCGCAGGCGCCGCCGGCCCGACGACTTCGTGGCGCCCGACCGCGACCCCGAGCCCGCAGCGCGCGCCCCGGCCGCCCTCGCCGTCGCCGCGCCCGCACCGCTCACCGCCGCGACCGACCGCTGCTGGGCCGCCGCAGCCGTCGCCGCCGCCGCGCCGCCGTCATGCCGCGCGCCCGCACCGCGCCCATGGTCGACCGCGCCCGTCCCGACGCCCGCGACAGCCACCGCCGTCGCGACCGCCGCGCCCTTCATCCAGGCCGACATCGTCGGCTCGCCGTACTGCGCGGCCGTCATCGACACCTGCGCCAGCGAGACGCCGTGCCCGCCCGCAGCCTGGGCCGCGGCATCGCCCGACCCGCCCGGCAGCCACCGCCGGCGCAGGAACGCGGGCAGCGGCAGCAGCGCCGCGATCTTGCCCCGGACCGGACGGCGCGCGAGCACCGCGGCGTCGAGCCCGGCCAGAACCGCCTGCCGCCGGCACGGCTGGCAGTGGAAGATGTGGCTGCCGACGCGGCGCGTGTCGCGCAGCCCCAGCGCCCGCCCCGCCGCGGTCCCCGCGATGATCCCCTGGATCCGCAGGCAGCGCTCGCCGGTGACGAGCTCTTCGTACTCCTCGGTCAGCCGCCGCCGCGCGCGAAACAGCGTCGACTCGACCGACGCCCGGCTCATCCCCAGCCGCTCGCCGATCGCCGCGTACGACAGCCCTTCGAGCTCGCGCAGCACCAGGATCTGGTGATGGGCGTCCGACAGCCCGCCGAACGCGCCGCACAGGTGGTCCAGCGACTCCTTGGTACCGATCGCGGCATCGGGCGACTGGCTCGTCGCGGCGAGCTTGACCTGGTCGGCCGCGCCGAGGCCCTCGTCGGCGTCGTAGCTGACCTCCTCGGTGCGCTTCGCCCGCCGGAACGCGTCGATCGACGCGTTCTTGGCGATCTCGTAGATCCACGGCTTGAAGGCGATCGGCCGCTCGGTCTGGCGCATGCGCCGCAGCGCGGAGACGAAGACCTCCTGCGTGAGGTCCTCCGCGCGCCCGTGGTCGCGCACCATCCCGAAGAGGTAGGCCGCGATGCGCCGGTGGTAGCGGTGATACAACCGCTCGAACGCGTGGTCGTCCCCGGCGCGAACGGCCTGGACCAGCTCCTGATCGGTGACGTCGGTGCGGCCCCGCGCGGTGGCGGAGACGCCGGGTGCGGCGAGCGTGCCCAAGATCCCGTCCCTCTTCCCACTCACGCACGACCCTTCCCGTGGCCGTGCTTCGCGGCAAATGTAGCGTTTCCCTTACTGCTGATGCCAGAACTCACGCAACTCGTCGACCACTTGGACCGCCTGCTCGAAGCCGACGCGTTCCGCGACTACTGTCCCAACGGCCTCCAGGTACCCACCGGCGTCCCCATTCAGACAGTCGTCACGGGCGTCTCGGCGAACGTTGCGCTGATCGAGCGCGCGGTGGCCGAGGGCGCCGACCTGGTCCTCGTCCACCACGGCCTGTTCTGGCGCGGCGAGCCGCTGGAGATCACGCCGCTCAAGCACCGCCGGCTCGCGCCGTTCTTCGCGCACGACATGGCGCTGGCCGCCTACCACCTGCCGCTCGACGGCCACCCCGAGCACGGCAACAACGCGCTGATCGCCGCGGGTCTGCGCGCGCAGACCGAGGGGCGCTTCGCCGAGCAGGGCGGTCGCGAGATCGGCGTCCACGTGCGCTTCGAGGGCGACGGCCTGTCCATCGACGAGCTGAGCGACCGCGTCCAGGCGCTCATGGGCGGGCGCGCGCCGCTGGTGATCGCCGGCGGCCCGGAGCGGATCCGGACGCTCGGCATCGTCTCCGGCGCCGCGACCGACGACGTCCACGGCGCGATCGACCTCGGCCTGGACGCTTATCTGACCGGCGAGCCCGCCGAGCGCGCGTTCTCCATCGCCCACGACGCCGGCATCCACTTCCTCGCCGCCGGCCACCACGCGACCGAGACCTTCGGCGTGCGCCGCCTCGGCGACCTGCTGGCGCGCGAGTTCGGCGTGCGCCACGTCTGGGTCGACGTGCCCAACCCGATCTAGTGTCGTGAGTCGTTAATTCGGGTGCAGTATGCGGGATGCTCGGCCCCGGCTGACGGTCGCCGATGACCGAAGGTGAACCCCCCGTTCATCGAGGTCAGCGGCGGCCGTCAGGCGGCGGCGAGCGCCCGCAGACTGCCCGCGAATTAACGACTCAGGACACTAGCCCGCGCCGACCTCCGCCACCAGCTCCGCCAGCGCCCGCACCGCCGGCGCCACCGACGGCTCGGGCAGGTTGGCGTAGCCGAGCAGCACCCGGGCGATCCCGCCGTGCTCGAAGCCGTAGAGCCCGACGCCGCTCTCCCACGCGCGCGCCAGCAGCGGCCCGAAGGGCAGCTCGGGCGGCAGCCGCGTGGAGATGTGCAGGCCCGCCGCGATGCCCTCTTGCTCGAGCTGTGGCAGGTGCTCGTCGAGCCCCGCGACCAGCGCGTCGCGCCGCCGCCGGTAGCTCACGCGCATGCGGCGGAGGTGGCGGTCCAGCTCGCCCTGCTCGATGAACCGCGCCAGCGCGAGCTGCTCGATCTGCGGCGTGCCGGCGTCGGCGAGCATCTTGGCGTCGACCACCTCGTCGATCAGTCCCGGCGGGACGACCATCCAGCCGAGGCGCAGCGACGGCGCGAGCGTCTTGGACGCCGAGCCGAGGTAGACGACCCGCGCGGGAGCGAGCGCCTGCAGCGCACCGACGGGGTCGCGATCGAAGCGGTACTCGCCGTCGTAGTCGTCCTCGAAGATCCACGTGTCTTGCGTGGCGGCCCACTCGACCAGCTCGGCCCGCCGCTCCGGCGCCATCGCCATCCCCAGCGGGAACTGGTGCGACGGCGTCACGAGCACCGCGCCGACGTCGGCCGCCGCCAGTCCCTCCACGATCAGGCCACCGGCGTCGACGGGCAGCGGCACGGGCCGCAGACCCTCGACGGCGAAGATGCGGCGGTGGATCGGGAACCCCGGATCCTCGATGCCGACCCGCGTGACCCCGGCGCGGTGCAGCACCCGTGCCAGCACCGCGATCGCCTGCGTGATCCCCGTGCTCACCACGACGTTCTCGGGCTCCGCCGCCACCCCGCGCGCGCGGCCGACGTAGGCCGCGAGCACCGAGCGCAGCACCGGCGCGCCGGCGCGGTCGCCGTAGCCCAGCGCGGCGTCGGGCGCCTCGCGCAGCGTGTCGCGCAGCGCGTTGCACCACGCCCGCCGCGGGAAGGCCGCCAGGTCGGCCGCCTCGACGCGGAGGTCGAATCGCACCGGCGGCGGGATCCGCTCGACCGGCGGCTCGGCGGGCTCGTGGCGGGCGACGGTCGCCACGCGCGTCGCGGCCCCGGCGCGGGCGACCAGGAACCCCTCCGCCACCAGCTGCGCGTAGGCCTCGACGACCACGCCGCGGGAGACGGTCAGCTCGGCCGCCAGCGCGCGCGTCGACGGCAGCGGCGTCCCCGCGTGGAGGACGCCGCGGCGGATCCCGTCGCGGAGCTGGCCCTCCAGCTGCTCGCGCAGCGGCCGGCCGCCGTCGCGATCGAGCGTCACCAGGAGATCGAGGCCGAGGTGCTCTGCGGGCGTCACCCCGCCACTCTGACAGCGACGCGCGACGGTCGCCGAAGCACCGGAAGTCCGACCTTCGGCCAGCCCGCTTGAGGCCGTCCTGCCGTCGCGGTACGTTGCAACGGTCACTCACTCCCCACATAGGAGGGCATGCCGATGGCCATTCACCTGACGCCGACCGAACTCGCTCGCGAGACCGGGTACGAACGGCGCGACGTCATCGCCAAGTGCATGGAGATGGGCGTCCCGATCTTCCAGGGACGCATCGACAAGACCCTGTTCATCGCCTCGCTGCAGACCCTCGGCAGCGCGCAGGCGACCCCCGCGGAGGCCACGGCGTAAAGCGGCTCCCGATGCCGCTCGCGCGCCGGCCGCGCGGACCTTAGACTCCTCCGTTGACACGCTGTCAACGCAGCAGGAGGAGAAGCAATGGAGGCTGGCACCACGCCCGCCGGCAGCACCAGATCGTCGACGATCGCCGATCTGTGCTCCCGCGCCGCTGACCACTTTGGCGACCACATCGCCATCAAGCACAAGGTCGACGGGACGTGGACCGACGTCACGTTCGCCCAGGTGGGCGAGATCGTCGACGAGGTCGGCCTCGGCCTGATCGCGCTGGGGCTGCAGCCCGGCGAGCGCGTCGCGATCCTCTGCAACACGCGCCCGGAGTGGACCTACGCGGACTTCGCGATCTCCGCCGCGGGCGCCGTCGTCGTCCCGATCTACCCCACCAACTCCGCGGAGGAGTGCGAGTGGGTGGCCGGCAACTCGGAGTCGGTCTTCGTCATCTGCGAGGACGCCAAGCAGGTCGCGAAGATCACGGCAGTCCGCGACCGCCTGCCGCAGCTGCGCCAGGTGATCGTCATCGATCCCACCGGTGAGGTCGGCGACGCGCTCGCGCTCGACGACCTGCGCCGCCGCGGCAACCGCCGCGACATCGCGCTGCTGCGCGACCGCACCGCCGCGATCGGACCCGACGACCCGTTCACCTTCATCTACACGTCGGGCACGACGGGGCCGCCCAAGGGCTGCGTCCTCACCCACGGCAACTACCGCTCGGTGCTGGACATGGTCGCCACCCGCGGGCTGTTCGGCGCGGGCGACGACCTCATCTACCTGTTCCTCCCGCTGGCCCACGCCTTCGCGCTGCTCATCCAGCTGGCGGCCGTCGACCGCGGCGTGGCGATCGCCTACTTCGGCGGCGACACGAAGGCGATCGTCGGCGAGCTGATGGAGGTCAAGCCGACCTACCTGCCGTCGGTCCCGCGCATCTTCGAGAAGTTGTACACCTTGGCCAGCCAGCAGCTGACGCCGGAGGAGCTGGACACCGTCCGCACCGTCGGCGGGGCGATCAAGGACCTGGAGGCCCAGGCCCAGCCCGTGCCCGCCGAGCTGCGCGAGCAGTTCGCCGAGCTGCAGCCCAAGGCCGACTTCGTCAAGAGCCTCTTCGGCGGCCGCATCCGCGAGGCGGTCACCGGCGCGGCGCCGATCGCCCGCGAGATCCTGGAGTTCTTCTGGGGCTGCGGCATCCCGGTCCTGGAGGGCTACGGGATGACCGAGACGTCGACGGTCGCGACCAGCTCGCGCATCGAGGCCCACAAGTTCGGCACGGTCGGCAAGCCGCTGCCCGGCGTCGAGGTCAAGATCGCCGCAGACGGCGAGCTGCTGATCCGCGGGGCCAACATCTTCCGCGGCTACTACAAGAACGACGACGCGTCGTTCGGCGCGGTCGACGACGGCTGGCTGCACACCGGCGACCTCGGCTCGGTCGACGACGAGGGCTACGTCTCGATCGTCGGGCGCAAGAAGGACATCATCATCACGGCGGGCGGCAAGAACCTCACGCCGGCCAACCTCGAGAACGACCTCAAGCAGACGCGCTGGGTTTCGCAGGCCGTGATGCACGGCGACCGGCGGCCGTACCCGGTCATGCTGATCACGCTCGACGAGGAGGAGATCGTCCCGTGGGCGCAAGCCCAGGGCATCGAGGACACGTCGACGCCCGCGCTCGCCCAGGACGAGCAGGTCCGCGCGCTCATCCAGGCCGAGCTGGACCGGGCCAACGGGAAGTACGCGCAGGTCGAGCAGGTCAAGCGCTTCGCGATCCTCGACCACGACCTGTCGCAGGAGACGGGCGAGCTGACGCCGACGCTGAAGGTCAAGCGCAACGTCGTCAACGAGAAGTTCATGGCCATCTTCGACGGGCTCTACGAG
>DASYBY010000154.1:0-7225 GCA_036500525.1 Baekduia sp. | reverse complement strand
CTCGCCCATCAGGCCGTTCTGCAGCAGGCCGAACAGGCCGCCGAGGACCGGAAGCACGACGCCGAGCTGCGGCGCGGTGAGCGCCGTGATCAGCATGCCGCCCATGGTCAGGCGGCGGCGGTTGACGGTGTCGTCGAGCTGATCGGCGTGGCCGAGCGCGGCGCGCAGCTCGCGGGCGCCGGCGGCGGAGAGCGAGGTGAGGATGACCTCGGCCTTGTCGCCGCCGCCGGAGGTCTGGACCTGCAGGCCGGTGACGCCGAAGAGCCGCTGGATCGGGCCGGCGATCGTGTCGACGGCCTGCACCCGGTCGATCGGCACGACGGTCTCGTCCGGGGAGAACACGCCCGAGCGGAAGTGCAGGGCGCGGTCGGTGACGCGGTAGGTCGTCGTCCGCCAGCGCGCGATGCCGATCGCCGCGGCGGCACCGACGCCCGCGATCCCGAAGAGGATCGCCCCGAAGCTGCTCTGGCGCGAGCCGGCGAAGAGGCCGAAGAGGAGCGGGACGGCGAGGTCGGCCAGCGCGCGGACGGCGTGCGCGACGGCGGCGGCGACGTGGAGGCGATGGGTCTCAGAGGTCATCGGGCGTGCGGATCAGCCCGGCGAGCTTGTCGCGGACCAGCGCGGCCTCGCCGTCGTCGAGCGCCGGGATCTCCGTCTTGCCCGCCGCGGTGTGGACGACCACGGCCGCGACGCCGACGATCTGGGCGAACGCGCTGCGGCGGACGTCGACGTGCTGGATCCGCGCGACCGGCACGATCGTGCGGATCTCGGTCAGCGCGCCGTGGCGCAGGTCCAGCTCATCGGCATCGACCCGCCACCGCCAACGGCGCCACCGCAGCGTCGGGACGACGAGGATCGCGACGAGCGCGATGACGAGCGCGAGCCACGGCAGCACCGTCCCGACGAAGTTCGCGACGCCATCGTGATGGCGGAGCTCCGCACCGATCACGAAGGCGACGACCGTGACCGGCCCGCCCCAGAACACCGCCTCGATGGTCCAGAGCGCGCGGGCGGCGGGGGCGAGCCGCCCTTCGGGCTCGGGGCGGGGGTCGCCGGCCGGTGGGCCGTCGGGCGCGGTTGGGCCGTCGGGCTCGGAGTGGGCGTCCACGGCGATCAGCCTACGGCGCCGTGGGCGTCGGGTCAGGCGGCGTCGTCGAGCTGCTCGGGCGGCGACGGGTCCGACGGCTCGTCGGTCGGCTTGGCGCGCGTGGTGCGGCGCCGTTTGGGCTTCGGCTCGTCCTCGACCGGCGTGTCGAGCGACAGCTGCGCCGGCTCGGCGTCGACCGTCGGGCGGACCGGGGCACGGCGGGCGCGCGGCTTCGGCGGCGCGTCGGGATCCTCGGCGACCTTCTTCTTCGCCGGCGCGCGCTTGCGCTTGGGCTTCTCGATCGCGAGATCGGACGCGGTGACCTCGGCGCTGAAGGCGGCGATGTCCCCGTCGTCGACCGGGACCGCGGCCTTCTTCGCGGGGGCGCGCTTGGGTGCCGCGGCCTTCTTGGCCGGCGCGCGACGCTTGGGCTTCGGCGCCTCGTCCGCATCGGCCTCCGGGATCGCGACGGCCTCCGCCGCCACGCTCTCCTCCGCGACCTTCTTCTTGGCCGGCGCACGCTTGCGCTTGGGCGCAGGCGCATCGGCTTCCGGCTCCGCCTCGACGGCCTTCTTCCGCGTCTTCGCAGGGGTCGCCGGCGCTTCCTCCGCCTCGACCTTCTTCTTCGCCGGCGCACGCTTGCGCTTCGGTGCGGGCGCGGCCTCGTCAGCGTCGGCGGCGGCGTCGACCACCGCCTCGTCGGCCTTCTTGACCGGCGCACGGCGGCGGCGCGTCGTCGGCGCCTCGACGGCTCCGGCCTCGGAGGCCTCGGCCTCGGCGTCGGTGTCGGTGGACGCCGTGCCACTGCGCACGGTCTCCGGCGCATCGTCGGGCTGGCTCGCGGCGGCGGATGCTCCACGACGGGGCCTGGCGATCGGCGCCTCGGCCTCGGAGGCCTCGGCGTCGGTGGACGCCGTGCCACTGTCCGCAGCCACCGGCGCGGAGGGCGTCGCGCGACGGCGTCGGGTGCGGGGCGTCTCGACGGCCTCGGCTTCGGCTTCCGTCGATGCCGTGCCGCTGTCCGCGGCGATCGGCGTGTCGGCGGTCCCGGCCCCGGAATCCTCCGCGGCGGTCGAAGACGCCCGGCGGCGGCGAGACCTCGGCGCCGCGGCGGCGTCGGGCGGAGATCCCGCGCCGTCGGTGGCCTCGGCGGCCGCCGCTTCGGCGGCGTCGCCGGCGATCGAGCGTGGCCGGGTGGGCTCCGAGGGAGCTTCGCCGGGCGGCGGACCGACGGGTGCGCTGCGGTTGCGGGCTCGGCGGCGGCTTCGGGCGCTGCCGGGGAGGGACAGGGATGCTGCTGCGGCCTCGATCGCGCGGGCGGTCTCGGCGTCGTCGACGACCGGCGCGGGGGCGGGCGCCGGCGTCTGCTCCCGGCCGTTCTCGCTCACGGGCTGCGCGTCTTCGACGATCTCGGACGGCTCGCCACCGGCCGCCGTAGCGGCCTCGGCCGCCGCACGGGCCTTGGCGTTGGCCTTGCGCCGCGAGCGGCTGCGCCGCTTGGAGCGCGAGCGCTCCTGCGTGCCACCCTCGCCGTTGGGCTCGCCACCGCCGCCGTTCGCGCCCGCCGGCTCGAGCACGGCGCCACCGCCGCCACCGCCGCCGCCGTTGACCTCCACGCCCTCGCCGTTGCGCCCCGCGCCCACGACCTGCGGCGCGCCGACACCGACCTCGTCGCCCTTCTTACGGCGACGACGCCCGCGCGTCTTGCGCTTCGGGAAGTTCCTCAACAACTCGCGCGACAGCGCGCTCGGCTTGCGCGCCATGCGCGTCCGCGCGCCCCGCACGACCTCCATCGCCTCCGGCGAATGCGCGACCGCCGCGGCGAGGATCGCCGCCGACAGCCGCCGGTCCTGCTTGCGCGCCGCGTGCACCAGCCGGCGCGCGTTGCGGGCGTGGGCGCCCCCGGAGGAGTTCACCAACAGCCCCAACAGCCGCTTCGTCTCCGGCCAGCGCTGCACGGCGTACTCCTCGTGCACCTCGCGCGTCATGTCGGCCAGATCCCAGATCCAGTGCGAGGCCTGGTCACGGCGCCCGATGCGGCGCTCGGCCAGCGCCTGCAGCAGCACCTTGACGCCCTCGCGACGCTCCTCGCGCGACCACGTCCGCACGACGTCGACCGCCCGCTCGAACGCGTCCGCGTCCCGCGACTGCGCGATCTCCTGCAGCGCCCGCAGCCGCAGCTGCGAGTTCTTGTTGCGCTCGACGGCGGTGAGCAGGAACGAGCGCTTCAGCTCGCCCGACTTGTCGAAGTGCAGCATCGCCCGCGCCCGGCGCCATCCCGACGGCGCGACCCGCGCCCCCGCCAGCGCCGCCCACTGCACCTGCTCGCCGTAGTCGAGGAACTCGACGGCGATGCGCCACAGCTCGCGCTCGAAGACCTCGATGCGGCGATCCTCGTCGGCGCACACCGGGATGACCCGGCGCTCGACGCGCACCCGCCGGCCGCGGCCGCGCCGGACCGGCCCGACCACGATCGCGCCGCCGCGGTAGACCTCGCGGTCCAGCAGCGAGTGCAGCGTGACGACCGGGTCGTCGTGCCGCGTCGCCGGGTGGACGAAGTCGACGACGATCCCCGACTCCTTGCCGGGATGCCGGCGCGTCACGCGCCCGACGCGCTGCTGGTAGATGCGCTTGGACGCCGTCGGCGCCAGGTGCATGCAGATGGTCGCGCGCGGCGAGTTCCAGCCCTCGGCCAGCAGCTGCGCGTTGACCAGCACGTCGATCTCGCCGCGCTCGTAGCGCGCGAGGATCTCGGCCAGCTCGCGCTTCGGCGTCTCGCCCGAGACGCCCATCGCCTTGATGCCCTCGTTGCGGAACGCCTCCGCGACGTTCATCGCGTGGCGCACGCCGGCGGCGTACACGACCCCCGGCACGCCGTTGAAGCGCGTCTTGTACAGATCGGCGATCGCGGAGTTGAACGGGAGCTGATCCAGCAGCTCGGCGAGCATCTCCTGGTCGAACTCGATGTCGACGTCGCCCCGGCGCAGTGGCACCTTGGCGATCGTGCGGACGCCCGGGCCCGGCGGGATGCGGATCGACCGCAGCGGGGCGATGACGCCACGGCGCGCGGCCTGCGCGAGGTCGAAGCGCGAGGTCTGGGTCGGGAAGAGGTCGGTGACGTGCCGGGCGATCAGCGCGCCCGTCGCGGTCATGCCGACGAAGATCGGACCGGTCCACGCGCGGATCGCGGCGGAGGTCTTCTCGCCCAGCGCGGTGTGCGCCTCGTCGCAGATGACGATGGTGTAGGCGTCGGAGATCCGGCCGGCGTTGCGGACGAACCACTGGTAGGTCTCGACGGTGACCGGGCCGTCGGTGCGTCCCGTACCCTCGCCGTCCAGCAGCGGCGGCGACTCCCGCTTGCCGTAGCCGCGCGTATGCAGCTCGCCCAGGAACTGGTCGACGAGGTTGCGGCGGTGGGTGAGGATCAGGACGCCGCCGGTGCGGGTCGCGTCCACGAAGCCCATGGCCGCGACGGTCTTGCCGGCGCCGGTCGCGTGCTCGAACCAGAAGCGCTTGCCGGCGTTGGGATCGTCCGCGGCGCCCTCGGAGACGTCCTCGTCGACGTCGTCGTCCTCGGTGTCGTCCTCGTAGGACTCCTCCTCGGCCGGCTCGTCGTCGTGGTCGTCCTCGTCGAAGTCCTCGAGCCCCTCGATCTCGATGTCGACGGGGGTGCGGTCCTCGTCCTCGTCGTCTTCGTCGTCCTCGTCGTCGTGCTCCTCGGGCTCGTCGGGCTCCTCAGGCTCAGGCTCGGGTGCAGCCTCATCGACGGGCTCCGGTGCGGGCGCGTCGTCGACGGCCAGGACGGGCGCAGCCGCCGCATCGCTGCCGCCGGCGCCCTTCTGCGTCGCCGCCATGAGCGCGACGAGCGTGCCCGACAGGGCGTCGACCTGGTGCGGGTTGAGCAGCGTGCCGTCGGCGAGACGGGGCTCAGACTCGCTGAGGACGCGCTCCAGCCCGAGCAGCAGCGCGTAGCGGCGCCGCCACTTGGTGGAGGGGACCTTCGCGCCGGCGTCGATCTCCCGCAGCGCGGCGTCCAGGGCGCGACGGCGCGCGCCACCGGGGGCGAGCGCGACAGCGGCGTCCTCGCCCTCGTGCACGAAGCGCTCGTGCGTGAACGCCTCGGCCTTTGCGACCAAGGTGGGATCGGGAATCGATGCGGCCTCGACGGCCTGCGTCGTGGGTTCAGCCATGAAACGGCTCGCTCTTCGTGAGGAGCGCCCGCGAAGACCAGCGGCGGACGGATGCTTGCAGTCCTCGACGGACCAGGGGGAAGCGAGGGACCTCCCATCAACCAGCAGCTGCACCCTCACTCCGTCTGCCGAAGGATACCCGATCGGGCCGACGATCCACAGAAACCTGCCACCCTGTCTGCATGTCCCGCCGCTTGCTGGTCGCCCTCGGCGCCGTGGCCGTGGTCGTCGTGCTGGTGGTCGGCCTCTCGCAGACCCATACGAACACCCCCGCTCCGAAGGCGAACTCCTTCGATCTGGCTGCCGCGCAGCGCTCGCTGGCCGGCGCCCCGGCGCCGCTCGCCGCCCTGCACGCCCAGGCCAACGTGCTGCTGCCCGGCACGCAGGACGGCTTCACCGCGCGGATCAAGGCGCTGAAGGGCCGGCCGGTCGTCGTCAACAAGTGGGCGTCGTGGTGCCCGCCCTGCCGCGGCGAGTTCCCGACGTTCCAGCACGCCAGCGTCAAGTTCGGCAAGCAGGTCGCCTTCGTGGGGCTCGACTCGGGCGACAACGACGCCGACGCCACCAAGTTCCTCAAGCAGTTCCCGCTGCCCTACCCGAGCTACGTCGATCGCAACGCGCGGATCGCCCAGGACCTGGAGATCGGCAAGAGCTACCCGACGACGATGTTCTACGACGCCACCGGCAAGGTCCAGTACATCCACCAGGGGCCCTACGCCACCGAGGGCGCGCTGGCGACCGACATCCAGCGGTACGCCGTCCACCCGTCGTGAGCGCTCGTGCCTGAGGTCCGCGTCGATCCGCTCACCGGGCTGCGCACGATCATGGCGGCCGAGCGCACCGCGCGGCCCGGGGGCTGGGCGATCACGAGCGACCCCGCGCCGATCGACCACGAGCGCGACCCGTTCGCGCCCGGCCACGAGGACCAGACGCCGCCCGAGGTGTACGCCGTCCGCCCCGACGGCAGCGCGCCCGACACGCCCGGCTGGACCGTGCGCGTCGTGCCCAACCTCTACCCGGCGCTGACCCGCGACGCGCCCGATCCCCCGCGCTCCCACGATCCCGACCTCTTCACCGCCGTCGCGGCCTACGGCGACCACGAGGTCGTCGTCAACGCGCCCGACGCCGTCACCTCGCTGGCCGACCTGCGCCCCGAGCAGGTCGCCGCCGCGATGGAGGTCTGGCGCGCCCGGATGCGCACGCACGCCGAGGCCGGCGCGGCCTGCGTCCACGTGCTGGTCAACGAGCGCACCGAGGCCGGCGCGTCGCGCCCCCACACGCACGCGCAGGTGTACGCCATGGACTTCGTCCCCGCGCAGATCGCCCGCGAGCGCGAGCGCTTCACCGCCCACCAGCTGCGGACGATGGGCGGCAACCTGCTCCAGGACCTCGTGCAGGAGGAGGTCCGCCTGCGCGACCGCGTCGTCGCCATCGACGACGAGGCCGTCGTCCTCTCGCCCTACGCCGCGCAACAGCCCTACCAGCTGATGCTCGCCCCGCGGCGCCCCCGCGCGCGCTTCGAGGACGACGGACCGCTCGGCGCCGCGCTGCTGCACGACGTCCTCAACCGCCTGCGCCGCCACCTCGGCTTCATGCCGCCGCTGAACCTCTGGGTCCGCACCGCCCCGCTGGGCGCCGACGTGTTCTGCTGGCGGATCGACATCGTCCCGCGGCTCACCCACCTCGCCGGCCTCGAGCTCGGCACCGGCCTGCACCTGAACATCGTCGCGCCGGAGCACGCTGCGGCGCACCTGCGCGACGCGTGATCCTCGTCGCCCTGGCGATCCTCGCCACGACGGCCATCGGCGTCGCCGCCGAGCAGCGCTACGGCGTCCGCGCGGTCCTCTTCGCGCGCCGGCTGATCGACACGATCGTCTGGGCGCTGCTGCCGTTCATCACGTTCTTCATCGTCGACCGGCTGCACCTCGGCGGCGGCGTCGGGATCGGG
>DASYBY010000153.1:0-8687 GCA_036500525.1 Baekduia sp. | reverse complement strand
GCCTCCTCCTCGTCCATCCCGAGCACGGCGAAGACCTGCTCCTGCACCGCCGTGTCGTGGATGCGGATCGAGCCGCCGCCGATCTCGACGCCGTCGAGCACGAGGTCGTAGCCGCGCGACCCGAGCGCGCCCGGATCGGTGAAGTCCGTGCCGGTCGGCGCCGTGAACGGGTGGTGGATCGCCGTCCAGCCGCCGTCGGTCTGCTCGAACATCGGCGGCTCGGTGATCCACAGGATGTCGTGGCGCCCCTCGGGGATCAGCCCGAAGCGCTCGCCGAGCTCCTGGCGCAGCGCGCCGATCGCGGCGGCCGCCGTGGACTCGGCGTCGGCGACGAACAGCAGCAGGTCACCCTCGGCCGCGCCGAGCGTCGCGTTGACCGCGGCGATCTGCTCGGCGGTGAAGAACTTCGCCAGGTTGCCGGCCCAGCCGTCGGCGCTCGCGACGATCGGGGCGACCGCCTTGGCGCCGTGGCGCTGGACGACCTCGTTGAGGCCGTCGAGCTCCGAGCGCGACATCTCACGCGCGCCGGCGTTGAACGCGCGGATGACGCCACCACGCGACAGCACGCCCTCGAAGACCTTGAACTCCGAGCCGCGCAGCTGCTCGCCGACGTCGGAGATCTCCAGGCCGAAACGCGTGTCGGGCTTGTCGGAGCCGTAGCGCAGCATCGCGTCGGCGTAGGTCATGTGCGGCCACGGCGCGGGATCGACGACGAAGTCGGCGGCGGCGAAGACCTCCACCATGACCGACTCCATCAACTCGATGACGTCGGTCTCGTCGACGAACGACATCTCGATGTCGAGCTGGGTGAACTCGGGCTGGCGGAAGCCGCGCAGGTCCTCGTCGCGGAAGCAGCGCGCGATCTGGAAGTAGCGCTCGGTGCCGGCGATCATCAGCAGCTGCTTGAAGAGCTGCGGCGACTGCGGCAGCGCGTACCAGGCGCCCGGCTGCAGGCGCGAGGGCACGAGGAAGTCGCGCGCGCCCTCGGGCGTGGAGCGCGTCAGGATCGGCGTCTCGATCTCGAGGAAGTCGCGCTCGTCGAGCACGTCGCGCATCGTCTTGACGATCTTGTGGCGCAGGGCGAGCATGCGCTGCATCGGCTCGCGGCGCAGGTCGACGGCGCGGTGCTTGAGCCGCAGCATCTCGTCGGCCTCGACGTCCTCGTCGACCGGGAACGGCGGCGTCTCGGCCTCGGCCAAGGACACCATCTCGGCCACGGAGACCTCGATGTCGCCCGTCGCGATGTTGGGGTTCTTGTTCTGCGCGTCGCGGTCGACGACCGCGCCGAGCACCGAGATGACGTGCTCCGAGCGCAGGCGCTCGGCGGCGGCGAACGCCTCGCCAATGAGCGGGTCCCCTTCCCCACCCGGGTGGAACACGAGCTGCACGAGGCCGGAGCGATCACGCAAGTCGATGAAGATCAGCCCGCCGTGGTCGCGGCGGCGGTGCACCCAGCCGGCGATGCGGACCGTGCTGCCCGCGTCGGTCGCCCGGAGATCGCCGGCCCACCTGTCGCGGAAGCCGTTGGCGCGCGGAGCCTGCCTCATGCGAAGTGCCGTCCCTTCAGCACGTGCGCGACGACCGCGGTCGTCTCCAGCTGCTCCTGCTCGCCCGTCTCCATGTCCTTCAAGAACGTTCCTTCTTCGTCGAGGATCGCGACCCAGCGCGCTCCGATGCGGGATGCCTGCTTCATCTGGCCCTTGCGCGAGCGGCCCGCCAGCTCCTGCTGGACGTTCAGCCCGGCGCGGCGCGCCTCGGTCGCCAGCGCGAACGCGGCGACGTCGGTGCCGGCCACGTACAAGTCGGTGACGGGCTCCGGCTCCGGCCGGTGCTCGCCGGCCAGCAGCAGGCGCTCGACGCCCGCCGCCCAGCCGATGCCCGGCGTCGGCGCGAGCCCGAGCTCCTGCGCCAGGCGGTCGTAGCGCCCGCCGCCGCCGACGGCGGACTGGGCGCCCAGCGCGTCGGAGGTGAACTCGAACAGCGTGCGCGTGTAGTAGTCGATGCCGCGCACGAGCGTCGGGTCGATCACGTAGGTGATCTCGGCCGCGTCCAGGCGGGCGCGGACCTCGGCGAAGTGCTCGGCGTCCTCGGGGGCGAGGTGGTCGAGCAGCAGCGGCGCGTCCTTCATCACCGCGCGCGTGCCCGGGTCGTCGGCGTCGAAGGCGCGCAGCGGGTTGAGGTCGATCCGCGCGCGGACCTCCGCGCTGACGCGGTCCTCGTTGGCGCGCAGGTACGCGACCAGCCGCTCGCGGTAGTCGGCGCGCGTCTCGGGCGCGCCGAGCGAGCCGAGGCGCAGGCCGACGCCCTGGACGCCCAGCTCGTTGACGAGCGTGTGCAGCAGGATGATGGTCTCGGCGTCGACCGCCGGATCGTCGGAGCCGATCGCCTCGGCGCCGACCTGCCAGAACTGGCGGAAGCGCCCGGCCTGCGGCTTCTCCTGGCGGAAGAACGGGCCGAGGTACCAGAGCTTCACCGGCTGCGGCGCCTTGTGCAGGCCGTGCTCGGCGTAGGCCCGCATGACGGGCGCGGTGCCCTCGGGGCGCAGCGTCAGCGACCGCCCGCCGGCGTCCTCGAAGGAGTACATCTCCTTCTGGACGATGTCGGTCGACGCGCCGACGCCGCGGGCGAACAGGTCGGTGTGCTCGAAGATCGGCGTCTCGATGCGGCGGTAGCCGGCGCCGCCCAGAACCCGGCGCGCGGCGTCCTCGACGGCGCGGCGCGCGGCGTCCTGCTCGGGCAGCACGTCGTACGTGCCGCGCGGCGCCTGGGGCTTCTCGCTCACTGGGCGGAGAGCTCGGTCAGGAACGGGTTGTTGGCACGCTCGGCGCCGAGCGTGGTGAGACCCATGTGGCCGGGATGCACCACGGTCATGTCGTCGAAGCGCTCCAGCAGCCCGGCGATCGAGGCCAGCAGCGTCGCGTGGTCGCCGCCAGGCAGGTCGGTGCGGCCGACCGAGGACTGGAACAACACGTCGCCGGAGAACAGCGCGACCGGTCCGTCGGGCGCCTCGGAGATCGCGTAGGTCACGTGCCCGGGGCTGTGGCCAGGCGTGAAGAGGACGTCGATGCCGAAGCCCGCCAGGTCGAGGTGCTCGCCGCCGGCGACCGTGTGCTCGGGGTCCCATGAGTCGAACGGCCCGAAGCCCTCCCACGGCACGTAGGCCATGATGTCCTGCAGGATCGGGACCTCGATCAGCGGGCAGTACACGGGCGTGCCGAGCGCCTTGGCCACGGGCGCGACGGCGCCGATGTGGTCGAAGTGGCAGTGCGTGAGCAGGATCGCGTCGAGCGCGACGCCGAGCGCCTCGATGGCGCCGAGCAGCTTGGGCGCCTCGTCGCCGGGGTCGACCAGCAGCGCGTGGTCGCTGCCGTCGCGACGGATCAGGAAGCTGTTCTCCTGCACCGGGCCCACCGTGAACATGCGGACGTCCATGGCCTACAGCTTCCCGGCGGCCTTCTTGGCCTGGCGCTTGCGGTAGATGTAGGAGTCGGTGTAGTAGCCCAGCGGGATGTAGGTCACGAACATCAGCAGGCCGATCCCCAGCGCCAGGACGAAGTTCTTCTGCAGCACCGTGATCACGACGATGAAGAGCACCGTCGCGATGGCGGCGCGGTTGGCCGCCGAGCGCCACGACGGCGGCCGGTCCAGGCGGTCGCCGCGCGCCCCGCCCTTGCCGCCCTTGGCGGGCTCGCCCGGGCGGCCCGTGCGCCCGCGCGTCTCGACCATGCCCGCGGCGTTGCCACGGTGCTTGGAGCGGCGCTTGCGCTTGGTCTGAGCCATGGTCAGGACGATAGCTCTTGCAGGGCTTCCTCCACCGTGCGGCGGCCCCGGACCGGCACATCGTCGGGGAAGCCGTCGAACGCGAGGGCCGGCGCCAGGCCGACCAGCTCGCACGCCGCGACGGTGGCGTGGCGCGCGACGGCGGCGACCACGTCGGCGAGCGCGACCGCGCGGTGGTCCTCCACGTTGGTCGAGACCTGGGCGATCGCGCCCTGCGCGGTCAGCTCCAGCCCCAGCGCGCGGACACCCGGCAGGCCCTCGGGACCGCCCTCGCGGATGGCCGCGGCGATGGCCCGCGCGTCGGCCAGCGTGGCCGGCGCGGCGAGCTCCAGGTTGAAGGCGACCAGCGGCGGCCGCGCGGCGACCAGGACGGCGCCGGCGGTCGGGTGCGGCGTGGGCGGGCCGAAGTCGGGGCGCAGCTCGCCGGCCGCGATGCGGCGCGTCAGCACGGCCAGGCCGCCGCGGCGCAGGTCGGCCCGCGTGCGCCCGCCCGCGAGCAACCCGTACAAGAACACCGGCAGGCCGGCCTCCTCCCCCAGCCGCTCGGCGAGCGCGAGCGCCTCGGCGGTGGCGGCGCCCCGGCGGGCGTCGTCGAGGAAGACCACCGGCGCCACGTCCAGCGCCCCGACGTGCGGGTGGATCCCGCGCTCGGCCCGGAGGTCGATGCGCGCCACGGCGGCGCGCGCGCCCGCGACGACCGCGCCCGCGAGGGCGCCGGGGCGCGCCGCGAGCGTGTGCACCGCCCGGTGGTGGTCGGGGTCGGCGTGCGTGTCGAGCAGGTGCGCGCCGCCGGCGGCGTAGGCCGCGCCGATGGCGGCCACGGTCGCGGCGTCGCGGCCCTCGGAGACGTTGGGGACGGCGAGCAGCACGGGCCGGCGGAGGCTACCGGCGCGGGCCGGCCGGTCCAGGACTCCCGGACCTCTCAGGCGTTGCGCGCCATCCCTCAGCGAGTGTCGTTTGGCCCGAGGCGGCGTGGGTACCCCGCCCGAAACGTCAACGAGGGGTTCGCCGCACATGCACGGCTTCGCTTTGACGGTCCAGCAGATCGGGACGGGTGCGATCAGCATCCGCCTCAGCGGGGCACTCGACCTCGCACACGCCTACCGGTTCGACGACCAGCTCCGCCACGCGGAGCGCGACGCGCCGTCCTGCCTCGTCCTCGACCTGCGCGGGCTCGACTTCGTCGACTCCGCCGGGATGTCGCGCATCCTCGCCGCGCGGCGTCGCGCGCGGCGCTCGGGCCGACGGCTCGTGCTCGTCCGCGGCTCGTACGCCGTCCAGCGCTTCATGCAGATGGCCGCGCTGTCGGAGCACTTCGAGTACGTCGGCTCGCCGCAGGACGCGGTGCCCGCGGGAGCGGTGCCTAACGGCTCTGCTTGACGCGGTACAGCTCGGTGTCGCCGCGGGCGGTGAGGTCGCGCAGGCTCTCCCCCGGCCGCAGCTCGGCCAGCCCGCAGCTGATCGAGACGCCGGGCAGCGCGACGCGGATCTGCGCCACGCGCGCGCGGGCGGCGTCCAGCACGGTGCCGCTGAAGGACACGTTGAACTCGTCGCCGCCGACGCGCACCACGACGTCGTAGGAGCGCGTGTTGGCGCGCAGCGCCTCGCCGACGGCGCGCAGGACGGCGTCGCCTGCGGCGTGGCCGTCCTGGTCGTTGATCTGCTTGAGGCCGTCGACGTCGAGGAAGGCCAGGACGAGCGAGTCGCCCGAGCGGTGCGCGCGCTCGATCTCGTGCTCCATGTTGAGCAGCCCGAAGCCGCGCGTGTAGACGCCGGTGAGGTCGTCGAGGTGGGCGCGCCGCAGGTCGGCCTGCGCGTGGCGGCGATCCTCGGCGGCGCGGGCGCGGTCCTCGGCCGCGCGCCGGCGGTCGGCCGCGGCGCGGGCGCGATCGGCCGCGGCGGTGGCCCGCAGCACGCGGGCGGTCTCGCGCAGCGCCTGGACCGCGGCGCCGGCGTCGGCGTCCTCGAGGGCCAGGGCGTCCTCGCGCAGCTCCGCGGCCCGGTCGCGCGCCTCGGTGGCGCGGTCGCGCGCGATGGCGCCGGCGTCGCGCACGCGGGCGGCCTCGTCGCGCTCGGCTGCCTCGCGCGCGCGCCCGAGCGAGGTGAAGGCGCGGACGGCGGCGTTGGCCTCGCGCTCGGCCGTGATGTGGCGATCCTCGTCGGGCTCGGGGTCGGGCAGGGCGCCCACGTGCTCCCGCGCGGCGGCGGCCTGGTCGCGCGCTGAGGCCCGCTGATCGCTGTCGGCGGCCTGCTGGTCGGCCGCCGCGGCGGCGTGGTCGGCGTCGGACGCCGTCTGGTCGGCGTCGGCGTGCGTCTGGTCCAGGTCCGAGAGCGTGTGGTCCAGGTCCGA
Organism: Baekduia sp.; assembly: GCA_036500525.1. GTDB lineage: Bacteria > Actinomycetota > Thermoleophilia > Solirubrobacterales > Solirubrobacteraceae > Baekduia. The sequence goes on along the minus strand of DASYBY010000153.1, from coordinate 2,557 downwards.
GAGGCGTGTCTCGGCGTGGTCACGATCGCCGGAGGGTGTGGGGAACGGCAACGAGTCGGTCCTGACTCCGATGGTCCGTTCGCGGCCCTACATCCGTGTGAGAGCCGACCCGCGAGCGTCCCGCCAGATCGTGATGTCCCCGAGCCGCGCGCCGACGGCTCACACCCCGGGGATTGAGGCGCCGAGCGTAGCAAGCGCTGCCCGCGAAACTCCGGAATGGCGCGCGCCGTGCACCCCACTGGCGCGTCGGCACGAACGCGCTCCGGGCGACGGCGGGCCGACACGGTGGTGTCATATCCAGTACCGCTGGGTACTGTGCCCCCACGCACACAAGGTGCACCGGGCCCGCGTGGCTGTCTCTGGCATGCGGCGATCCCCGCTGCCCGCAACCAGGAGGCCGCATGAGCACCACCATCGTCGACGAGCCACGCGCGACAGGCCCCTTCAGCCGCCTGTGGGATCGCCAGCTCGATCGCTTCCCGTCCGAGAGCACTCGGTACCTCAGCCTGGGCATCGTGGTACTCACCACGATCGTCCTCTACTACCAGCTGTACCTGTCCGGTGGCGTGGCGACCGACATCCTGCGCGACTTGAACATGTCGTTCGTCTACTACGTCAACGTCAGCGTGGTCGGCTACGTGCTGGGCGCCTCGGCGTCGGTCATCGCCGGTCTCGCTGATCGTTATGGGCGCGCGAACATCGTGACGTTCGGACTACTCATCACCGGTCTGCTGTGCGCCTTCGCGCTGCCCAACGTCCACTCCAAGCTCGGCTTCGGGATCGTCTACGTGGCGATCGGCTTCGTCGAGGGCATCATCCTGGTCGCGACGCCCGCGCTCGTGCGCGACTTCAGCCCGCAGCTGGGGCGCGCGTCGGCCATGGGGTTCTGGACCCTCGGCCCCGTGCTCGGCAGCCTCGTCGTCAGCGCGGTGGTCAGCAACAGCAGCGCCGATACGAGCTGGCAGGACCATTACCAGCTGTGCGGGCTCATCGGGCTGGGCGTGTTCGTGATCGCGCTCTTCGGCCTGCGGGAGCTGTCGCCGCGGCTGCGCGACCAGCTCATGGTGTCGCACAAGGACCGCGCGCTGATCGAGGCGCGGGCCAAGGGCCTCGACCTGGGCGAGGCGCTGCGCCATCCGTTCCGCCAGATGCTGCGCACCGACATCCTGGCCTCGGCGTTCGCGATCAGCGTGTTCCTCATCACCTACTACGTGGCCGTCGGGTTCTTCCCGGTGTTCTTCGAGACGATCTTCGGCTACAGCCAGTCCAAGGCCAATGCCTTGGGCAACTGGTTCTGGTCCTTCGACGCCGCGGCGCTGCTGCTCGTCGGGATCGTCTCCGACCGGCTGCGGGTGCGCAAGCCGTTCATGGTGCTCGGCGCGGTCGCGGCGATCGTCTTCACCTCGATCTTCGCGACCAAGGCCACGCAGCCCGAGACGAGCTACCAGACGTTCGCGATCCTGCTGAGCCTGATCGCCGTCTCGCTCGGCACCGCGTTCGCGCCGTGGATGGCGAGCTTCACCGAGACCGCCGAGCGCCACAACCCGGCGCTGATCGCCACCGGCCTGGCCGTCTGGGGCCTGGTGATCCGGCTGGTCATCGCCGTGTCGGTGTTCTTCGTGCCGAAGGTCGTCACGACGGTCACGCCGCTGGTCGAGAAGGGGCCGATCGTGCAGGAGGTGCTCGCCGATCCGACACCGGTCGGCCACACGACGGTGGGTGCGGTCGCGACCGCCGCCTCGGAGAACCCGAAGGTCGTCGCGCGGCTGACGGCGATCAAGGAGCGCCGCGGAGCGCTGCTGACGGCGCTGCAGGCGCATCCGGACGTGGCCGCCGCGCTGGCCAAGGCGCAGGCCGCGGGCCAGACGCCGAGCCGCGCACAGCTCGCCGCGCTGCGGCAGGTGCTGGGCGCCGAGGCGTTCGCGCAGCTGATCCGGCCGGGCACGGCGGCGGACCTGGCCTACGTGTCGACCGTCGCGCCCAAGGCGCTGGGCGCCGCGGAGTTCGCGGCGCTGAGCGCGCCGACGCCGCCGTTGTCGCAGGCGCTGGCCACGCTGAGCGCGGTCGGGCCGGAGGTCGCGCAGGCCGCGGCCGACTCGCCCGAGCAGTGGCGGACGTACTTCTTCATCGGCGTCGGCGGCGAGGTGGTGTTCATCCCGCTGATCTTCCTCATGGCCGGCTACTGGGACCCGCGCAAGGCGAAGGTCGCCGAGCAGGAGCACGAGGCCCGGATCGCGGCCGAGATGGAGAAGCTGCGCGCCACGACGGCGTAGCGCGAGACCGCCCTGGGAGCGCCCGGCCGTGAGGATGCGCCGGGCGCTGCGGGCGGGCCGCCGCGGCGCGCTCAGGCGGCCGTGCGCGCCCAGTCGACGCTCAGCGCCGCGTTGCCGGCGAGCGTCTGGAAGACCACGCAGTGGCGCTCGGTCAGCTCGATGAGCTTGGCGACGCGCTCGTCCTCGGCGTCGGTGACGAGGTCGAAGCGCAGGCGGATCGAGCGGAAGCCCACCGGCGCCTCGCGGTCGACGCCGAGCGTGCCGCGGAAGTCGAGGTCGCCCTC
>DASYBY010000152.1:0-18592 GCA_036500525.1 Baekduia sp. | reverse complement strand
GAGCCGTTCGATGATGTCGTAGTAGCGGTTGGGCGCGAAGCGCGCGAGCAGGTCGAACAGCACGGCGTCGGAGCCGACGCGGATCCGCGACCGGCCGTCCTCGATGCCGCGGTGGATGATCTTGGCCGCCTTCTCGGGCGTCGTGCGCGCGATCTGGGCGAAGGCCGCCGCCGCGGACTCCACGTCGGCGTGCTCGCCGCGGTGGTCGGCGCGGTAGCGGGCGTTGGCCACGATGTTGGTCTTGACGCCGCCCGGGTGGACGGTCGCCGCGCGCACGCCGGTGCCGCGCAGCTCCTGGCGCAGCGCCTCGGTGTAGCCGCGGACGGCGAACTTCGAGGCGCAGTAGGCGCTCTGGTGCGGGAAGCCGACGAAGCCGAACACGCTGGAGGTGTTGACGATCACGCCGTCGCCCTGGCCGAGCAGGACGGGCAGGAACGCCGTGGTGCCGTTGACGACGCCGCCGAAGTTGACGTCGAAGACCCACTCGTCGTCCTCGGGCGCCGCGTCGGCGACGCCCTGCAGCACGGTGACGCCGGCGTTGTTGAAGACCAGCCCGAGCGGCTGGGGCGCCCACTCGACCACCTCGGCCGCGAAGGTCATCAGGCCCTGGCGGTCGCGGACGTCGAGCTTGCGGGTGAGCACGTGGCCGCCGATCGACGCCGCGGTCTCGGCGAGGCCCGTCTCGTTCCAGTCGGCCAGCGCGACCGGGCAGCCGTGGGCGGCCAGGCGCCGGGCCACGGCCTGGCCGATGCCCGATCCGGCACCGGTGATGACCGCGGTCCGGCCGTTGATCGTCGAAGTGGTGGCGCTCATGCGGTCTGGTCCATCCGGTCCGCTCCTGGGTCCGACCCGCTGGTACACAGGCGTACCAGCCTGACATCACGTCAGCATACCGGTCGGTATCCGAATGTCCAGCCCGCATGCGCGCCGGGCTGCGCCGCGCCTACGCGGCGATCATCTCGTTGGGGTTGAGCACGAACTTGCGCGCCGCGCCCTTGTCGAAGTCCTGGTAGCCGCGCGGCGCCTCGTCGAGGGTGATGACCGTGGCGTTCACGGCGTCGGCGATGTGCGCCCGGTCGTTGAGGATGTCCATCATCAACCCGCGGTGGTACTTCATCACCGGGCACTGGCCGGTCACGAAGCTCAGCGACTTGGCCCAGCCCGTGCCGAGGCTCAGCGACAGCGAGCCCTTCTGCGCGGCCTCGTCCTTGGCCCCCGGGTCCGCGGTCACGTACAGGCCGGGGATGCCCAGGCGGCCTGCGGCGCGCGTCAGCTCCATGAGCGAGTTCAGCACCGTGGCCGGCGCCTCCTCGGCATCCACGCCATGCCCGCGCGCCTCGAAGCCGACCGCGTCGACGCCGCAGTCGACCTCCGGCACGCCGAGGATCTGCTCGACCTGGTCAACCGGCTCGCCCTTGGTGATGTCGACGGTCTCGCAGCCGAACGAGCGCGCCTGCTCCAACCGCTCGGGGATCGCGTCGGCGACGACGACCACCGCCGCGCCCAGCAGCTGCGCGCTGTACGCGGCAGCCAGCCCGACCGGACCGGCGCCGGCGACGTACACCGTGGACCCCGTGGTCACCCCGGCGCTGACGCAGCCGTGGTAGCCGGTCGGGAAGATGTCCGACAACATGGTCAGGTCGAGGATCTTCTCCATGGCCTGGTCCTTGTCGGGGAACTTGAGCAGGTTCCAGTCGGCGTAGGGCACCATCACGTAGTTGGCCTGGCCGCCGGGCCAGCCGCCCATGTCGACGTAGCCGTAGGCCGCGCCCGGGCGGCCCGGGTTGGTCGTCTCGCAGACGCCGGTGTTGCGCTCCTTGCAGTTGCGACAGCGCCCGCAGGCGATGTTGAAGGGCACCGATACGAGGTCGCCGACCTTGATGAACTCCACACCGGGTCCGGTCTCCATGACCTCGCCGGTGATCTCGTGGCCCAGGATCAGGCCGGCCGGCGCGGTGGTCCGGCCACGCACCATGTGCTGGTCAGAGCCGCAGATGTTGGTGGCGACGATCTTGATCAGCGCGCCGTGCGGCAGCTTGCGCCCGACCGCCGTGTCCGGGACGCCCGGTCCGGCCTTCAGCTCGAACTCCGGGAACGGGATGTCCTGCACCTCGACTTCTCCCGGGCCGAGGTAGACCACGCCGCGATTGCTGTCCGCCATGGGGACTCCTTCGCTTGGGAACCGCCGCCGCGGACGTGCCGCGAGCGGCCTCGTGTCCCTGGGCTTCCCGTTCCCGGAGACACCGGTTCGTGGTCGTCAGCGCGATGACGACCACGAACCGCCCATGGCTCCTCAGCGCCCGCCGGTGACCGTGAAGCTGTCGGTCAGGTCGGCGGTCGACGAGTCGCCCGCGAACAGGTCGATCTCGCCCGGCTCCACGGTGAAGCGCCCGCCGTTGTCGTAGAAGCCGACGTCGGAGGCGTCCAGCCGGAAGCGCACGGTCTGCTTCTCCCCCGGCTGCAGCGTCACCCGCTGGAAGCCCCGCAGGCGGCGGACCGGCTGCTCGAGGCTCGCGACGGGATCGTGGAGGTAGATCTGGACCACGTCGTCACCGGCGCGCGACCCCGTGTTCTGCACGTCGACGGACGCCATCACGCTGCCGCGCGGCGACATCGTCTTGGTGCTCAGCGCCAGGTTGTCCACCTTGAACGAGGTGTAGGACAACCCGTAGCCGAACGGGTACAGCGGCGCGCACGTCGGCAGGTCGCGGTAGCGCGAGTTGTACTTGCTGGTCGCGTCGCACGGCCGGCCCGTGGGGTCGTGGTTGTAGTAGATCGGCACCTGGCCGACGCTCTGCGGGAAGCTCACCGGGAGCTTGCCGCCGGGGTTGACCTTGCCGAACAGCACGTCGGCCACGGCGTTGCCGGCCTCGATGCCCGGGAACCAGGCCTCGAGGATCGCCGGCGCGGCCGCGTCGACCTTGCCGAGCGTCAGCGGGCGGCCGTTGAACAGCACCACGCTGAACGGCTTGCCGGTGGCCTTGATCGCGTCGATCAGGTCCTGCTGGCGGCCCGGGAGGTCGAGGACGCTGCGCACCTCGGCCTCGCCGCTCTGGCCGCGCGTCTCGCCGAGCGCGAGGACGACCTGGTCGGCCGCCTCGGCCGCGGCGACCGCGTCGGCGAACCCGGCGTCCGACGGGCACTCGTTGGCCGGGTCGTAGAGGTCGGCGTCGACCATCTTGCAGCCCTCGGTGAACGTCGTGTTCGGGTTCTGCGCCTTGATGCCGGTGAACAGGCTGACCGCGTCGGCGTCCTGGCCCACGCCCCACCACGGGCCGAGCATGTCGTGCTGGTCGTCGCCGAGCGGGCCGATGACCGCCACCGACTTGGCCGGATCCAGGGGCAGCGTGTTGTTGTCGTTCTTGAGCAGGACCATCGAGCGCCCGGCGGCCTTGCGGGCCGCGTCGCGATCGGCGGGCTGCAGCGTCTTGCCGGCGATCGCGGCCTGGTCGACGTACGGATGGTCGAACAGCCCCGCCCGGAACTTCACGCGCAGGATGCGGCGCACCGCGTCGTCCAGGCGCTGGGGCGAGATCTGGCGCGACGCCAGCAGCGCCTTGCCGTTGTCGCGGATCTCCGTGCTGACCATCTCGGAGTCCGTGCCGGCGTTCAGCGCCAGCGCGCCGGCGGCCGGGCCGTCGGCCGCGACGCCGTGGCCGCAGGGACCCGTGTCCGGGTTCTTGGGCGGGCAGGCCCGCAACTCGTCGACGGCGGTGTAGTCGCTCTCGATGAACCCGTCGAAGCCCCACTCCTTCTTGAGGATGTCGGTCTCGGTGTGCGGGTTGGCGCAGCCCGCCTGGCCGTTGATGGAGTTGAACGAGCACATGACGGTGTCGGCGCCCGCGTCGATCGCCGCCTTGAACGGCGGCAGGAACAGGTTGCGCAGCCGCTGCTCGGAGACGTCGGTCGTGTTGTAGTCGCGCCCGCCCTCCGGCTCGCCGTAGGCGACGAAGTGCTTGACGCTCGTGATGACCTTGTCAGGCGCGGAGTAGTCGGCGCCCTGGGCGGCGTGCACGCGCGCCGCGGCGAAGACCGAGCCGAGGTAGGGATCCTCGCCCGAGCCCTCGACGATGCGGCCCCAGCGCGGCTCGTGCGACAGATCGACCATCGGGCTGTAGATCTGCTTGATGCCGACGGCGGCCGTCTCGCGCGCCGCGATCGTGTCGTCGGCGGTCGCGACGTCGGGGTCGAAGCTGCTGGCCTCGGCCAGCGGGACCGGGAACGTCGTGCGGTAGCCGTGGATCGTGTCGTAGGCGAACAGGATCGGGATGTGCAGCCGCGACTGCTCCACCGCGATGTGCTGGAAGTGGTCGATCTTGGCCGGGTCGGTGAGGCTGAAGACGCCGCCGACGCCCTTCTGCGCGTCGGCGTCGGTGATCTGGCCGTCGGAGAGCAGCTGGACCTGCTGCAGCTTCTCGTCGACGGTCATGCGGCGCACGAGCTGATCGACCCTCTGCTCGATGCCGCGATCGGCCTGGACGCGCGTCGGCGCGAGCTCCTGGTCATCGCCCGCCCCGGTCTCGGCGATCACCACTCCTCCGGCCAGCATGCTGCTCCCGACGATCGCGGCAGCGATCGCGGCTCGGCGTGACCTGTGTCCCACGGTGCCTCCTGGGTCTCGGACCTGCCGCGGTCCCCAGTCCGCGGCCCGACGCTCGGTTCCCCCTGTCGGGCCGACGGCAAACCTCGCGACGCGTCCCCGGACGGTGCCTTGACGCGTCGGCGACCATGGGCAGATGAGCACCGTGAGCGTCGAGCACCAGCCACTGCTCATCGGCGGGGAGTGGGTTCCCGCCGGCGAGGGGCGCACGTACGAGAGAGCCGATCCGTTCACCGGGGCGGTGGTGACCGAGGCCGCCGCCGCGAGCCGCGCCGACGCGCGGGCCGCCGCGGACGCCGCCGGCGCCGCGTTCGAGGCGTGGGCGGCGACCGCGCCCGCGCAGCGCCGCGCGTTGTTGATGGACGCGGCCGACCTGCTGGAGGCGCGTGCGCCGGAGGTCGCCGCGACGATGACCGCCGAGGTCGGCGCGACGTTCGGCTGGGGCATGTTCAACTGCGGGCTGGCCGCCGGGATGCTGCGGTACGCCGCGGGCCAGGCGCACGAGGTCGGCGGCGAGCTGATCCCGTCCGACGTGCCCGGCGTGACCGCCATGGGCGTGCGGCGCGCGGCGGGCGTCGTGGTGGGGATCGCGCCGTGGAACGCGCCGGTGATCCTCGCGACGCGCGCGATCGCCACGCCGCTGGCCTACGGCAACACGGTGGTGTTGAAGGCGAGCGAGCAGTGCCCGCGCCCGCACGCCGCGGTCGTGCGGGCGCTGCACGACGCCGGCGTCCCCGCGGGCGCGATCAACCTCATCACCAACGATCCGGCCGACGCGGCGGACGTCGTGGAGGAGCTGATCGCGCACCCGGCGGTGCGGCGCATCAACTTCACCGGGTCGACGCGGGTCGGCCGGATCGTCGCGGCGACCGCGGCCCAGCACCTCAAGCCCACGCTGCTGGAGCTGGGCGGCAAGGCGCCGATGGTCGTGTTGGCCGACGCCGACCTCGACGAGGCCGCGGCGGCCGCGAGCTTCGGGGCCTACATGAACTCGGGGCAGATCTGCATGTCGACCGAGCGCGTGGTCGCCGACCGCTCCCTGGCCGACGACCTGGCGCAGCGGATCGCGGCGCGCGCGGCGGCGCTGGTCGTCGGCGACCCGCGCGACGGCGAGACCCAGATCGGGCCGGTGGTCAACGCGGCGGCGGCCGAGCGGATCACGGCGATGATCGAGGACGCGCGGGCGCAGGGCGCGGAGATCCTGGCCGGCGGTGAGCCCGACGGACTGCTGCTCACGCCGACGGTCGTCGTGGGCGTCACGCCGGCGATGCGGCTGTACGCCGAGGAGTCGTTCGGGCCGGTCGTGACGGTCGTGGCGGTGGATGGCGTCGACGAGGCGGTGCGCGTCGCCAACGACACCGACTACGGGCTGTCGGCCGCGGTCTTCGGCCGCGACGTCGCGGCGGCCACCGCCGTGGCGCACCGCATCGACAGCGGCATCGTCCACGTCAACTCCTCCACCGTCCACGACGAGCCGCAGATGCCGTTCGGCGGTGTGAAGGCCAGCGGCTGGGGCCGCTTCGGCGGCCACGCGGCGCTGGCCGAGTTCACCGAGCTGCGGTGGCTGAGCGTGCAGGAGGGGTCGCGGCACTACCCGATCTAGCGCGCCGCGACTGTGGGTTGGCGCGGCGTGGTTGGCGCTCCGCTCGGGCGCTGGTCGGAGTGCGGCGCGTGGTCGGTCGGCAATGACGAGTGCGTTATTCGGGGGCGCGCGCCGTGTGTCCTCCGCGGCCGCCCGGGCGAGGGGCGTTCGGACCCGAACGGTAATGGCTGGCACCTGGGGGTTGCATATCGACCCGAACGTGCCAGCCATCTCGATCGATGGCACTCAGACGTTGAGATACAACGGCTAAGTGCCATTCATCGCGCGGACGCCCGCCCGGGGGGCACCACGCCCGCCGCGCGGAGGACAAACCAACGCGCAGGCACCTCAAGCGCACTCGTCAATGCCGACGAACCACGCCCTGCGGCGCCCGCACGCCCGAGCTGGACGCCACCACGCCGCGAGCCACCCGACTACGTCGCCAGCCCCACGTAGTTCTCCGCCAGGCTTCGTGCCGCCGCCTCCGAGGTCGTCACGTAGCGCAGCCGCGACCGCTGCAGGCCCGCGTCGAAGGCGTCGCCGTCGGCGCGGTGCAGCAGGGTCGTCATGAAGGTGGAGAAGTCCTGGACGCGCCAGACGCGCTCCAGGCAGGTGTCGGAGTAGGCGTCGAGGCCGGTCGTGCTGCCGCTCTCGTACCAAGCGGTCAGCGCCTCGGCCAGCACGCGCACGTCGTTGACGGCGAGGTTCAGGCCCTTGGCGCCGGTCGGCGGGACGATGTGCGCCGCGTCCCCGGCGAGGAACAGCCGGCCGTGGCGCATCGGGGCCGCCACGAAGCTGCGCATCGGCGTGATGCCCTTCTCGACGATCGGCCCCTCGGTCAGCGCCCAGCCGTCGGCGGCCAGCCGCACGTGCAGCTCCTCCCAGATGCGCGCGTCGGGCCAGCGCGCGATGTCGTCGGCCGGGTCGACCTGGAGGTAGAGGCGGCTCAGCGTCGGGGAGCGCAGCGAGTGCATCGCGAAGCCGCGGTCGTGGTAGGCGTAGATCAACTCGTCGGTCGACGGCGCGACCTCGGCGAGGATCCCGAGCCAGCCGAACGGGTACTCGCGCTCGGCGATCTGCAGCCGCTCCGCGCCGACGGCCGGCCGGCAGATGCCGTGGAAGCCGTCGCAGCCGGCGATGACGTCGCACGCCAGCTCCTGTGCGCGGCCGTCCGACATGTAGGTGATGCGCGGGCGGTCGGTGTCGACGTCGTGCACGGCGACGTCGGAGACCTCGAAGTGCAGCGGCGCGCCGGCGGCCTCGCGCACCGCGATGAGGTCCTTGACGACCTCCTGCTGGCCGTAGATCCAGATCGCGCGGCCGCCGGTGAGGTCGCTCATCGCGATGCGGTGGCCCGCGCCGTCGAAGCGCAGCTCGATGCCGTGGTGGACGATGCCCTCGCGATCCAGGCGCCCGGCCACGCCGGCGTCGCGCAGCAGGTCGACGGTGTTCTGCTCCAGCACGCCCGCGCGCACGCGCTGCTGGACGTACTCGCGATCGCGCGCCTCCAACACCACCGACTCGATCCCCTGGCGGTGCAGGAGGTGCGCCAGCACCAGCCCCGCGGGACCCGCTCCGACGATGCCGACCTGCGTGCGCACGACGTGGTCCTCCCCCGCTCGGTGCCCCTTGACGCCTCCGGCGCGGAGCATATAGTGACGTGCGCATGGCATCCACGCGTTCGCATTGCGCACATGGCTGAGATCGTCGGGCTGCACGAGGCCGTCGCCGAGCTGGTCCACGACGGCGACAGCGTCGCGATGGAGGGCTTCACGCACCTCATCCCGTTCGCCGCCGGGCACGAGGTCATCCGCCAGGGCCGCCGCGACCTGGACCTGATCCGCATGACGCCGGATCTGCTCTACGACCAGCTGATCGGCATGGGCTGCGCGCGCCGGCTGGTCTTCTCCTACGGCGGCAACCCGGGCGTCGGCTCGCTGCACCGCTTCCGCGACGCGATCGAGCACGGCTGGCCCGTGCCGCTGGAGATCGAGGAGCACAGCCACGCCGGCATGGCCAACCGCTACGCCGCCGGCGCCGCCGCCCTCCCCTTCGCGATCCTGCGCGGCTACGCGGGGACCGACCTCGTACGCCACACGCAGGTCGCCAGCATCACCTGCCCGTTCACCGGTGAGGAGCTCGCCGCGGTGCCGGCGCTGAACCCCGACGTGACGATCGTCCACGCCCAGGAGGCCGACCGCAGCGGCAGCGTGCAGCTCTGGGGCATCCCGGGCGTGCAGAAGGAGGCGATCCTCGCGGGGAAGCGCTCGCTCGTCACGGTCGAGCGACTGGTCGACGTCATCGAGCCGCGGCCCGGCGGGGTCGTCATCCCCGGCTGGGTGATCGACGCGGTCGCGGTCGCCCCAGGCGGCGCCGCGCCGTCCTACGCGCACGGGCTCACCGAGCGCGACAACGACTTCTACAAGGCCTGGGACACGATCAGCCGCGACCGCGACACGTTCGCCGCGTGGATGGACGAGCACGTCCTCGGCGCGCCGGCCGGAGCGGGCGCATGAGCGACGTGACCGCCGGCGAGGTCCAGACGATCGTCGCCGCCCGGCTGCTGCGCGACGCGCGGTCGTGCTTCATCGGCGTCGGGCGGCCGAGCACCGCGGCGATCCTCGCCCGCGAGATCGTCAACCCCGACCTCGTCCTGGTCTACGAGTCGGGCACGATCGGCGCCAAGCCGCAGCGGATCCCGCTGTCGATCGGCGACGGCGAGCTGGCGGCGACCGCCGACCTCGTCGTCCCGGTCGTCGAGATGTTCAACTACTGGATCCAGCCCGGTCGCATCGACGTCGCGTTCCTCGGCGCGGCGCAGGTCGACCGCCGCGGTCACCTGAACTCGACGGTGATCGGCGACTACGCCCATCCCCGCACGCGTCTGCCGGGCGCCGGTGGCGCGCCCGAGATCGCCACCGGCTGCGACCGCACGATCGTCATCGCGCCGCACTCGCCGCGGACCTTCGTGGCGCAGCTCGACTTCCTCACCACGCGCGCCGCACCGGAGGCGGTCATCACCGACCTCGGCGTGCTCGAGCCCGACCCGGACGACGGCGAGCTGGTGCTCGTGCAGGTCCATCCCGGCGTGGAGCCCGACGCAGTGCAGGACGAGACCGGCTGGGACCTGCGGATCTCGCCGCGGCTGGGCACGACGCCGCCGCCGACCGAGGCCGAGCTGGCCGCGCTGCGCGCGCTGGTGGCGCGATGAGCGTCGAGCTGATCCGTGGCTACCGCCGCGACGAGCCCGGCACCCACCCCGACCTCGCCGACGAGGCCTACCGCTCCACGCGGCTGCGCCATCCGCGGCAGCCGCTGGTCTACCTCCCCCACACGATCACCGAGATCACCGGGCCGCAGCTGGGGCGCGAGCGCGTGGTCGGCGCGCTGGACCACGACCTCACCCGCCGGCACGCGGGCGAGCCGCTGGGCGAGCGCATCACCGTCGGCGGCCGCGTGCTCGACGCCGACGGGCGACCGCTGCGCAACACGCTGGTCGAGATCTGGCAGGCCAACGCGGCCGGCCGCTACCGCCACAAGGGCGACCAGCACCCCGCGCCGTTGGACCCCAACTTCTCCGGGGCCGGGCGCTGCGTGACCGACGACGACGGCCGCTACGCGTTCACCACCATCAAGCCGGGCGCCTACCCGTGGGGCAACCACCACAACGCGTGGCGCCCGCAGCACATCCACTTCTCGCTGCTCGGCGAGGCGTTCGCGCAGCGCCTCGTCACGCAGATGTACTTCCCCGGCGATCCGCTGTTCGCGTTCGACCCCATCTACAACTCCGTACGCGATCCGGCAGGGCGCGAGCGCATGGTCGCGCGCTTCGACCTCGACCGCACGGTGCCGGAGTGGGCGCTGGCCTACGAGTTCGACCTCGTCCTGCGCGGCCGCGAGCAGACGCCGTTCGAGGAGGAGCATTGACCCGGCTGGGGACCACGCCGTCGCAGACCGTCGGCCCGTTCTTCTCGATCGGCCTGCCGTGGCCGGACGGCCCGTTCGTCGTCGGCGCCGACGCGCCGGGCGCCTTCACGATCTCCGGGACCGTCTTCGACGGCGAGGGCGCGCCGATCCCCGACGCGGTCGTCGAGACGTGGCAGGCCGGCGCCGACGGGCGCTTCGGCGAGCGCGACGGGTTCCGCGGCTTCGCCCGCGCGGCCACCGCCGAGGACGGGACCTTCGCGATCCGCACCATCAAGCCCGCGCCGGTGCCGAGTCCCGACGGCGCGACGCAGGCGCCGCACCTCGCGGTCTCGCTCTTCGCCCGCGGCCTGCTGCACCGGACCGTGACGCGCATCTACTTCGCCGACGAGGAGGCCGCCAACGCGGCCGACCCGACCCTCGCCCGCGTTCCCGCGGCGCGACGTGGGACGCTGCTCGCGCACCCCGTCCCCGATGGCTACCGCTTCGACCTCCATCTCCAAGGCCCTGACGAAACGGTGTTCTTTGACGTCTGACGGCCTGCTCGGCGATCTGTTCGCCCGGGGAGGCGCCGCGGGCGCGGTCGGCGACGTCGCGCTCCTGCAGGCGATGCTCGACGTCGAGGCCGCCCACGCGCGGGCCTGCGCGACCGTCGGGCTCTGTCCGCCCGAGGCCGCCGCGGCGATCGTCACGGCCGCCGCCGACGCCGCCCGCTTCGACCTCGCCGCGCTGGGCGCCGAGACCGCGCGCCACGCCACGCCGGTGATCGGGCTCGTCGCGGCGCTGCGCGAGGCCGCCGGTCCCGGCGCCGCGGAGTACGTCCACCGCGGGCTGACCAGCCAGGACACCATCGACAGCGCGGCGAGCCTCGTCGCCCGCCGCGCGCTGGTGCCGGTGCTGGCCGACGCGGCCCGCGCCGCGACGGCCGCCGCGCGCCTGGCCGCGGTCCACCGCGACGCGCCGATCATCGGCCGCACGCTGCTGCAGCAGGCGCTGCCGACCACCTTCGGGCTCAAGGCCGCCGGCTGGCTGGTCGGCCTCGACGAGGCGCGCGCCGACCTGGAGCGCGTGCGCGACGAGATCCTGGCCGTCCAGGTCGGCGGCGCCGCGGGCACGCTGGACGGCTTCGGCGGGCACGGTCCCGCGGTCGCCGCGGCGATGGCCGCCGACCTCGGGCTGGCCGAGCCGGTCCTGCCCTGGCACGCGATCCGCCGCCGGCCCGCCGCGCTGGCCGGCGCGCTGGGAACGCTGGCCGGGATCGCCGAGAAGATCGCGCGCGACACCGCGCTGCTGGCCCAAAGCGAGCTGGGCGAGGTGCGCGAGGGCGGCGACGGGGGCGGCTCGTCGGCGATGGCCCACAAGCGCAACCCGGTCGCGTCGGTCTCCGCCGTCGCGTGCGCCGCACGGGTCCCCGGCCTGGTCGCGACCATGTTGTCGGTGATGGACGGCGAGCACGAGCGCGCCGCCGGCGGCTGGCAGGCCGAGTGGGAGACCCAGCGCGACCTGCTGCGCCTCACCGGCGCGGCGACCGCCTGGACCGCCGAGCTGCTGGAGGGCCTGGAGGTCGACGCCGAGCGCATGCGCCGCAACGTGCACGCGGCGATCGCCGCCGCGGGCCTGCACGAGGAGGCGATCGCGGACGCCGTCGCCGCCGGCGGCCCGCTCGTCGACCGCGCCCTGGCCGCCCACCAGGCAAGGCCTACACCATGACCACGTGCGCGCTGAGCCACGAGGACGGCGGCCCGCCCGGCGCGCCGCCGCTCGTCCTCGCGGCCTCGCTGGGGACCACGCGCGCGATGTGGGACCCGCAGATCGCGGCGCTGCGCGAGCGCTTCCGCACCGTCCGCTACGACCAGCGCGGCCACGGCGCCTCCCCCGCCCCGCCCGGCCCGTACGCGATCGCCGACCTCGGCCGCGACGCCCTCGCGCTGCTCGACCGCCTCGGGCTGGAGCGCACGTCGTGGGCCGGCGTCTCGCTCGGCGGCATGGTCGGGATGTGGCTGGCGATCCACGCGCCGCAGCGGATCGACCGCCTCGTGCTGCTCTGCACCTCGGCGCACCTCGGCCCGCAGCAGGCGTGGACGGATCGCGCGGCCGCCGTCCGGGCCGCCGGCACGGTCGACGCGGTCGCCGACGCGGTCGTCGCCCGCTGGCTCACGCCGGCCTTCGCCGACGCCCACCCCGACGTCCGCGCGTGGCTGCGCACGATGCTGGCGGCCACGCCGCCCGAGGGCTACGCCGCGTGCTGCGAGGCCATCCGCGACATGGACCAGCGCGCGGAGCTGGGCGCGATCACCGCGCCGACGCTCGTGATCTCCGGCGTCGAGGACCTCGCCGCGCCGGCGGCCCACCAGCAGCTGATCGCCGAGGCGATCCCGGGCGCGCGGCTTGTCGCGCTGTCGCCCGCGGCGCACCTCGCAGGCGTGGAGCGCGCCGACGACGTCACCGCGCTGATCGCCGACCACCTCGACCGAGAGCAGGCCGCATGACGACCGACCCGTCCCACGACGCCGGCCTGGAGGTCCGCCGCGCGGTGCTCGGCGACGCCCACGTCGATCGCGCGATCGCCAACACCACCGACTTCACCGCGCCGTTTCAGGAGTTCATCACCAAGATGGCCTGGGGCGGCGTGTGGACGCGCGAGGACGAGCTGGGCCGTCGCGAGCGCTCGATGATCACGCTCGCGGTCCTGACCGCGCTGCGCGCCGAGGACGAGCTGGCGCTGCACGTGCGCGGCGCGCTGCGCAACGGCCTCACGCCGCAGGAGATCCGCGAGGTCTTGCTGCACACCGCCGTCTACGCGGGCGTGCCCGCGGCCAACTCCGCGTTCGCCACCGCCCAGGAGATCCTGCGCGAGGAGGGCGCGCTGTCGGAGGACGGCGGCGGATGACCGACGCGCCGCCCCGCGACCGCCAGTTCGTGCAGTCACTGGAGCGCGGGCTCTCGGTCATCCGCGCGCTCAGCGCGCCCGAGCCGCAGACGCTGAGCGATGTCGCGCGCACCGCCGGGCTGACGCGCGCCGCCGCCCGCCGCTTCCTGCTCACGCTCCAGCAGCTCGGCTACGTCGCGTCGACCGACGGGCGCTTCTCGCTGACGCCGCAGGTGCTGGAGCTCGGCTACGCCTACCTGTCGAGCCTCACGCTGCCCGAGGTCGCCCAGCCACACCTGGAGCGGCTGGTCGAGCTGGTGCACGAGTCGTCCTCGGTCTCGGTCCTGGACGGCAGCGACGTCGTCTACGTCGCGCGCGTGCCGACGCGGCGCATCATGGCGGTGTCGATCAGCGTCGGGACGCGCTTCCCCGCCTTCGCGACGTCGATGGGCCGCGTGCTGCTGGCCGGGCTGGCGCCCGAGGAGCTCGACGCGGCGCTGGCGCGCACCGAGCTGCGCCCCCTGACCACCGGGACGATCGACGACGAGGCGCGCCTGCGCGACGAGCTGGACCGCGTCCGCGCGCAGGGCTGGGCGCTGGTCGACCAGGAGCTGGAGGCCGGCCTGCGGTCGGTCGCCGCGCCGATCCGCGATCCGGCCGGCAAGGTCGTCGCCGCCGTCAACGTCTCCGCCCACGCGACCCGCACCGGGGTCGCCGAGGTCAAGCGCTCGCTGCTCCCGCCGCTGCTGGCGACGGCGCAGGCGATCGACCGCGACCTCGCCGCGGGCCGCGGGACTACCCCACCGGGAGCGGACCCGACCGGCAGCGGCGCAACCGACCGTCCGACGACGCCTACCCCGCCGGCAGGGTGAACCAGAACCGGCTGCCCTCGCCGGCGACCGACTCGACGCCGATGGCGCCGCCGTTGCGCTCGATCGCGCGCTGGGCGATGGCCAGGCCGAGGCCGCTGCCGGGGTACTCCGCCGCGCTCGGCAGGCGCTGGAACGGGCTGAACAGCCGCGGACGGTCGGCGGGATCGACGCCGATCCCGTTGTCGATGACGTCGACACGCACGCTGTCGCCGACGACCGTCCCGCGCACCGTGACGCGCGGATCGGCGGCGTCGGCGAACTTCACCGCGTTGGACAGCAGGTTGCGCAGCACGGACTCCAGGTCGCGCGCGTGGACGCGTACCGCGAGGTCCGGATCGAGCTCGATGCTCACCGCGGCGCCGCGTCCGTGGATCGCGGCGTGCAGCTCGTCGACCACGACCGCCGCGCTCTCGGCCAGGCCGGCGGCCTGCGCGGCGGGCAGCTGCTGGCCCGCCTTGGCGTAGCCGAGCAGGTCGTCGACGAGGCGCTGCATGCGCCCGACCGCGGTCGTCACGAAGCCCAGGTAGGCCTGGGCGTTCTCGTCGAGCTGGTCGGCGTGGCGGTCCTGCAGGATGTTGGCGAAGCCCGCGACCGTGCGCAGCGGCTCCTGGAGGTCGTGGGCCGCGACGGCGGCGAAGCGGTCCAGCTCGCGGTTGGTGGCGGCCAGCTGCGCGTTGGCGTCGCGCAGCGCGGCGTCGGCGGCGCGGCGATCGGTGAGGTCGCGCGTCACCTTGGCGAAGCCGATCAGCGTGCCCGCCGGATCGCGGACCGCGGTGAGGACGATGTTGGCCCAGAAGCGCGAGCCGTCCTTGCGGACGCGCCAGCCCTCCTCCTCGTAGCGGCCCACCCGCGTCGCCACCTCGAGCTCGAACGCCGGATGGCCGGTCGCGCGATCCTCGTCGGTGTAGAAGAGCGAGAAGTGCTGGCCGACGGCCTCGTCGGAGGTGTAGCCCTTGAGGTGCTCGGCGCCCGGGTTCCACGTGGCGATGTGGCCGGTCGCGTCGAGCAGGAAGATCGCGTAGTCGCGGACGCTCCCGACCAGGAGCGCGAGCTGCTGGGCCCGGCTCTCCTCGATGCCGGTGAACGCCGCGTCGCGGTCGTCCATGGGTGGCACGGTGCCCCGGTCTCGCCCTCAGCGCTCGCCGTTGCCGGCGGCGCGCTCGGAGATGAAGCCGACCAGGTCGCCGAAGCGGTCCTTGAGGAAGTGCCGGGTGGCGCCGGCCTGCGCGAACTGCCGCTCGGCGCCGGGGACCGCGGTGAACGCGACGACCTCGAGGTCGGCCAGCAGCGCCTTCAGCTCGCGGGTCGTCGTGACGCCGTCCATGCCGGGCATGTTCTGGTCGACGACCGCGAGATCGGGCGGGTCGGCCGCGGCGAGCGCGAGGGCCTCCTCGCCGCCGCTGGCCTCCAGCACCATCACGTCGCCGTTGTCGCTGAGCATCGCGCGCAACAGCGCACGGATATCCGGCGCGTCGTCGACGACGAGCACACGAAGCGGCGCACGGTGTGGGTTCGGACGGTCCACTGTCTCTGTTGTCGGCGCACGACGCCCGGAACTCCAGTCTGGGCGCTCCGGGCTGCGCGGTGCTCGGACCGTATCGAGGTGGCGCGTCGCCGCGCGTGGTCGCACGCGATCGACCGCCACCGCGCGGCTAGGCGACGGTGCGGCGGGCCTTCAGGTCGATCGCGTCGAGCAGATCGCCCAGCTGGGCCTGGCGACGGAGGAGCACCAGGCGCTTCTCCATGGGGAAGTTGCCGACATCGAGCTTCTCGGCGACGTTCGTCAGTTCCTTGACTACTTGGCTACGGTCGAGAATGCGTCCCATGTCACATAGGGTAGCGGTTGCACCCAATCGGGCCGGATCGCCGGCCCGCCAGCAACGCGAAGGAGTCCCGTGGCCGTACGTGTAGGAGTGCAGGTTGAGCCGCAGCATGCGGACTTCGCGGGGATGCGCCGGGCCTGGCGCGAGGCCGACGAGCTCGGCGTCGACACCATCTTCACCTGGGATCACTTCTACCCGCTCTACGGCGAGCCCGACGGCAAGCACTTCGAGGCGCTGACGTCGCTCGCGTCGATGGCCGAGGTCACCGAGCAGGCGCAGATCGGCGCCCTGGTCATCTGCAACTCCTATCGCAACCCCGAGCTGCTGGCCGACGCGCACCGCACGATCGACCACATCTCCGGCGGCCGCACGATCCTCGGCATCGGCGCCGGCTGGTTCGAGCGCGACTACGACGAGTACGGCTACGAGTTCGGCGACGCGCCGGCCCGCCTGCGGGCGCTGAAGGCCGACCTGCCGCGCATCCGCGAGCGCCTCGGCAAGCTCAACCCGCCGCCGATGGGCGAGATGCCGATCCTCATCGGTGGCAGCGGCGAGAAGGTCACGCTCAAGCTCGTCGCGCAGCACGCGAACATGTGGCACGGCTTCGGCGACGCCGCGACGTTCACCCACAAGAACGAGATCCTGCTCGGCCACTGCGACGCCGTCGGGCGCAACCCCGGCGAGATCGAGCGCACGTGGGGCATCGCGGCCGACGCGCTCGACACCGCCGACGCGCTGCACGCCGCCGGCGTCACGCACCTGATCGTCGCCGTCGGCGGCAACGGCAAGGACTATGACCTGGGCGCGCTGCGCGAGCTCGTCCAGTGGCGCGACACCACCAACAAGGGGTAGGGATCGCCGTGGTCGAGCTGCCCGAGTGGGAGGACGGCACGGTCGCCGTCCTGTCCACGGGCGGCGGTCCGCCCCACGCGATCCCGGTCTCGACGGTCGTGCGCGCGGGGCCGGCGGCCGTCGTGCTCGCGCTCGCGGTGCGCCGCGGCTCGCTGGCGCGGCTGCGCGCCGAGCCGGCCGTGGCGCTGACGCTCCTCGGCCCGGGCTTCGCCTGCACCGCGCTCGGCACGGCCCGCGTGGTGCGCGAGCCGATGGTGAGCGCCGAGCGCGTGGCGGCCGTCCGCATCGAGGTCGACGAGCTCCAGGACCACCGCCAGCCGACGTTCGCGCTGGAGGCCGCCGTGGCGTGGCGCTGGACCGACCCCGACGCCGCGGCCCGCGACGCGCAGCTGCGCGCCGAGCTGCACGCGCTGGCCGCCGAGCCCGGCCGCTAGCGCGGCAGCCGCACGACGAAGCGCGCGCCGCCGTCCTCCGGCGCGGTCGCCGCCACGTCGCCCCCGGCCGCCCGCGCGAGGCGGCGCGCCAGCGGCAGGCCGAGGCCCGAGCCGCCGTGGCCGTCACCGTCGGCCAGCCGCACGCCGGGCTCGAAGACGCGCTGCAGCGCCTCGGCCGGGATGCCCGGCCCGTCGTCGGCGATCACCACCGTGACCTGGCCGTCCTGCGTCCCGGTCGTCACCGCGACGTGCCCGCGGGCGTGGCGCGCGGCGTTGTCGAGCACCGGCGCGAGGATCCGCCGGACGACCTCGCCGTCGACGCCCACGCTCACCGGCGCGCCGGGCGCCGCCACGGTC
The DNA here is from genome assembly GCA_036500525.1 of Baekduia sp. GTDB lineage: Bacteria > Actinomycetota > Thermoleophilia > Solirubrobacterales > Solirubrobacteraceae > Baekduia. Next base: position 1,279 of record DASYBY010000152.1, on the reverse strand, counting down.
AGCTCCACGCCCCGCGCCGCGCACACCGGTCCCCACGTGTCGGCGAGCTCGGCCATCACGGCGCCCAGCTCGCCGCGCCCGCGGTCCAGGCCCGCGTCGGCGCGGGCCGCCGCCATCAGCGTCTCCAGGATGTCGCTCATCTGCCCGGCCGAGCGCACGATCGAGTCATAGGCCTCGCGTCGCTCGTCCAGCGGGCGGTCGCGGCGGCGCAGCAGCTCGGCCTCGGCGACGATCCGCGACAGCGGCGTGCGCAGCTCGTGCGACAGCTCGGCCGACAGCCGCTGCTCGTGGCGCAGGCTCGCCGCGACGCGATCCAACAGCGCGTCGAACGTGCTGGCCAGCTCGCCCAGCTCGTCGGGCCGCTCGTCTGCGCCGAAGCGGCGGCCGGGCTCGTGCTCGCTCCACGCCGCCGCGTCGCGGACCATCGTCCGCACCGGCGCCAGCGCCCGGCCGATCGCCTGGCGCGTGGTCAGGAAGACCGCGGCGAGCAGGACGAGGGCGAGGACGAGCGACCCGACCTGGGCGAGGTCGGTCGTGCGGTCGTACGCGGCGGTGGACTGCGCGGCGACGATCGTCCCGACCTGCCGTCCGTCGTCGCGGATCGGCAGCGCGTAGAGCCGCACCTGGCGCTCCTCGGGCAGATCGTCGAAGGCGTGGCTCTCCCCCGCCAGCGCGTCGGCGGCGCGCTGCAGCTCGCCGTCGCCCGGCGCCCGCTCGATCGCCCGCGTCCCCTCGTAGACCCACACGCTGCGGTCGACCGCGCCGTCCTCCGGCGCGCGGGCCAGCCGCACGCGCCCGTCGCTCACCCGCACGGTCGTCGCCGCCGCGGCGGCCTGTGCGCGCAGCCGGCTGTCGGCGTCACCGTTCAGGCTGCCCGCCAGGAGCAAGTTGAAGGCGATGGTCAGGCCGCCGATGGCGACGACGGCGACCAGCAGCGCGACGGCGGTCAGCCGCCCGCGCAGCGTCCGGAACCGCAGCCGGCTCATCCGAGCCGGTAGCCGACGCCGTGCGTGGTGCTGATCTGCAGCTCGACCAGCTCCAGCTCGCGCAGCTTGCGGCGCAGGCGCGCGACGTACTGGTCCAGCGTGTTGTCGTGGACGATCGCGCCCTCGGGCCACGCGGCGCGCACGAGGTCGCGGCGGCGCAGCACGACGCCGGGGCGCGCGGCCATCGCGGCGAGGACGCGGAACTCGGTCGGCGTCAGCGACACCTCGCGCGTGCCGTGGCCCGCGGCGTGCGTGGTCGGGTCCAGGCGCAGCGGGCCGACGGTCGTGACCGG
>DASYBY010000151.1:0-1572 GCA_036500525.1 Baekduia sp. | reverse complement strand
GCGCAGAAGGACCTGTCTGACCGGACCTCGCTGCACAGCGTCCAGGCCCGCCTGCGCGAGGGCGCCGGCGCGCCGCAGGGGTCGCCGTCGCAGGTCGCGGACTCGCTCTCGCGGGTCCTGCGCGGGAGCGGGACGCAGGAGGAGGAGTGATCGCGGGCGACCAGGCCCGTCTCTGGTTGCAGAAGTGGCGCTGGTACGAGCGCAACGCGCTCCCCTGGAACCGCGCCCGCATCCACCTCGAGCTGGCGCGCCGCGAGTCCTTCGTCCGCTGGCCGATCCACGGCAACGTCCTGGAGATGCTCCAGGAGGACCGGCTCCAGCTCGGCCCGCACGTGCTCTTCGAGCCCAACGTGTGGATCACCGGCCCCGCGCCCGCCCGCATCCGCATCGGCGGCGGCTCGTTCCTCAACATGGGGGTGATGGTCGCCGCGATGGAGCTGGTGGAGATCGGCGAGCACTGCATGTTCGCCAACGGCTGCTTCGTCACCGACGGCAACCACCGCTTCGACGACCCGTCCAAGCCCGTGCCGTGGCAGGGCTTCACGACCAAGGGCCCGACGCGGATCGGCGACAACGTCTGGTGCGGCGCCAACGTCGTCATCACCAGCGGCGTGACGATCGGCGAGCGCTGCGTGATCGGCGCCAACAGCGTCGTGACCACCGACCTGCCGCCGTTCTCGATCGCCGCCGGCGCACCCGCGCGCGTCCTGCGCACGATCAGCTACGCCGAGCACCCCGAGGGCGGCCTGCCGCCCGACGCGCCCGTCGCCGGCTGACGCGCCCCGCACGCCCGCCGCGCCCCGGGCTACTTCTTCACGATCACCACGACGCCGAAGACCACGACGGCCACGAAGCCCACGGTCGACAGCAGCGCCACGACGCTGTAGAGCATCGCGGTGGCGCCGGAGCCCTCGCGCCGCGCCTCGCTCGCGCGCGCCGACCCCATGATCATGAGCGAGAAGCTCAGCGACACGGCCAGCGCGGCGACCGGGGCGACCCACAGCAGCTAGCCGATCTTGTCCCACTCGATGACGCCGAGCATCGCCCTACGCCTCCGCCGCCGCGGTGATGGCCGGGCCGCGCCGTACGCGCGAGCCGAACGCCGCCGCGATCAGGCCGATGACCAGCAGCAGCACGACGATCACGCCGAGCGAGTTGTCGCCGAAGACCGAGCTGAGCGCGTACGCGGCGCCGCCGATGACGGCCGCGCACGGCAGCGTCAGGACCCACGCCAGCGCGATGTTCCCTGCTACGCCCCAGCGCACCGCCGACAGGCGCTTGGCGGCGCCCGCGCCCATGATGCCGCCGGAGATCACGTGCGTCGTCGACAGCGGGAACCCGAGGTGCGAGGCGGTCAGCACCACCGCGGCGCCCGCGCCCTGGGCCGAGAAGCCCTGCGCCGGATCCATCTTGATGATGCGGTTGCCCATCGTCCGGATGATCCGCCACCCGCCGAAGTAGGTGCCGAGCGAGATCGCGGTCGCCGAGCAGACGACCACCCACGTCGGCACGTGGAAGTTCCCCGACAAGTCGCCGTGGGCGATCAGCGCGAGCGTGATGATGCCCATGGTC
>DASYBY010000150.1:0-5009 GCA_036500525.1 Baekduia sp. | reverse complement strand
ATCGCCCTGGCCGACACGATCGTCGTGGTCGAGGACGGCCGGATCGTCGCGCAGGGCACCCACGAGGAGCTGCTGACCGAATCGCCGCTGTACGCCGAGATCGTCGAGAAGGGCCTGCCCGACCAGGTGTTCCTGAACCGCAACCCGGTCGAGCGCGAGGTGGCGGGCCTGTGAGCGCTCCAGAGCAGGGCGCCGCGGCCGTCGGTCTGAGCCGTCGCCAGGAGCTGCGCCGCCGGCTGGCCGCGACCGGCGGGCGCCGCCGCAAGCTGCGCGGGCTGATGGAGCTGCTGCGGCCCTACCGCGGCCGGACCGCGCTGATGTTCGTCGCGCTGGTGATCGGCACGGCCGCATCGCTGGCCCCCGCCCCGCTGGCCAAGCAGGCCATCGACCGCGGCATCACCAAGGGCGACCTCGGCGCGCTGGACATCATCGTCGTCGGGTTCGTCGTCAGCGCGCTGATCGTCTGGGGCACGGCGTACGCGCAGACCTACCTCACCAACTGGGTCGGCCAGCGCGCGCTGCAGGACCTGCGGCTCAACATCTTCGAGCACTTGCAGGAGATGCCCGTCGGCTTCTACGAGCGCCGCCCCGCCGGCGTGCTCATCTCGCGGCTGACCAACGACATCGAGGCGCTGGAGCAGATGGTCACCGACGCGGTGACGACGCTCTTCCAGTCGCTGCTGACGCTCGTCGGGTCGGTCGCGATCCTGCTGCTGTTCGACGTCCAGCTCGCGCTGTTGACGTTCCTCATCTTCCCGGTGATGGCGGTCGGGTCGTTCGCGTTCCGCATCGCCTCGGCCGACGCGTTCAAGCGCACGCGCGAGACGATCGGCGCGATCACCGGCTACCTGCAGGAGTCGCTGTCGGGCATCCGCGTCATGCGGTCCTTCGCGCAGGAGCCGCGCCACCTGCGCCGCTTCGGCGAGCTCAACGCCGCCAACCGCGCGGCCAACATGACGACGGTCAACCTCAACGCCGCGTACTTCCCGGCGGTCGAGTTCGTCAGCGCGGTCGCGACGGTCGGGATCCTGCTCTACGGCGGCCATCAGGTGCTGCAGGGCGACGTCACGGTCGGCGTGCTCGTCGGCTTCATCGCGGCGCTCAACGGGTTCTTCGACCCGATCTCCGCGCTCTCGCAGGTCTACACGACCTACCAGTCCGGGATGGCGGCGCTGGACAAGATCTTCGAGCTGCTCGACGAGCAGCCCGACCTGGTGGACAAGCCCGACGCCATCGACCTCCCCCGGCCCCTGCGCGGCGAGGTGTCGTTCGAGGACGTGACGTTCTCCTACTCGACGGCCGAGGGCACCAAGACGGCGCTGGCCGACGTGACGCTCCACGTGCCGCCGGGGCAGACCGTGGCGCTGGTCGGCGCGACGGGCGCCGGCAAGTCGACGTTCGCCAAGCTCGCGGCGCGCTTCTACGACCCGACCGGCGGCCGGATCCTCGTCGACGGCCACGACCTGCGCGACGTGACGATGCGCTCGCTGCGGTCCCAGATGGGCATCGTGCCGCAGGAGGGGTTCCTGTTCAGCGGGACGTTGCGCGACAACATCGCGTTCGGGATCCGCCCCGGCGACCCGGTCGACGACGCGCACCTCGAGGACGCCTGCCGCGCGGTCGGCGCCTGGGACTTTGTGACCAAGCTCGAGCACGGGCTCGACACCGAGATCGGCGAGCGCGGCGTGCAGCTGTCGGCCGGCCAGCGCCAGCTGGTGGCCTTCGCCCGCGCGCTGGTGGCGGACCCGTCGATCCTGGTGCTCGACGAGGCGACCTCGAACGTCGATCTCCACACCGAGACCGTGATCGAGGAGGGCCTACGCCGGCTGCTGGCAGGCCGCACCGCGATCGTCATCGCGCACCGGCTGTCGACCATCCGCCAGGCCGGGCGGATCGTCGTGCTGGAGGGCGGGCGCATCGTGGAGTCCGGGACGCACGACGAGCTGCTGGCCGCCGAGGGGCGCTACTGGCAGCTCTTCCGCGACTGGGCCGAGCAGGCCGCCGCGTAGGCGACGGCCGGCCGGTCAGCGGCCGAACAGGCGGCGCCGGCGGCCGCTGGGGGCGGCTTGTTGCGCGGGCGCGGCGGGCGGCGCCGTGCGGGACGGCGGGCCGGAGGACGGCGGGGCGACGGAGTCGCGCGGGCGCTGCGGGGCCTGGCGGCGGCCCTCGCCGATCTGGCGGGAGCCCGGGCCGATCTCCAGGTGCGCGGCAGGCTTGGCCATGGTGCCGGGCACCTCCTCGGAGACGAGGGCGAGGAGGTCGTCGCGCTCCTGGCGCGCCTTCTCGACGTCGACCAGCGGTCGCTCGGTCGGGCGGATCTCGGCGTCGGTCGCGGCGGGGATCTGCCGGATGCGGGCGCGGATGGCGCTGTGGCGGACCGCGAGGCCGGCCTGGATCTGGGCGTCGCTGGCGTCGAAGGCCCAGCCGTGGAAGCCGACCCAGATCACGCCGGCGCCCTCCTGGCGCAGCGCGGAGCGCGAGGAGGCGAACCGGAAGTGGCGGGCGAACGCCCCGGCCTCGCCGTCGTCGCGGAAGCGCAGGCGGAAGCCGACGAAGACGTCGACGAACTGGTGCCCGAGGGCGCCGCCGGCCTGGCGCAGCGCAGGCAGCAGCGACGGATCGGCATCGGTCGACGTTCCGTCAGCGTCAGTCGTCGTCGGGTCCGCGGCGGGCAGCGCTTCCATCTCCCCGGTCTTTCGGCTCTGGGACGAGGTTCCTGAAGCTTGAGGTCCGTGTCTCGACGCGCTGACGGGCGTTCTCGGGGTCCGCCGTCGGACCACCGGTGATCCGCTTCCCCGAACCTCCCGAAGACTGCGCAAGGCGCCTCACGGTCACGGATGGCCGGAGGCGCCTATTCAGGTGCGTAGCGGGCGCCCGCGCCAGCGGCTGGTGAACGGCGCCTGCAGGTCGGCGAGCGGGAAGCCACCGGCCGCCTCGCCCGTCTCCGCGTAGCGGTGGAGCGCCACCGCGAAGACCTGCTGCAGGCACACCGCGATCCCGCCCACCACCGCGACGATGAGCAGGCCGGCGGCCAGCAACGCCCCTCCGGACGCGCCGGCGGCCGCGACGACGCCGCCGCCGACCGCGACCGCGAGCGGCGACCACTCGGTGACGACGACCGAGCCGCGGACGCCCGCTCCCCAGCGCTCCTCGACCAGGTCGGAGGAGCGCGCGAAGCACGCTGTCGCGGTACCGCCCTCCAGAGCGAGCATCGGCACCACGAAGACGCTGACGACCGCCCAGGGCGGGCCGAGGATCCAGCTCGTGGCCGAGCCGCGGAACGGCCGTCGCCGCGCGAGCTGCTGCAGCACGGCACCCACGCACGTGGCGAGCACCGCCCACGCCGCGATCTGGTCGATCCACTTCAGCGGCACGGTGAGCGCCGCTCGCACGCTCATCCGGCGGCCGTCGAGGAGAGCCCCGACAGACGCCGCGATCGCCACGTTGAGCAGGGTCGCGACGAACGCGACCGGCCAGATGCCCACCAACAGCACCAACGCCAACCGGCCCGCTCTCTCCGACCCACCGAGCCATCCGGCGGCCCAGAACAGCAAGACGATGGCCACCGCCTGGACGCGACCGACAGCGCGACGAGCACCGCCGACGCGCGGTCACGCCTCACCAGCGCCCACGCCGTCGCGCTCAGCCGCCTGCTCCGCGCCATCCGCCCCTCACGCGGGGCGCGCTCAGCCACCCCGTCACCCCACACCTCAGCCATGCGCGGCAGCCTATCCCTCCACGGTCCTCAGCACTCGGCCGTTTCGCCGCGCTACGGTCTCGCCGTGAGCTCGGGAGCACGATGGCAGCGGCCCGCGATCATCGGGACGGCAACGGCGTCCGTCGTCCTCGCCGCCTGGCGCGGAGCCGTGGCGCTGCAGACCGACAGCGACGGCTACGGCGAGGCCGCGCGCAAGCACGAAGGCCTCCTGCTGCTCCAGGCCGTCTGCGCACTGCTGATGGCCTTCGCGATCGTCGCCGCCGGCGACGCCGTCACCGGCGGCTCCTCCCGCCGCCGCCTCCACGCCCTCACCCTCTTCACCCTCGCCCTCGCCGCCTTCGCCCTCATCTTCACCAAGCACGGCCTGCTGGACTTCGACGCCTACGAGAACTAGCCCGCCGTCAGTCCGGCGATCAAGACACCAACACCGACGATCGGGACAACCCACAGCGCGACGCGGAAGTACCGATGGCTCATCCGCTCGTCGAAGCGGGTCGTGTCGGCTCCACGCGCCACCATCTTGTCGTGGACCTTGCCGATCTGATGGCGATACGTCACCGGCCACACGATGAACAACACGCCGGCGATGACCTGAGGCCAGTTCACCACCCGGGTGTACCCGACGGCGGCCGCCCCGCCCCACAACGACGAAAGTCCCTGTAACCAGTGACTTTCGGAGGAACTGCGGGACTAGGACTCGAACCTAGAATAACTGGACCAGAACCAGCCGTGTTGCCAATTACACCATCCCGCAATGCGGTGCTGCGGCGGCGAAGTATAGAGCGCGTGGAGGTCAGGCGGCGTCGCGGTCGCTGGGCGACCGGGCCGATGGCGGCGCCTACGCGGCGTCGCGGTCGCCGGCGGCGAACTGGGCGGTGATGGCTTCTTCCAGGCCGGGATCGAGGACGAGGAGGACCTCGTCGCCGGGCTCGATGATGGTGTCGGCCTTCGGGACGAAGCCCTTGCCGTCGCGCAGCAGGGAGATGATGAGCGCGCCGTCGGGCAGGTCCATGTCCTGCACGGCGGTGTTGGCGGCACGGGAGGCGGGGCCGACTTCGACCTCGCTGATCTCCAGCTGCTCGTCGCGGAGGTCCAACAGGTGGACCAGGCCGTAGCTCGGGACCTCGTGCTCGATCAGGCGCAGGATCAGGTCCGTGGCGCTGACGGCCGGCTGGATGCCCAGCAGCTCGAACCACGCACGGTTGCGCGGGTTGTTGACGCGGGCGATGATCCGCTCGCAGAGGTACTTCTCCTTGGCCATCTGGCAGACGAGGAGGTTGTCCTCGTCGTC
>DASYBY010000149.1:0-4776 GCA_036500525.1 Baekduia sp. | reverse complement strand
CTCCCAGGAACCTCACAGGCGGTCGACCGATACTGAGCGTGTGATGACCACCGCCACGCCTGAGAGCCACCGCGTCCTCGTCGTCGACGACGAGCCGAACATCGCCGACGTCATCTCGATGGCGCTGCGCTTCCAGGGCTTCACCGTCGAGTCGGTCGGCGACGGCCGCAGCGCGCTGGAGGCGGTCACGACGTTCAAGCCCGACCTGCTCGTGCTCGACGTGATGCTCCCCGACATGGAGGGCTTCGAGATCGCCCGGCGCCTCAACGCCGAGCGGGTCCAGGTCCCGATCATCTTCCTCACCGCGCGCGACGCGACCGAGGACAAGGTCCGCGGCCTCACGATGGGCGGCGACGACTACGTCACCAAGCCGTTCAGCCTGGAGGAGCTGGTGGCGCGGATCCGGACGATCCTGCGCCGCGCCGGGCTGGCGCAGCCCGAGACGAGCCGGCTGGTCTTCGAGGACCTCGAGCTCGACGAGGACACGCGCGAGGTCACCCGCGACGGCGCGCTGATCGAGTTGACGGCCACCGAGTACCGGCTGCTGCGCTACCTGATGCTCAACCCGCGCCGCGTGCTGACGCGCGCGCAGATCCTCGACCAGGTCTGGGACTACGACTTCGGCGGCGACGCGCGGGTGCTCGAGACCTACATCAGCTACCTGCGCAAGAAGATCGACAAGCACGGCGTCCCGCTGATCCACACCGCGCGCGGCGTCGGGTACGCGCTGCGCGCTCCGAGGTCCTGACCGCGTGTCGCTGCGCGCACGGCTCGTCATCGGTCTGCTCGTCCTCGCGACGATCGGGTTCGTGGTGCTGGCCAGCGTGACGTACCTGGAGCAGCGCAACTTCCTCTACGACCGCGTCGACCAGCAGGCGCGCGCGGTGCTGCCGGCGGGCAACGCGCCGGGCGGCCCGGGGTTCCCGCCCGGCGGCGGCCAGTACGGCGCCGGCGGCGGGGCGGGGCGGGGCGCCCGCGGCGGGCCGCCGCCCGTGCGCGACCAGCCGGCGGCGGGCCCGGCGGGCGGCACGTGGACGTTCCGCCGCGCGGCCGACGGCACGGTGATCGACCAGGATTGCCGCGCCTGCTACACCGCGACCGCGCCGAAGCTGCCGGCCAAGCTGGCGACCGGACAGCTCACCACCATCAAGTCCGGCGGCACGCGCTACCGCGTGCTCGCGCAGGCGGTGCCGGCCGGCGGCACCGTCGTCGCCGCGGTCCCGCTCACCGAGACCGACCAGACGCTGCACCGCCTGCTGCGGACGTCGGCGCTGGTGATCGTGGCGATCCTGCTCGTGCTCGGCGCGGGCGCGTGGTGGCTGGTGCGGATCGGCCTGCGGCCGCTGGAGCGGATGGGCGACACGGCGGGCGCGATCGCGCACGGCGACCTGTCGCGCCGCGTGGCGACCGCGACGCCGCGCACCGAGGTGGGCCGCCTCGGCCTCGCGCTCAACCAGATGCTCGACCGGCTGGAGGAGGCGTTCGCCAAGCAGCGCGCCTCGGAGGATCGGCTGCGGCGCTTCCTCGCCGACGCGTCGCACGAGCTCCGCACGCCGCTGGCCTCGATCCGCGGCTACGCCGAGCTGTTTCGCATCGGCGCGGCGCGCGAGCCCGCCGACACCGAGAAGGCGATGAGCCGCATCGAGTCCGAGGCCGCGCGGATGGGCGTGCTGGTCGAGGACCTCCTGACGCTCGCGCGCCTGGACGAGGTGCGCGAGGTCATCCGCGAGGACGTCGACCTGGTGAAGCTGGCGGGCGACGCCGTCGACGACGCGCGCGCCACCGCGCCCGACCGCGAGATCGACCTGGAGTCCGACGGCCGCGCGGTCGTCGCCGGCGATCCACACCAACTTCGCCAGGTCTTCGCCAACCTGCTGCGCAACGCGCTGGTCCACACGCCGGGCGGGACGCCGGTCGCGGTGACCGTCGGGCATGACGGCGCGACGACGGTCATCGAGGTCCGCGACTACGGGCCGGGCCTGCCGGCCGGCGACGACGGCGACGCGCTCTTCGACCGCTTCTGGCGCGCCGAGCACGGGCGCGAGCGCGGCAAGGCCGGCGCGGGGCTGGGGCTGGCGATCGTGGCGGGCATCGTCGCCGCGCACGGCGGCGAGGTGGCGGCGGAGAACGCGCCGGGCGGCGGGGCGCGGTTCGTGGTGCGGCTGCCGGGGGGCGCGGAGGCGGGGGCGGCGGGAGCGGGCGCGGGGGATCCGTCGGCGTCGGTGGCGGGGTGAGGGGGCGGCCTCTTGCGAGACGCGGCGGGCTGGGGTGGTGCGGCGCGCGCGGGTGACGGCGTGCCGTTCGGTGCGTTGGTCGGGCTGCGGTGGGTGGTGTGGAGGGGCATTGACGCGTGCGTACGGGGAGGTGCGTGCGTGATCGGTCCTCCGCGGGCGCGCGTGGTGCCTCGGGTGGGCGTCCGTGTGGCGAGATGGTTGGCACTCGGGGGTCGATCTGCGACCTCGGGGTGCCAGGCGTCGCCGGTTTCGGGATGGATGGCACTTGGACGTTGAGATGCAACGGCTAGGTGCCAGGCGTCGCCTCGCGGCGGTGATTCGGGGCCGAACGCCCCCGCGGCGTACGCGGAGGATCGGGCGCGCTGCGCGTCCGGCTCCAACCTCCTCGTCGTTGCCGACGGACGACGCTGCGCAGCACGACCGGCGCCCGAGCGGAGCGCCAGCCGCGTTCGAGCTGTCCTTACCGCCGCGCCACCCGAGCCACATGCCGCAGGAACGGCTCCACGTCCAGCCCCCGGCCCGTCGCCGCGATGACGAGCGGCTCGGTGTCCAGGCGGCGACCGACCTGGTGGACATGGTCGGCGAGCCAGGTGCGGACGCCGGAGACGTCGCCCGCGGCGAGCGCGTCGGCCTGCGAGCCGGCGCCGGCCTCGAGGGTCTCCCAGAGCTGGGCGGCGATGAGGCAGCCCAGCGCGTAGCTGGGGAAGTAGCCGAAGGCGCCCGCGCCCCAGTGGACGTCCTGCAGGACGCCGTCGGCGTCGCTGGGGACCTCGATGCCGAGCAGGCGGCGCATGGCGTCGTTCCAGGCGGTCGGCAGGTCGGCGACGTCGAGTGTCCCCTCGATCAGCGCGAGCTCCAGCTCGAAGCGCAGCACGATGTGCAAGGGGTAGGTCAGCTCGTCGGCCGACACGCGGATCAGCGACGGCTGGACCTGGCCGAAGACGGCCAGCAACTGCGCCGGCTCGACCGCGAAGCCGCCCGCGGTCAGCTCGCCCGCGAGGATGCCGGCGAAGCCCGGGTTGCGGCCCACGTGGTTCTCCCACAACTTGCTCTGGGACTCGTGGATCGACATCGATGTGCCCGTGCCGAGGTTCGTCCGCGCCAGCTCGGGCGCGATCTGGCGCTCGTAGAGCGAGTGGCCGAACTCGTGCATCGCGGCCAGCAGCGACTCGAGCTGGCCGTCGCTGTAGCGCGTGGTGATGCGGCTGTCGCGCAGGCCCACGTTGGTGGAGAACGGGTGGGCCGACTCGTCGACGCGCCAGCTGTCGGCCAGCACGCCGAACCGCGCGAGCGTGCTGGTCACCGCGGCCTGCTGCGCCGCGATCGGGACGTCGAGCGCGGGTGGCGCCGGACGCTGCGCGGCCTCGGCGACCAGCGGCGGCAGCTCCTGCGCCAGGCGGCCGAAGACCTCCTGGACGCGCGCGGCGGTGAGGCCGAAGTCGTAGTCGGCCAGCAGCGCGTCGTACGGTCCGGCGAACTCGTCGGCGAAGCATGCGGCGTAGGCGCGCGCGAGGTCGATGTTGCGCCGCAGCGCGGGGGCGAAGGCGGCGAAGTCGTCGTCGGCGCGCGCGGCCTGCCACACGTCCTGGCCCTCGGCGGAGGCCTGCGCCAGCTCGGCGGCGAGGTCGGTCGGCACCTGGCGCGCGCGGTCGAAGTCGCGGCGGGCGAGGCGCACGACGTCGCGGTCGACGTCGCCGAGGTCGCCGGCGGTGCCCGCGTCCTCCAGCTGCTGCAGCCACTCGCCGACCTCGTCGGCGGTCGCGCGCTCGTGGGCGAGCCGCTCGAGCGTCGCGAGCTGGTGCCCGCGCGCGGGGGAGCCGCCGGGCGGCATCATCGTGCGCTGGTCCCACGCGGCGAGGTGGCCGAGGAGCGCGAGGTCGGACAGCTCGCCGAGGCGGGCGCGGAGGGCATCGAGGGCAGCCATCCCGACACCCTAGAACGCGCACGCCGTCAGGCTGTAGCGGGGACGGCCACGGGCTCCGGCAGTGCCGTCAGCCGGCTCGCTCCCCGCGGCAGGCTGAGCAGCGCGATCGCCGCCAGCGCCGCGCCGGTCAAGGCCACCAGGAACACCCCGCCGCCGGTCGCCGTGGCCGCGGCCTCGCGCGCACCCGCGCCGGCGCCGTGCAGCCGCGTGGCGTAGATGGTCTCCGCGGCGGCCAGCGCGACCGCGCCGCCGATCTGGCGCACGAGCAGCAGCGTGCCCATCGCCGCGCCGATGTCCGCGGGCGCGACCGACCGCTGCAGCGCGATCTGCAGCCCCGACAGCAGCGGCCCGACCCCGACGCCGAGCAAGGCCATGAACAGCAGGCTGAGCGCGTCGGGCGTGTGCGCGTCGAAGGTCGCGAAGCCGATCGCGCCCAGGGCGATGAGCCCGAGGCCGGCGATGATCGGCCGGCGGAACTCGCCGCTGCGGACGATGACCATCGCGCCGACGTTGACCGACACCACCAACCCGAGCAGCAGCGGGTAGATGAGCACGCCGGAGTGGGTGGCGCTGACGTCGCGCGCGAGCTGGAAGTAGCGCGGCAGCAGCAGGACGCCC
>DASYBY010000148.1:0-1635 GCA_036500525.1 Baekduia sp. | reverse complement strand
ACGCGTGGCGTGACGCTCACCAGCTACGAGCTGCGCCGCCTCGTCGCCGAGCTCCTGTCGCTGCACGATCCGAGCGATGAGCGGCACGAGCCGGCGCCGATGCCCGTGTCCGTGACGTCGCCGCCGTTGCCCGCGCCACCTGTACCGACGTCACAAGGGCCGACGTCACAAGAGCCGACATCACCACCGGTGGTTGCTGCCGCGCCGGAGCCGCCGCCAAAGTCCCTGGGTGCTCCACGGCCGCGCGCCACCGCGCCGCCGGCCGTCGTGCCGGTCGTGGCCTTCGAGCGCGAACCCCGACAGCCGTGGCCCGGCGATGAGCCGCACGCGCCATCGCCCGCCGTCGCCGAGAAGGCGCTCGAGCCGCCGCCGTCGCCGATCGTCAAGGTGGTGCCGCGCGAGCCCGCGCCGCTCGAGCGGCTGCTCGCGCGTGCGATCGATCTCGCCAAGGGCCGGTCGGCACCGCAGCGCCAGGAACCTGTACGCGCCACGGTCGAGGAGGTGCCGGCGCCCAGCCCGCCGCCTCCGCCCCCACCGGTGAGCGCGGCGCCCACACCACCTGAGACGCCGCCAGCCTCGACGCCCGAGAAGCCGTCCACCCCGGCGCCCGCGAAGCCACCTGCCGCAGCGCTTGAAAAGCTCGCCGTCGCCTCGAACGAGATGGCGAGGATGGGCCTGATCGACCGGCTGTGGGCCGACCGCTCGATCCAGGCGATCTTCGTCAACGGCGCCCAGTCGGTGTTCATCGAGCGCGGCGACTCGCTGCACGCGGTGAAAGAGGTGTTCCGCGACGAGGCGCATCTCAGCGAGCTGGTCGCGCGCCTGGTCGGCCGGCCGGACGGCGGCATGGCCGACTTCCAGTTGCGCGACGGCACGACCGGCTTCGTGATCCTGCCGCCGCATGCGCCGTCGGGTCCGGTCCTGACCATGCGCCGCGCCGATCCGGGGCGGGCGACGCTCGACAAGCTGGTGGCGGATGGCGCGATCGACCGGACGGTCGCCGAGTTGCTGCGGCTGGGCGCGCGCGGGCGGCTCAACATGCTGGTCACCGGCCCGCAATACTGCGGCAAGACAGCGCTTCTGGTGGCGCTCGTGCGCGATCTCGAACCGTCGGTGCGCGTCGTCACCGTGGCGGGCCATCGTCATTTCGCCTGGCCGATGGCGTCGAAGGTCGAGTTGGTCGCGGTGGCGCCGGTGTCGATCGCCAAGCTCATCCCGCCCGCGGCCAAGCTCGAGCCGGGCCTGCTGGTGACGGACGACGTGACGCTGCAGGACGTGGCCGCGCTGGCCGAGCGCCTGCTGCGCGGTGCGCCGGGCATCCTGGCCGCGCTCGGGCCCGAGGCGATGTCGGATGCGCTCACCCGTTCGGTCGACCTGGTGGCGCGCATCGATCGTGGCAGCGACGGCGTGTTCCGCGTGGTGACCGTCGAGGACTCGGCCGGCGCGATGATCTTCCGCCACGAGAACGGCAAGCTGGTGCGCGGCACGACCACGCCGGCATTTGCCCCTAGCCTGCAGGCACGCGGACACGGCACAACCCTGGCCAAGTTGTTGGTATAATAAGGCCACTGCGACGGGCCGCCACATACCGACGGGCCTCGAAAACCCGTTACCACGGACTCCTATATCTGGTAC
>DASYBY010000147.1:0-22108 GCA_036500525.1 Baekduia sp. | reverse complement strand
CTTCGACGGCACGAGCCCGGACTACCCCGACCAGGAGACGTCCCCGCACCCGCGCACGATCGACAACTCGTGCCTGAGCATGCCGACCGAGGGTGAGGGCGTCATCGGCGTCACCGCCACCGGCCCGAGCGGGCGCAAGGCCTACTACTCCAACTACGGGACCGAGCAGGCCGACGTGGCCGCGCCGGGCGGCGACTACCAGGACTTCCCCGGCACCGCGCAGAACGCGACGCCGCAGAACCTGATCCTGGCGCCGTACCCGGAGTCCGTCGGGCGCGCCAACGGCGACATCGACGAGACGGGTGCCCCGACCACGGCGTTCGTGGTCAAGGACACCAAGAACGGGCAGTCGGCGTACTACCAGTACCTGCAGGGGACGTCGATGGCCACGCCGCACGTGGTGGGCGTGGTGGCCCTGATCGTCAGCCAGTACGGCAAGCGCGACCGGTCCCAGGGCGGCCTGACGCTCCCACCGGATCGCGTGCAGAAGCTGCTGTACAAGTCCGCGACCGACACGCCGTGCCCCACGCCGCGGCTGTTCGAGTACCCGGGGCTCGACCCGGTGTACAACGCGTACTGCGAGGGCGGTCCGAAGCGCAACGGGTTCTACGGCGACGGCGTGGTCGACGCGCTCGCCGCGCTCCACGCCAAGGACTAGGAGCAGACGCGGGCGGGCTTCGCGGCGGCCGGTCGCCGCGGAGCCCGCCGCCCGCGTGGACGGGCCGTATGCTCGCGGTCGATGCCCGAGCCGACGGTCCCCGACCACCAGCGCCTGGCGGCGATGCGCCGCAGCTACGAGCGCGGCGGGCTGGACGAGGGCGATCTGGCCGCCACGTGGACGGCGATGCTCGAGCGCTGGCTCGACGACGCCGTGGCCGGCGGGATCCGCGAGCCCAACGCGATGGTCGTCGCGACGGCCGCGGCCGGCGGGCGCCCGAGCCTGCGGACGGTCCTGCTGAAGGGGCTGGACGCCGAGGGCCTGACGTTCTTCACCAACTACGAGTCGGCCAAGGGCCACGAGCTGGCGGCCAACCCGGTCGCCTCGATCCTCTTCCCGTGGCACGACCTCCAGCGCCAGGTGCGCGCGACCGGCGCCGTGCACCGCCTGTCGGCGGTCGACTCCGACGCCTACTTCGCCTCGCGGCCCTACGGGTCGCGCATCGGGGCGATGGCCAGCCCGCAGTCGCGGGTGGTCGGCTCGCGCGCCGAGCTGGAGCGCGCCCGCGACGCGCTGATGGCTCGCTTCCCCGAGTCCGGACCCGTCCCGCGTCCTGGACACTGGGGCGGCTACGTCGTCGTCCCCGACACGGTCGAGTTCTGGCAGGGCCGGCCCGACCGCCTCCACGACCGCCTGGTCTACCGCCAGACGGACGCGGGGGCGTGGGTGACCGAGCGCCTGGCGCCCTGACGCCCGCAAGGGGTCAGACCCCTTTGTGCACCGGCACTGCGAAAAGGGGTCTGACCCCTAGGCCGTCAGGTGCCAGAGGGCGCCGTCGCCGATCGCCTCGCGGCGGACGATGCCCTCGCCGGCGGCGGCGATGAGGTCGCGCTCGGCCGTCGCCTCGTCGAGCTCGCCGAGGTTGCTCTGCATGCAGGCGGCGACCTCGCGGGTGACCGGCGCGTAGGGGAGGGCGCGCAGCACCTCGACGACGTCGGTCGCCGGCGGGCGGCGCTCCAGCGTCACGTCGAGGTTGGCCAGCGCCGTGTCGTAGGCCTCCAGCGGCTGGAAGCCGCCGACCTCGAGGCTCGCGCCGTCGCTCGTGGTGAAGATCACCGACGGCGCGGTGTAGCGCGGCGCGCCGTCGGTGTTGGCCTCGCGACCCTGGGCCTCGATCGGCCGGTCGGTCGCGGTGCGCGACTGCGCGCGGTCCTCCTGGTAGGCGGCCTCGGTGGCCGGATCGTCGAGCGCGCCGACGATCGCCTCGACGTCGATCTCGCCGGCCGCACGCGCCAGCGCCACGCGCAGGCCGTCGTCGGTGTCGAGCAGCAAGGTGGTGGTGAACTGGGCGAACTGCAGCGCGCGGAAGACCGACAGCTCGGCCTCGGGCTGGGCCAGGCGGGTGGCGACGACGGCGCGGCAGGCGCGGCCCGTGCCGGTGACCCGCTCGCGCGGCTGGGCGGCGAACGGCATTCCGAAGCGGCGCCCGAAGGTGCCGAACCCCTGAGCGCTGCGAACGGCCGTGTAACCGGCCTCGACGTAGCGCTCAGGTCCTTCGGAGAGGCCGATCATGACGAGGCTCCAATCCAGCTGGGCGCCGAAGCGCCAGTGCAGGACGGAGAGCGGCGGGGAGGCCGAGTAGGCCCACGGGCAGTGGGGATCGCTGAAGTGGGTGGCGGCGATGGTGGAGGGCATCCCCAGGATGATTGCACGTGCAATCACGGTTCGCACGTCGCCCTTGGTTCTGCAAGTTCTTGCACAAGGGGCCTGTTATAGGCAAGGATTTGCTTGACTGACGGCGAACAGACGCCGGACGCAGTTCAATCTACGAGGAGGAACACCATGGCGACGGAGCGACCCAGCGGACTCAAGCAGCGGTCTTACCTGATCGGCGGCGACGAAATCACGTGGCTGGAGACGGCGGCCGGCAAGACCAAGCTGACGCAGAGCGATCTCGTGCGCCTGGCGCTGCAGCGCCTGCGCAAGGACCTCGGTGCTGCGCGCAGCCTGAAGCTCGAGGCCGTCGAAGGTCTCGCCAAGGGCACCAAGTGGGCGCCCGTCAAGCGCGGCGGCCCGCGCCGGCGCGCCGCCTAGGCACCCACGCAGCAGGCCTGAGTACCGCGACGCCGCGGTGGACGGATGTCCGAGTGGTCCGTCCGAGAGCTGTGGCGTCGCGGTCCAACGGCCGATTGAAGCGAGCAGAATGTTGCCCGGCCAGCACGACCTCGACTACGTCCGCACCATCAACGGTGCCCGGCTGGAGCTGGAGACGGCGGGCAACCCGTCCTACGTCGTCGTGACCATCGACGCCGAGGGCGAGGGACACCTGTCTCCGATGGTCTTCTCCACCGTCGGCCCCGCGGCCGACCACGCGATCCGCGTCGGCCGCTCCAGCGAGGCCGGCGAGCGCACCGTCATCGTCAGCCGCTCGGCCGGCGGTCAGCGCGCGATGTTCACGGTCGTCGAGCCGAAGACCCTGCGGCGGATGCACCAGCGCCTCGAGGTCATCGAGCAGACCTTCGCCGAGACCGACGGCGTCATCTAAGACGCCGCTGTGTCCGTTCCGCCGTCACCGTCGCTGACGGTGCGGTAGCGCACGAGCATCATCGGCTCCTCCTCGGTGAACCGCCAGCCGGGCTCGCCGAGCACGAGCGCCATCTCGTCGCGGATCGTCGCGTAGAACGAGCGGCGCTCGCTGCGCCAGCCGTCCAGCGTCTCGGCGTTGACGTCCTCGGGCTGCAGCCAGGCGTCGTCGATGTCGCTGAACGGGACCGAGGCGACGCCGACGACCTCGACGGTCGCGCGCCGGTGGCCGAGGTAGTCCATGACCGGCAGGTGCTGCCCGACGCGTGGCGTGCCACCCTCCAGCTCCCACTCCCGCGCCAGCGTCACCGACATGGTCTTGCGTCCGGAGACGACGGCCTGGATGTTGCGCTCGCCGCGCCCGCCGTCCTCGGCGTGGCCGAACTCCAGGAACGGCTCGGCCGCGCTGCGCCACGGCGCCAGCGGGATCACGGCCTCCAGGCGCGTGCCGCCGCCGGGCGGGCTGAGGATCGTCAGCTCCCCGCCGAGGGCGGCGATCCGGTCGCGCAGCCCGCGCAGGCCCGTGCCGCCCAGCGGGTCGGCGCCGCCGTCGCCGTCGTCGCTCACGATCACGATCGCCTCGGCCAGGCGCTGGAAGACCTCCACCCGCACGGTGCTCGCGTTGGCGTACTTCACCGCGTTGTTGAGGCCCTCGGAGGCGAGGTAGAACGCGCTGAGCTCGATCGGGCCGGGCAGTCGTCGCTCGGGCAGCCGGTCGATCTCCATCGGCAGCGGCGACCGGGCCACGAGCGCCTCCAGCGCGGGGCCGATGCCCTTCTCGGTCAGGCCGGCGGGGTGCAGGCCGCGCGCCAGCTCGCGCAGCTCGTCGGTCGCCAGCCGCGCCTCCTCCTGCGCGCGCTCCAGCAGCTCGGCGGCGGCGGGCGGGACGTCGTCGCCGAGCTTGCGGCGCGCGATCCCGATCAGGTGACCGAGCGCGACGACCCGCTGCTGGGCGCCGTCGTGGAGGTCGCGCCCGATGCGCTGGCGCTCGCCGTCGGCGGCGTCGAGGACGCGGGCGCGGGCCGCGGCGACCTCGGCGTCCCGGGCGCGCAGCGTCGCGCGGTCGCGGCGGCGCTCGATCTCGGCGGCGGCGCGCGCGGCGAAGATGCGCAGGACCGCCAGCTCGTCCTCGTCGGGCTCCATCGGCTGCGAGGCCATGAGCGCGAGGTAGCCGACGTGGGTCTGGTCGGCGCTGGTCAGCGCGACACCGAGGTAGGAGTCCAGCCCGAAGTCGCGCACGTAGCGGTCGGCCGGGTAGGCGGCGGTCGTGCCGACGGGCAGCACGAGCAGCCCGTGGGCGGCGACCGCCGAGCACGGCATCGTGTCGTCGAGGTCGAACTCGTAGCCCTCGGGCAGCTCGGCGCCGTTCTGCCACGAGGCGACCACACGCACGCGGCTGGCGGCCGGGGCAGGGAGGTGCTCGCCAACGAACGCCAGCTCGGCGCCGAACGCGGCGGCGAGGTGGCGGACCAGCGCGCGCAGGAACGCGTCGCCGACGACGCCCGCGGTGCCCGCGGCCAGGCGGCGCAGCAGGTCGCGCTCGCGCGGAGTCTTGGCCGCGGGCGCGGGCGGCGGCGGATCGGGCACGGCGGCGGGTGAGGCGTCCAAAGCGGCCCGAATGCTACCCGTGGACCGGCGCGCCGCCCGCGCATTTCCGACGTCGGGCGCGCCGGGTCGCGGCTACCGCGTGTCGAGCGCGACGCCCCGCGGCAGCGTGTACGTCGGGTAGGACCGCGGGTTGCTCGCCTTCTCGCGCACGCTGGTGACCATCCGGTAGACCGCGGCGGCCTGGCCCTTGGGCGCGTTGACGGTCACGCGGAACGTGCCGTCGGCGTGCGGCTTGAAGCGCTTGACGAGCACGACCTTGTGGCACGAGGCGCGGCGGACGAGGCGGATGGTCGAGACCGGCGTCGTCAACGGCCGCACGACGCGCCCGGCGATCGTGACGCGGCCGTCCTTGGACGTGAGGCGGTCGACGATCATCCGGCGCTGGAGCTTGAGCGGCAGCGACCGCTCCTTGCCGATCTCGGCGCGGTAGCGGACCTGGTTGGCCTTCCGGTGGGTGGCCATGAACGCCACGGGCGGCGACGGCGCCGTGGTCTGGAACGAGCCGTCCTTGCGCACCGTCGCGTGGGCCACCACCTTCCCCGTCGCCCGCAGGCGGATCGCCACCTTCTTCCCCGCGTAGGCGCGGTTGGCGGCGCCGAGCAGCTTCACGTGCGTGCCCTGCCGGAGGACGTCGACGAGGACGAGCTTGCGGTCGCTGCAGGCCAGCAGCGCGTCGGCGACGCTCTGGGCGCCGACCGGGGCCTTGGCTGCCGGCGGCGTGGGCGTGGGCGGCGGGGCCGCGGGCGGCGCGCAGGTGCCGGGCGCGGCCGACACCGCGGCCTCGCCCACGACCGCGTCGAGCAGCGGGCGGCCGAGCACGCCGATGGCCACGTGCAGCGCGCGCTGCGTCAGCCCGTCGGCGGTGCGGACCTGCTCGTTGGGCTGCAACCGCACGTCGAGCACCGACGGCGGGAGCGTGATCGGCGGCAGGAGCTGGGACAGCAGCGGCTTGAGCGCCGCGAGCGCCCCGGCCGACAGCCCGCCGAGGATCGTGACCTTGCTGAGGTCGAGCTGCGAGACGTCGATCGCGCCGCCCGCGAACACCGGCACGACCGTCGAGAGCAGCGAGCCGGCGTCGACCCGCTGGCCGAGGATCGCGACGCCCGCCACCTGGCCGGCGCCCGAGAACACCGCGCCGCCGGCCTGGCAGGCGACGGTGGCCTGGGCCTCCAGGACGTCGGCCGACAGCAGCGCGGTCCCGGGCGCGGGCACGAGCGCGCGGACGGCGTCGGCCAAGTTGAGGTTGATGATCGCCGGGACGCCGAGGTTCTGCAGCACCGGCGTCAGCAGCGCGCCGAGCGGCACGGCGACGTTCGCGAGCGCGTCGATCGCCTGCTCGGTCGGGAGCTGGGCGATCAGCGCCGGGGTGGGGAGCAGGCTGAGGTGGGCGATCCCGCCGCTCGCGGTGCCCGACTGGCCCGTCGCGTCCAGCCTGCTGCCGGCGTTCAGCGCCTGGGCCGAGAGCAGGGGCGGCAGCAGCGCGGCCGGCGTGGCCTGCCCGGTGGTGCAGTCGCCCGATCGGCCGTAGACGACGGGCTCGACGGTCTGGGTGCCCGCGACGGTCGCGCGCAGCGCGCTGGCCTCGCAGTGCAGCGCCGGCGCGGCCTGGGCCGCGGAGGCCGCGGTCGCGAGCGCGACGATCACGGCGGCGACCGCCCCGCCGGCGGTGCCCAGACGTACGTAGCTCACGTGATCTCCCCTTGCCCTTTCCCGATGGACGGCGGCGCGCCGCTTCACCGATACCCAGAAGAACGGGGTTTCACGCCGCCGGGCCGCGCGCACCCCGCGCGCGGCCCGGCCGGTGGTGGGAATCGCTACGGGGTCAGCACCATCTTCGGCTCGCCACCGGCGGTCAGGCCGGTGCCGGAGATCGTGCACGTGCCGCCCTGCGGCGTGCCGCCGTTGTAGGCCTGGCGCACGCAGTTGCGCAGCGCCAGCTGGCCCCAGTAGTTGGGGTGGAACGACTCCTGGACGTAGTACGGGCCGAAGACCGTCGAGACCGTGCGGATCTGGTTGACCCATTCGCTCTTGTCGACCGCGCCGGACTGCGTCCACGACGTCAGGCTCTTCTCCTCCAGCAGGCCGACCGTGTTCTCGCACAGGCGGTGGCCGTTGAACGCCGACTGCAGCTCCAGCACCGCGACGTTGGTCAGGCCCGTCGCCGTCACGGCGTTCTTGACCGCGTTGTTGATGGTCGGCAGGGCCGTGCTGTTGGCCCAGTTGGCGTCGTTGTTCCAGATGCCGCAGCCGCCGGTGCTCTGGCGCGTGTAGCCCGACTCCGAGTAGCGGATGCCGGAGCCCGGGGGCAGCGGCGACTCGTAGTCCTGGACGACGATCTTGTAGTTGGCGTCGGCGTAGCCGGCGTTGGTCATGGCCGTGCGGACGTTGAGGATCGCGTTCTTGATCGCCAGGGTCTGCGCGTTGACGTTGGCGGTGGTGAAGTTCGCCGTGACCGAGCCGTCGTCGTTGCAGTAGTCCTTCCACCACGTGGGGGAGAGGAGGAAGTCCTGGACGCAGGACTGGATGATCGAGGCGAAGTTGAAGTTGTTGCCGCCGATCGAGACGTTGACCATCTTGATGTTGTGGCTGGCCGCGAAGCCCTGCAGCGCCAGTGCCTGGCCCTGCTTGGTGCCGCTGGAGTAGAAGTCGAGGCCGGGCTTGAAGTCCGACCCGTCGACCGTCGCCGTGGTGGCGCCCGAGCAGGCGAAGTTCACGCCGTTGACGCCGCCGCCGATGTAGACCTCGGCCGACGACGACCGGTGACAGCCGCTGATCGACTCGGCCGTGTGGCCCGCGTTGTCGTAGTAGGCGGATGAGCCGAGCGCGTCGATCTCGCTCGAGCTGGTGTTGGTGTTGCCCGCCCACCGGCCGGCTTCACCCGAGATGTAGGAGTCACCGAGGCTGGCGACCCATGGGGTGCCGGAGCCCGGCCCGTCGGCGCGGGCCGCGCTGCTGTGCACGGCGAGCGCGGCGAGCATCATGAGGACGGCGAGCACTCCGAGGCGGCGCGTAGACCAACGCGCCGCAGAGATCTGCGACATGTTCCTTCTCCTCCTGCGGTTCCCGGGCGACCGAGCGTCGCCCATTGGACACGGAACCTAACTGGATCGGGGCGCCACGTGTGACAAATGTGGCAAGCGTGTTGGCAGGTCGACCGAAGGTGTGCAGAGCGGGGTTCGCTACCCTGTGTCGAGCGTCGGACATCTTCGTCCACGCGAGGCAGCTCGCTTGGGTCCCGCCAGAGTGCGGTTCGGGTCAGCAGTCTCCCCGAATCGTCCGCGGCCCCATGCCGCACTGGAGTCCCCCCAATGTCACAGAAGTCCTTCGCCGATCTCGGCGTGTCCAAGGCCGTGTCCGACGCGCTCGCCAAGCGCGGCTTCACCGCCCCCTTCGCCATCCAGAACCTCATCATCGGGGACATCCTGGAAGGCCGCGACGTGTTGGCCAAGTCGCCCACCGGCTCGGGCAAGACGCTGGCCTTCGGCGTCCCGATGCTCGACCGCATCGACGCCAACGGCTACGGCCGCCCGTCGGCCCTCGTCCTCGCCCCGACCCGCGAGCTGGCCTCGCAGATCGTCGACGAGCTCTACCCGCTGGCCCACGCCCGCGCGCTGAAGATCACCACGGTCTACGGCGGCGTCGGCATCCAGAAGCAGGAGCGCGAGGCCGTCAACTCCCACATCGTGGTCGCCACGCCCGGCCGCCTGGAGGACCTGCTGCAGCGCGGCAAGCTGAAGCTCAACGACGTCAGCTTCCTCGTCCTCGACGAGGCCGACCGCATGCTCGACATGGGCTTCCGCCCGGCCGTCGACCGCATCGTCGCCAAGTGCCCGCGCGAGCGCCAGACCGTCTTCCTCTCCGCGACGCTGGACGGCGACGCCGGCCGCATCGCCCGTGAGTACACGTCCGATCCCGCCGAGCACGCGATCGAGCCCGACGTCGACGCGCTGGCCGCGATCGCCCACCGCTTCATCGCCGTCGAGCGCGACGACCGCCTCAAGCTGCTGGTCACCGAGCTGCGCACCGAGCGCGACCTGGCGCTCGTCTTCGTCCGCACCAAGCACGGCGCCGACCGCCTGGTCAAGCGCCTCGGCAACGAGGGCGTCAAGGCCGTCGCCATGCACGGCGACAAGTCCCAGCGCCAGCGCGAGCGCGCCCTGGCGCAGTTCGAGCGCGGCGAGGTCGACACGCTGGTCGCCACCGACGTGGCCGCCCGCGGCATCGACGTGCGCGACATCTCGCACGTGATCAACTTCGATCCGCCCGAGGACGGCGACACCTACACGCACCGCGTCGGCCGCACGGGCCGCGCCGGGCGCACCGGCGAGGGCGTCACGTTCGTCGGCAACGAGCAGGCCGGCGACGTCCAGAAGATGGCGACGCAGCTGGGCATCCTCAAGGAGTTCGGCCAGAGCGGTCTGCTGCGCGCCGAGCGCGGTGGCGCGAAGCCGCCGTCGGAGGGTGGCGCCCCGCGCACGACCGGCGCCCGCAAGCGCCGTCCGCGCACCCGCAGCGGCTCGGGCAGCACCTCCGGCCGCTACTCGGGCCGGTAGGTTCGCGCGCAGTGGCGCGCGACGTCGAGATCCGCGGGGACATGATTCGGCTCGGCCAGCTGTTGAAGCTGGCCGACGTCGTGGACGCCGGCGGCGAGGTGAAGGACTACCTCGCCGAGGTGCCCGTCCTGGTCAACGGCGCGCCCGAGGCGCGCCGCGGCCGCCAGCTCCATCCGGGCGACGTCGTGACGACCGGCGGCGAGCACTTCCACCTCGTGCGCGGCACGCCATGACGCCGCCGGAGCGGCCGGTGCCGACGGAGTCGCAGATCGCCTCCGAGCTGGCGTCCAACGCCGCGTTCAAGCCCTACAACATCGGCGCGGCGGTCGTCGCGCTGGTCGTGGCGCTCCTCGTCGGCGCGCCCGCGATCGTCGCGCTGCTGATCACGATGGTGGTCTACGCCGCCGCCGCGGCGCGCACGATGTTCGACCGCGGCGAGACCGAGCGGGTCACGGCCCGGGCGCACGCCCGGGCGGCCGCGCCCGGCGACGCCTCAGAAGATCAGGCGTAGCGCGGCGGTCGTCGCCGCGGCGCCGAGCACCACCCAGATCACCGAGACGCGGCGCCAGATCAGCAGCGCGGCGGCCCCGAGGCCGCCGACGCGCGCGTCGACGTCGAGGCTGCCGTCCTGGATCACCGTCTCGGTGACCACGAGCGCGGCCATCAGCGCCGCGGGCAGCAGGGCGAGCACGCGCATCGCGCGGCGTCCGAGCGTGCGGCCGCCGGTGGCCATCGGCCCGATGCCGCGGATCGCGAAGGTCGTGATCGCCCCGAGCGCCACGGTCAGCCAGGCCTTCTCGGAGAGGCTCACGCTGCGCCCCTCGGGCGCAGGCCCACGAGCGCGATCAGCGACGCCGCCACGATCCCGACCCCGGCCGGCGCCAGCAGCCCGAGGGCGAGCGCCACGATCGCGCCGCCGAGCGCGACCGCCGACGCCTCGGCGCTGCGCAGCTCGTTGACCAGCAGCGCGAGGAAGAACGCCGGGAAGATCGCGTCGATGCCCAGCGCCTCGGGATCGGGGAGCACGCCGCCGGCGATCACGCCGACCACCGTGCCGGCCAGCCACGTGACGTACTGCGGCGCCGACGAGCCGAAGAGCGTGTGGCGGTCGAAGCGCCCGTTGCCCCGGTTGGCCATCGCCCACGAGGCGTCGACCAGCGACTGGCCCTCCAGCGCGCGCCGGATCGGCCCGCCCTTCAGCGACGGCCCGACCGCCAGCCCCATCGCGATGTAGCGCGCGTTCATGAGCATCGCCGCGATGACGGCGGCGATCACCGATCCGCCCTCGGCCAGGATCGCGACGGCGGCGAACTGCGCCGAGCCCGCGTACATGAGCGCCGACATGGCGACCGTGGCCGCGGCCGACAGCCCGGCCGTCTGCGCCGTGATGCCGAAGGAGATCGCCAGCAGGCCGCCGGCCGCGGCGAACGGCACCGACGCCCGCGCGCCCGCGCGGGCACTCGGCGAAGACCGCAGGCTCGACACGCTCACGCCCCGCAGCCTGCCAGGCGCGGCGGTCCGTCGGCGTCCCGCGGCCTCAGGCGTCTGGAGCGAGCGTCAAGGCCGCCGCGGGGGCGGGTCGCGCGTCCAGCTCGAAGGCGTCGGCGAGCAGCTCGTAGGAGTGCCGGCGCGCCTCGTGGTCGTGGGTGATCGTCACGACGATCACCTCGTCGGCCTTGTAGTCGTCGGCCAGCTGCTCGACCTGTGCGCGCACCTTGTCGATCGCGCCGACGATCCCGCGCCGGCCCGGCACGTTGCCGTTGGTCGGCCGGCCCTGGGACTCCAGGAAGCGCAGCGCCTTCTCCGGCGGCGGCACGGCGATCAGCCGGCCCTGGCGCAGCATGGTGAAGGCCATGCGGTGCGAGGCGGCCAGGCGCTGGGCCTCCTCCTCGGTGTCGGCCGCGAGGATCCACGCGGCGACGACGGTCTTCGGCTCCATGTGGCGCTCGGAGTGCTCGAAGCGCGCGCGGTAGTCGGCGGCGATGCCGGCGCCGGCCGGGTTGATGAAGTCGGCGAAGGCGTAGGGGAGGCCGAGCTGCGCGGCCCAGATCGCGCTCTGCGGCGAGGAGCCGAGCAGCCACGGCTCGGGTGCCTCGGGGCGGCCGGGGAGGCTGGCGGCGAGGTGGGCGAAGCGGTGGCCGTCGGGGAAGGTGTCGTTGAAGTAGGCCAGCAGCTCGACGAGCTGCTCGGGGAAGTCGTCGGGCATCGCCGTGCGGCGGTCGCGCTGCAGCGCGAAGGTCGTCAGCGGGTCGGTGCCCGAGGCGCGGCCGAGGCCGAGGTCGATGCGCTCGGGGAACAGGCCGGCCAGGAGGCTGAAGCTCTCGGCGACCTTGAGCGGGCTGTAGTGCGGGAGCATCACGCCGCCGCTGCCGACCCGGATGCGCTGCGTGGCGGCGGCGATCGGCCCGATCAGCGCCTCGGGCGCCGGCCCGGCGAGCATCGGCCCGCCGTGGTGCTCGGAGACCCAGTAGCGGTGGTAGCCGAGCCGGTCGGCCAGCTGCGCCAGGTCGATGGTGTTGCGCAGCGCGTCGGCGCCGGTCGAGCCCTCGGGGATCGGCGACTGGTCGAGCACGCTGAGGCGGAGCATCTCCCTCACGCTAGCGCGGCCCTACCATCACCTCGGTGAGCCCCCGCGCCTGGTCCGCCTTCGCCGCCGTGGCGACCCTGTGGGGGATCCCGTACTTGTTCATCAAGGTCGCCGTCGACGACGACGTCCCGCCGATCTTCCTGGCCTGGGCGCGGGTGTTGATGGCCGCGATCGTGCTGCTGGTGCTCAGCCATCGCGCCGGCGTGCTGGCCCCGGCGCTGGCCCGGCCGCGCCTGCGCTGGCTGGCGCTCTACGCGGTCTTCGAGATCGTCGTCCCGTTCCCGCTGATCGCGGCGGGCGAGGAGCACGTGGCCTCGTCGCTGGCGGCGATCCTCGTCGCGGCCGTGCCGATGATCGTCGCGCTGCTGGCGCTGCGCTTCGACCGCTCGCAGCGGGCGACCGGGCGCCGCGCGGTCGGGCTCGCCATCGGCTTCGCCGGGGTGATCGCGCTCGTCGGCCTCGACGTCTCGGGCAGCAGCGGCGAGCTGCTCGGCGCGCTCGCGATCCTGCTGGCGGCGGTCGGCTACGCCGCCGGGCCGATGCTGCTCAACCGGAAGCTCACCGATCTGGACCCGCGGGCGCTGATGGCGGTCGCGCTCTCGATCGCCGCGGCCATCCTCACGATCCCCGCGCTGGCGGCGCCGCCGTCGCACATGCCCGACGCCGGCGCGCTGCTGTCGATCGTCGTGCTCGGCCTGTTCTGCACCGCCATGGCCTTCGTGCTCTTCGGCGCGCTGATCGGCGAGATCGGGCCGAGCCGGGCGACGGTCATCACCTACATCTCGCCGATCGTGGCGGTCGCCCTGGGCGTCGCGGTGCTCGGCGAGCGACCCGGCCCGGGCGCCGTCGCCGGCCTGCTGCTGATCCTCGCCGGCTCGTGGCTGTCGACCGACGGCCGCCTCCCGCCGGGTCTGACCACCCGGATCGCCCGTGGGCGCGCTAGATTCCAGGATCCCCCAATTCCCGATCGGCAACCGGACGTTGTCGATCGTCTCTCTCGGAGCATCACCATGTCGCCTCTCCGTCTCGCCGTCGCGGCGATCCTCGTCCCTGCTGCGCTGCTCGTCAGCGCGTGCGGGAGCGACGACTCGTCGTCCTCCTCGGCCACCACGGCCTCGACCGCGACCACCGCGGCCGCCGCCAACCCGTGCACGAAGGCCAACCTGTCGCTGGTCAACTCCGGGCAGCTCACGGTCGGCACCGACAAGCCGGCCTACCCGCCGTACTTCGTCGACGACACGCCGTCCAACGGCAAGGGCTTCGAGAGCGCGGTGGCGTTCGCCATCGGCAAGCAGCTCGGCTTCGCGCCCGCCGAGGTCAAGTGGACGATCGTGCCGTTCAACTCGTCCTACGCGCCGGGCCCCAAGCACTTCGACCTCGACGTCAACCAGATCTCGATCTCGCCGGCGCGCGCCAAGCGCGTGGACTTCTCCAAGCCCTATTACACGGCCCCGCAGGCCGTGGTGGCGCTGAAGAAGTCGCCCGCCGCCGCCGCGACGTCGCTGGCCGCGCTCAAGACCACCAAGTTGGGCGTGCAGATCGGCACGACGAGCCTGGACGCCGTCAACGCGGTGGTCAAGCCCTCGGCCCAGCCGCAGGTGTTCAACGACTCCAACGACGTCGTCCGCGCGCTGAAGACCGGTCGCGTCGACGCCGTCGTCGTCGACCTGCCGACGGCGTTCTACCTGACCTCCGCGCAGGTCGAGAACGCCAAGATCGTCGGCCAGTTCGACGCGCCGGGCGGCGACAGCTGGGGCGCCGTGCTGGCCAAGGACTCCAAGTTGACGTCCTGCGTCGACGGCGCGATCGACAAGCTGACGAGCTCGGGTGAGCTCAAGCAGATCGAGACCAAGTGGATGGGCCAGGCGGCCGGCGCACCGGAGCTGCGCTGACGGCTTCGCGGCAGGAGGTGCGCGCCGCCGCCCGGCGGCGGCGCGCGCAGCGGCGGACGGCCATCTCGGCCGTCTCGACGATCGTCGTGCTCGGGGCGCTGGCGACGTGGATCCTCACGGCGCCCGGCTGGCCGGACGTGCGCGACACGTTCTTCAGCATCGACGACTTCCGCTCGTCGTTCCCCGACGTCCTGCGGGGCTTCTGGATCGACATCAAGTTGTTCGTGATCGTCGAGGCGGTGGTGTTGGTGCTCGGGCTGTTCATCGCGCTCGTGCGGACGACCCGGACCGCGGCGCTCTTCCCGTTCCGCGCCATCGCGGTCGTCT
The DNA here is from genome assembly GCA_036500525.1 of Baekduia sp. GTDB lineage: Bacteria > Actinomycetota > Thermoleophilia > Solirubrobacterales > Solirubrobacteraceae > Baekduia. Next base: position 7,900 of record DASYBY010000147.1, on the reverse strand, counting down.
TCTGCGACGTCATGCGCGGGATCCCGACGATCCTGCTGGTCTACCTCGTCGGGTTCGGCGTGCTGGCGCTGAACCTCAAGGGCCTGCCGACCGATCCGCTCGTGCTCGGCGGCGCGGCGCTGGCGTTCTCGTACTCGGCCTACGTCGCCGAGGTGTACCGGTCGGGCATCGACTCGGTGCACCCGACGCAGATGGCGGGCGCCCTGGCGCTCGGCCTCACGCGCACGCAGGCGCTGCGGTACGTGATCGTCCCGCAGGCGATCCGGCGCGTCATCCCGCCGCTGCTCAACGACTTCATCGCCCTGCAGAAGGACGTGGCCTTGATCTCGATCCTCGGCCCGGCCGAGGCGTTTCGCATCGCGCAGATCGACGCGTCGTCGAACTTCGTCTACACGCCGCTGGTGTCGGTCGCGCTGCTCTACCTGCTGGTGACGATCCCGCTGGCGCGCCTGGTCGACCATCTGCAGGCGCGCTCGCGGCGCTCGCGCGGCGGGGCGGTGGCGCTGTGAGCGACAGCACCGTCCTCGAGGTCCGCGGCGTCACCAAGGCCTACGGCGAGCGGCAGGTGCTGCGGGGCATCGACCTCGCGGTGCGCGAGCACGGGGCGATCGCGCTGATCGGTGCGTCGGGCTCGGGCAAGTCCACGCTGTTGCGCTGCATCGACCTGCTGGAGGACATCGACGACGGCGACGTGCTGCTCGACGGCGAGGTCATCACCGACCCGTCGGTCGAGACCATCGCGGTGCGCCGGCGGCTGGGGATGGTCTTCCAGGCCTTCAACCTGTTCCCGCACCTGACCGTGCTGCAGAACCTCACGCTGGCGCCGGTGCGCGCGCATGGCGCGTCGCGCGCGGAGGCCGAGGACCGCGCTCGCGAGCTGCTGGAGCGCTTCGGGCTCGGCGGGCGCGAGCACGACTATCCCGACCGCCTGTCGGGCGGCCAGCAGCAGCGCGTGGCGATCGCGCGGGCGCTGGCGACGAGGCCGCGGGCGCTGCTGCTCGACGAGATCACCAGCGCGCTCGACCCCGAGCTGGTCGGCGAGATCCTGCAGCTGGTGGCCGACCTCAAGGACGAGGGCATGACCATGCTGATCGCGACGCACGAGATGGGCTTCGCGCGCGAGGTCGCCGACGAGGTCTGCTTCCTGCACGACGGCGCGATCGTCGAGCGCGGGGACGCCGAGCACATGTTCGGCGCGCCCGAGCATCCCGAGACGCAGCGGTTCCTGCGGCGGCTGCTCGACGCCGGCCGGTTGTAGGCCTTCGTCGCGGAACGCCCGCGTTCGGCTGAAGCGGCGCGGCGGACGGGCCGGTCCGGCCGCTAGCGTCCCGGCCGTGAGCGCCTTCGACGAGATCGTGCCGGCCCCGGGCGTCGGCCGGCTGTTTGTCCAGACGATGAGGCCCGGCCTCGCCGACGCGGCGCCGGGTGGCCGGGTGCGCCTCGACGCGCTTGCGCGGTGGTTGCAGGACGTCGCGCTGGCCGACGTGAGCGACGCCGGCGTCGGCGACCGGGCGGTGTGGGTCGTGCGGCGCGCGCGGCTGCACGTCGCGCGGTTCCCGCGCTTCGCGGAGGCCGCCACCGTGGCGACGTTCTGCAGCGGCCTGGGCCGGATGTGGGCGCAGCGGCGTACGACGGTGACGACGGAGTCGGGCGGGTCGGTCGAGGCGGTGGCCCTGTGGGTCCACCTCGATCCCACGACCGGGCGGCCGGTGCCGCTGAGCGAGGAGGAGCTGGAGCTCTACCGCACGGCGGCGGCGGGGCGCGAGATCAAGGCCCGGCTGCGGCACCCGGCACCGCCGGAGGGCGCGTCGGCGACCGCGCGCGGGTGGACGTTCCGCGCCAGCGAGCTGGACCTGGCCGAGCACATCAACAACGCCGCGTACTGGGCGGTGCTGGAGGACGAGCTGCTCGGCGGGCCTGAGCCCGAGGCGGTGGACGTCGAGCTGGAGTTCCGCACGCCGGCCCAGCCCGGGCTCTTCTCGGTTCTGGCGGAGGGGGCGCGGCGGTGGCTCGTGGCCGACGGTGGCGAGGTCCACGCGTCGTTCGCGCTCGCGACCTGAACATCGGGTTGACAGGGGAAACTAACGACATTAGTCTTCTGGCTATGTCCGTTGCCTCCTCCGTCACCCAGATCACCCGCCTGCACATGGTCAACGCCTACCTCGTCCGCGAGGACGACGGCCTCACGCTCGTCGACACCATGGTGGGCGGCAGCGCCAAGCCCATCCTCGCCGCCGCGCAGGCGCTCGGCGCGCCGATCGTGCGCATCGCGCTGACCCACGCGCACGGCGACCACATCGGCTCGCTCGACGCGCTGGCCGCGGCGCTGCCCGGGGTCGAGGTCATCATCTCGGCGCGCGACGCGCGGCTGCTCAAGAAGGACCGGTCGCTCGATCCGGGCGAGCCGCAGGGGCGGCGGCGCGGGAGCTTCCCGGGCGCGAAGACCGAGCCGACGCGCACGGTCGTCGCGGGCGACCGCATCGGCTCGCTGGAGGTCGTCGCGGCGCCCGGCCACACGCCCGGCCACGTCGCGCTGCTCGACCCGCGCGACGGCACGCTGCTGTGCGGCGACGCCTACTCGACGCTGGGCGGCGTCGCGACGTCGGCGAAGATGAACCCCAAGTTCCCGCTGCCGGCGTTCGCGACGTGGTCGAGGGAGATCGAGCTGGAGAGCGCCCGCGCGCTGCGGGCGCTGGATCCGGCGCGGCTGGCGCCCGGCCACGGCCGGATCGTCGAGGCGCCCGGCGCCGCGATGGACGCGGCGATCGCCAAGGCGGCCTGAGGCGCCGTGGCCCGCGCCGGGCTGGACCGCGCGCAGGTGGTCGCGACGGCGGCGCAGATCGCCGATGCCGAGGGGGTCGACGCGGTGACTCTCGCCCGCGTGGCGGGGGCGTTGGGGATCAAGTCACCGTCCTTGTACAACCACGTCGGGGGCCGCGACGACCTGCTGCGCGGCGTCGGCCTGCTCGGCCTGTCGGAGATCGCCGCGGCGCTGCGCGAGGCCGCGATCGGCCGCGCGGGGACCGAGGGGCTCGTCGCCACCGCCGGCGCCTACCGCAGCTACGTGCTGGCGCACCCGGGCCGCTACGCCGCCGGCGCGGTGACCGCCGCGGCCCCCGACGACGACGAGCTGCGCGACGCGGGCGCCGCGGTCCTCGACGTGTTGCGCGGCGTCCTGCGCGGCTGGTCCCTGGACGACGAGGAGACCATCCACGCCCTCCGCGCGCTGCGCTCCGCCGTCCACGGCTTCGCCTCCCTCGAAGCCGCCGGCGGCTTCGGCATCAAGCTCGACCTCGACACCTCCTTCGACCGGCTCATCCGGACCCTCGCGGCAGGGCTGGACCAGGGTAACCCTGCCGGATCGGCTCTGGTTGAGGAGGGAGGGGCGTGACAGGGTCATCGGCATGCTCAAGTCAGTGCATCGATGGATGGTCGTCTGCGTCTTGGCGCTGGGGTTGGCGGGCGGCCTCGCCGGCCCGGCGGCCGCACGGGCCACGACGGGAACGGCTGCGCAGTCCTACGGCGCGAAGGTCAAAGCGATCCTCGATCGCTATGAGCACGGCCCCACGAAGCTGAGCGGGTCCACGCCCGCGAGCGTGCGTCGGCGCGTCCTGGCCTGGAGCAAGGTCGCCGGCACCACGTCGTCCGCCCTTGACCGGCTCAGCGCGCCCAGCCGCTGGCGAGCCGCTCAGCAGACGACCTCGCAGGCCCTGCGCCGGCTCTCGCAGACACTGCGTGAGATGGGCAATGCGCTCAAGCGCAAGACCTCCACCGCGGATCTGCGCAGCGTGATGCTGCCCAGGATCCGTCGCCTCACCAGCGAGGTCAGTTCCGTCGCGCAGGCCATCACCGGCCTCCGCAAGGCCACCTAGCCCTACAAGTCGACCACGCGCAGGCCGGGCACCCGCGCCCGCAGACGCTCCGCGACGATCGTCCGGTGGCAGTCGTGGGGCTCGGCCTCGAGGCAGAGGAGGGCGGTGCGGGGGCCGGAGGGGAGCTCGGCGGCGAGGTCGTCGAGGGCGTCGGCCGACTCGGCTTCGATGTAGGTGCGGAAGGCCACGGCACCGGCCGGGACCTGGCGGTTCTTGTAGAACCAGCGGATGCCGGACGGCGTGCCCAGCGCGCGACGGTGCTCGTACGCGATGTCGTGGTCGGCCAGCAGCTCGGCCAGGCGCGTCTTCGACATGCCGGCGCGGCGCGACTGCGGGCGGAAGCGCACATCGATGAGCCGCTGCACGCCGGCAGCTTCCAGCTCGGCGACCAGCGCGCGCGGGAGGAGGCGTTCGTAGCCGATCGTCCAGAGGGTGGCCATGCGCATCAGGCTAGATGAGTTATTCCGCGGGTTCGGTGCGGCCGCTCGGCGGCCCGCCTCGCGCAACAACCCATCCCGGACCGCGCGCATGATCCGTGCCCCGGCGGGAACGCTCTCGGACGTGCGCCAGTTGACGACCCTCGATGCGCAGTTCCTCGCCGTGGAGAACGGACGGACCTACGGCCACGTCGGCAGCCTGTGCCGGTATGACCCGTCGACGGCTCCGGGTGGTGCGTTGACGATCGGGGACCTGTGCCGCACGGTCTCCGACCGGCTGCACCTGCTCCCGCCGTTCCGGTCCAAGCTCGTCAACGTCCCGCTGGGCATCGACCTGCCCTACTGGGCGGAGGACCCCGACTTCGACCTCGACTTCCACATCCGCGAGGCCGCGATCCCGCCGCCGGGCGACGACCGCAAGCTCGCAGAGGTCGTCGCGCGCATCTTCGCGCGGCCGCTGGATCGGTCGCGGCCGCTCTGGGAGCTGTACCTGATCCACGGGCTGCCGGAGGGGCGCGTCGCGCTGCTGACCAAGGTCCATCACTCCGTGGTCGACGGCGTCAGCGGCAACGAGATCCTCTCCGTGCTGCTCGACCCGGTCGCCGGCGGTGGTCCCGAGCACCCGCCGCGCCCCGACGGCGACGTGGTCGGCGAGCGCGTGCCCGGCGACGTCGAGATGCTCGGCCGCGGCCTGCTCGGCCTCCCGTTCCAGCCGCTGCGCGCGCTGAAGGCGCTGCCCAAGACGCTGCCGGCGCTCACCGAGATCCCCGGCGCCAACGTGTTCCCCGCCGTGCCGACGCTGTCGAAGGGCTTCTCGCGCCTGCGCGGGCTGGGCGGTGGCCCGTCGGCCAGCGCTGCGATGCTCGAGGTCACCTCGGCCCGCGCCCCGCGCACGCCGTTCAACGGGCGCATCTCGTCGCACCGCGGCTTCGCCTTCGGCTCGCTCTCGCTCGACAAGGTCAAGGCCATCAAGAACGAGCTGGGCATCACGGTCAACGACGTCGTCGTCACCCTCTGCGCCTCGGCGGTCCGCCAGTGGCTGCTGGACCGCGACGAGCTGCCGCGCACGCCGCTGATCGCGATGGTCCCCGTGTCGGTCCGCACGCCGGCCGAGCGCCGCACGTTCGGCAACCGCGTCGCGGCGATGATCGTGCCGATCCCGACCGACGTCGCCGATCCCCGCGCCCGGCTCCTCCGCGCCCACGAGCTGCTGATGGGCGCCAAGGCCAACCACGCCGCGGTCCCGGCGAGCCTGCTGACCGACGCCACCGCGTTCATCCCGCCCGCGGTCGCGGCGCTGGCCGCGCGCACGACGATCGAGCTGCTCGGGCGCACCCGCCCGCCGCTGAACCTCGTGATCTCCAACGTGCCCGGGCCGCGCGAGCCGCTGGCCTGCGCCGGCGCGACGCTGGAGCGCATGTACCCCGTGTCGGTCGTCGTCGACGGCGTCGGCCTGAACATGACCGTCATGAGCTACCTCGACCGCCTCGACTTCGGGATCGTCACCGACGCCGGCCAGATCCCCGACGCGTGGCCGTTCATCGACCACCTCGGCCAGGCGCTGGACGAGATGGAGACCGCGCTGCACCGCAGCGGGCGGACGGTCAGGCGTCGCCCAGCGCCGCGAAGCGGTCGCGCAGCTCCCGCTTGAGGACCTTGCGGCTAGGGCCGAGCGGCAGCTCGTCGACGATCTCGACCATCCGCGGCCGCTTGTGGCGCGCGACGTGCTCGCCGGCCCAGGCCAGCAGCTCCTCGGGGTCGAGCTCGCCGGCCGGGACGACGACGGCCAGCACCTCCTCGCCGTGCGTGGCGTGGGGGATGCCGACGACCGCGACCTGGTCGACGCCCGGGTGCCGGGCCAGCACCTCCTCGACCTCGCGCGGGTAGACGTTGTAGCCGCCGCGCAGGATGAGGTCCTTCTTGCGATCCACGATGGTGATGAAGCCCTCGGCGTCCTTGAGGCCCAGGTCGCCGCTGCGAAACCAGCCGTCGACGATCGCGGCCGCGGTCGCCTCGGCCCGCTCGTGGTAGCCGGCGAAGACGTTGTGGCCGCGGATGACGATCTCGCCGACCTCGCCCGTCGGGCGCAGGACGATCGCGTCCTCGACCTCGGGGTCGGCGATCTCGATCTCCACGCCCCAGATCGGGTGGCCGATCGTGCCGGGCCGGATCCCGTACTCCAGCTGGTTGACCGAGGCCGTCGGCGACGTCTCCGACAGCCCGTAGCCCTCCTGCACGCGCACGCCGAAGGTCGCGTCGACCTCCTCCAGCACCGTGACCGGCAGCGGCGCGCCGCCCGAGACGCAGAGGCGCAGCTGGGGGACCGGCCCGCCGGCCTTCACCGCGGCCAGCAGGGCCATGTACATGGTCGGCACGCCGAGGAACGCGGTGACGCCGTGCTCGGCCATGAGCTCCAGCGCCTCGGCCGGGTCGAAGCGCGGCTGCAGGATCAGCGTGCCGCCGACCAGGAACGTGCCGTTGAGCGCGACGCTCTGCCCGAACGTGTGGAACAGCGGCAGGCAGCCGAACATGACGTCGTCGCTGAGGATGTGGTTGGCGGTGAAGGCATTGGTGAAGGCGTTCATCACCAAGTTGAGGTGCGTGAGCACCGCGCCCTTGGGCCGGCCGGTCGTGCCCGAGGTGTAGAACACGACCGCGGTGTCCAGCGGCTCGCGGGCCTCGCGCAGCGGCTCGGGCGCGTCGGCCAGTGCCGCCTCGCTGCCCAGCAGCACCACTGGCACGCCGGCGGTCTCGGCCCCGGCGGCGACGACGCCCGCCAGCTCGTCGGCGACCAGCGCGAGCTTGGCGCCGGAGTCCTCCAGCAGGAAGGCGATCTCGTCGGCGACGAGCATCGGCGCGATCGGCACGACGACGGCGCCGCGCGCGAGGATGCCGTAGTAGGCGGTGACGAAGTCGATGGTGTTGGGTGCGAGCAGCGCGACGCGGTCGCCGGGCTCGACGCCCGCGGCCCGCAGCGCACCCGCCCGGCGCAGCGCGGTCTCCCAGAGCTCCGCGTAGGTCATGCGGCGGCGGGCGGGCGGGCCTTCGATCACGGCGACCTTGTCGGGGCGCCGCAGCGCCGACTCCTGCAGGACGGAGGCGAGGGAGAGGTGCACGCCGCCCATCCTAGGCGGCGCGCGGTCGCTCGCCCGTCAGTCGCGCCAGGCCGGCGTGCCGCGGCAGAACGCCGCGGTCTCGGCCGGGCTGAGCAGTCCGGCCGGCGACGGATCGGCGGTCGCCCGGACGCGCACGCGCTCCAGCGGCAGCGGGCCATGGCCACCGACGAGGACGACGTTGCCCGCGCGCCGCCCGCGCAGCACGGGCCTGCCGCCGACCGCGGCCACGGTCGCGAAGGACTCACCCAGCGCGGTGCCGATCGCACGCACGTCGGCCATCGGCGGCGCGTCGACCACGTTGATGGCCACGGCACCGCCGGGGCCGACCACGCGCGCGACGTCGGCCAGCGCCTCGACGGTCGCGAGGTGGCGCGGGACGCGCGCGCCGACGAAGGCGTCGATCAGCACCACGTCGGCCGAGCCGTCGGGCCGCCCGGCGAGGTGCGCGCGGCCGTCGGCGCAGCGCACCTTCAGC
>DASYBY010000146.1:0-8240 GCA_036500525.1 Baekduia sp. | reverse complement strand
CGGCCTCCATGCGGCCACCCGGCTCCGTGTAGATGACGATCGCCTGCGTCTGCGGGTCGTCCTCGAACAGCGGCATCAGCTCCGCGTAGGAGGAGCCGATGATCGCGTCGCCGCCGATCGAGACGGCGGTCGACTGGCCCAGGTCGGCGGCGGACAGCGTCGAGGACATCTCCGTCGTCATGCCGCCGGAGCGGGAGATGACGCCGACGGGGCCGGGCGTGTACGCCTTCGCGGCGTCTCTCGCCGGGCCGCCGATGCCGCCCATCTTGATCACGTCCGGGACGATGATCCCGAGGCAGTTCGGGCCGATGATGCGGGCGTCGTGCTCGCGCGCGAACTCGACCATCACGGCGACGTCCCCGCGCGGGATCCGCTCGGTGACGATCACTATGAGCTTGATCCCGTTCGCGATCGCCTCGAGCACCGCGTCCTTCGTGAACGCGGGCGGGACGGTCACGACCGAGCCGTCGATCGGGCCGCCGTGGTGCTCGACCGCCTGCGCGACGGTGTCGAAGACCGGCACGCCGTGGACCTCGCGGCCCTTGCGCCCCGGCGTGACGCCGCCGACGACGCGCGCGCCCTCGCCGTAGTCGAGGCACTCGCGCGTCAGGTTGACGGCCTCGCGGCCGGTGATCCCCTGGACGATGAACGTCGTCGTCGCGTCGATCAGGATGGACATCAGACCGGCACCTCCCCGCTCGCCACGCCGTCGATATTCTCCACCGCGCGCCGCGCGGCCTCGTGCATCGACACCGACCGGTCGGCGTACTCGATGCCGTACTTCGCGAGGATCTTGAAGCCCTCTTCCTCCCACGCGCCGGGGATCCGGAAGATCGCGATCTTCTCCGCCGGGTCGAAGCCGAGCTCGAGGCAGGCCTTGATGACCCCGCGCGCGACGATGTCCACGCGCGTGTTGGAGACGATCGACATCATCACCGCGATCTTGTCGACGCCCGGCTTGGTCAGCACGAGCTTCGCCAGGCCGCAGGTCTTGGAGACCGACGGGTTGCCGCCGATCTCGCAGTAGTTCGCCGGCTCGCCGCCGTGGGCGCGGACGGCATCGAAGAGCGTGAGCGAGCCGCCGCCGGCGCCGATGACGAGGCCGATGTTGCCGTCGAACTCCGTGACGTTGCCGGCGACGCCGCGATGGTCGGCGCCGTCGACCTCCTCGCCGGCGAGCTCGAACTCCGTGGGCTCGCGCGCGAGGCGCGTCTCGTCGTCGCCGACGCCGAGGTCGTCGAGCAGGGCCTTGTGGCGCCCGCGCGCCTCGCTCTCCATGTCCATGTGCGCGTCGAGCGCGACGAACGTGCCGTCGGTCATCTCGCAGAGCGGGTTGATCTCGGCGAGGACCATGTCGTTGTCGACGAAGAGCTGCGCGAGCCGGCGGATGATCGGGGTCAGCCGCTGCAGCGGGCGGCCGGTGACGCCGGTCTGGGCGATGCACTGCTTCGCCATGAAGTCGCTGATCGGCATGAGGTTGGAGATGTGCACGCGGCCGACGTGCTCGGGGTGCGACTCGGCGACCTCCTCGATGTCGATGCCGCCCATGTCGCTGAAGAGGATCACCGGCTTCTTCGCCGTGCCGTCCCAGACGACGCCCGCGTAGTACTCCTGCTCGAACTCCGCCTTGGGGTCGACCAGGATGCCGCGGGGCTTGTGCCCGTTGATCTCCAGCTGGAGGATGTCGGCCGCGTGCGCCTCGGCCTCCTCGGGCGTGTCGGCGAACTTCACGCCGCCGGCCTTCATACGGCCGCCGGACAGGACCTGGGACTTGATGACGGTGGAGCCGCCGATGCGCGCGGCGATCTCCTTCGCCTCCTGCGCGTCGGTCGTGAATCCGTAGTCGGTGACGGGGATGCCCGCCCGCTTGACGATCTCACGGGCTTCGTACTCGAAGAATCTCAAGGCGTGACGCCTCCGGTCAGGGGTTGGGAAAGGCTTAGGCGGCGGAGGGCTCGAAGCCGTAGGCCTCGGCCAGCTCCGGGTCCTTCTGGGCCAGCTGCTCGGCGAGGTCGACCATGACCTTGCACTGCTTCCAGGTCGCGTCGTCCTGCATCTTGCCGTCGATCATGTGGACGCCGCGCCCGTCGGGGATCGCCTCGATGACCTTCTTGGCGAAGGCGACCTCGGCGGGGTCGGGGGAGAAGACCTTCTTGGCGATGTCGATCTGCACGGGGTGCAGCGACCAGGCGCCGACGCAGCCGAGCAGGAACGCGGCGCGGAACTGCGCCTCGCACGCGACGACGTCCTTGATGTCGCCGAACGGGCCGTAGAACGGCAGCAGCCCGTTCATCGTGCACGCGTCGACCATGCGGGCGATCGAGTAGTGCCACGGATCCTGCTGCGCCGTGACACGGTGCCCACCCACCCCGTCCGGGTTGGCCGGGTCGGGATCGCTCATCGAGACGTAGCCGGGGTGGCCGCCGCCGACGCGCGTGGTCTTCATGCGCCGCGAGGCGGCGAGGTCGGCCGGGCCGAAGCTCATGCCCTGCATGCGCGGCGAGGCGGCGGCGATCTCCTCCAGGTGCACGACGCCCTGGGCGGTCTCCAGCAGCGCGTGGATGAGGATCGGCTTCTGGATCCCGGCGCGCGCCTCGAGCTGGGCGAGCAGGCGATCGACGTAGTGGATGTCCCACGGGCCCTCGACCTTGGGGACCATGATGACGTCGAGCACGTCGCCGATCTCGGTCACGAGCGTCGTCAGGTCGTCGAGGACCCACGGCGACTCCAGCGAGTTGACGCGCGTCCACAGCTGCGTGTCGCCCTTGTCGATGGTCTTGCCGACCTTGACGAGGCCCTCGCGCGCGGCCTCCTTGCGGTCGACCGGCACGGCGTCCTCGAGGTTGCCGAGGACGATGTCGGCCTTGGCGATCGTGTCGGGGAGCTTGGCCACCATCTTCTCGTTGGAGGCGTCGAAGAAGTGGATCATCCGCGACGGCGGGAACGGGATCTCCCGCACGGGCTCGGGGGCCCCGACGGCCAGCGGCTTGTAGAAGTCTCGAGGGCTGCGCATACCGCAACGCTATTGGAAGGACCGTTTCGTTGACTCGCGAGTCAACGAAACGCTCGCGCTGGCATGCTTCGCCCGCCGAGCGACACCTTCAAGGAGACCACTGACATGGCAGACACCGGGTTCACCACCGATCAGCGCCAGCGCGAATCCAGCGGCGCGCACGCCTACGGCCGCTACCTCGAGGAGTTCGAGGTCGGCGCCGTGTACAAGCACTGGCCGGCCAAGACCGTGACCGAGGCCGACGACCATCTGTTCTGCCTCATCACGATGAACCACCACCCGCTGCACATCAACGACGTGTACGCGGGCCAGAGCCAGCAGGGCAAGAACGTCGTCGTCGGGCCGCTCGTCTACAGCCTCGCGCTGGGCATGAGCGTCAGCGACGTCAGCGGCAAGGCGATCGCCAACCTGGCGACCGAGGAGCTGAGCCACCCGGCTCCCGTGTTCCACGGCGACACGCTGTTCGTCGAGTCCGAGGTGCTGGAGAAGAAGGAGTCGCGCTCCAAGCTGGACCGCGGCACCGTGAAGGTCCACACGCGCGTGTTCAACCAGGACGGCACGCTCGTGGCCGAGTTCAAGCGCCTCGTGCTCGTCCCGCGCAAGACGCCGGGCGAGGCTCCCGCGGCCTAGCGGCACCGCCGTGGCGGCGGCTGCGGCGGGGCGTTCCCGTCGCAGCCCGTCGCGTTGGACAAACCCCCAGAGCCCTGCCCGAAGGTTCAGCAGGCGGACGCCCGCGGGTCCGCCGAACGGGTAGCTTTCCCCCTGCGCACCGAGGTGGGCCGCTGTCCCCTTTCCGGCCCGCCTCCTTGAATTCGAGCCCGAGGAAGTGACGTGAGCATCACCGTTTCCACGAAGAACGCCAAGCTGACGGCCTGGGTGGAGGAGATCGCCGCCCTCACCCAGCCCGACGAGATCCATTGGTGTGATGGATCGGCGGAGGAGTACGACCGCCTCTGTCAGCTGCTCGTCGATGCAGGCACCTTCAAGCGTCTGTCTGACGCCAAGCGTCCCAACTCGTATCTCGCCTGGTCGGATCCCTCCGACGTCGCGCGCGTCGAGGACCGGACCTTCATCTGCTCCGAGAAGGAGGAGGACGCGGGCCCGACCAACAACTGGCGCGCGCCCTCGGAGATGCGCGGCACGATGAACGACCTGTTCACGGGCTCCATGCGCGGGCGGACGATGTACGTCGTCCCGTTCTCCATGGGTCCCCTGGGCTCGGACAAGTCGCACATCGGCGTCGAGCTCACCGACTCGCCCTACGTGGCGGTCTCCATGCGGATCATGACCCGCATGGGCGCCAAGGCCCTCGATGTACTGGGCGCCGAGGGCGAGTTCGTCCCGTGCGTGCACTCGATCGGCGCGCCGCTGGCCGACGGTGAGGCCGACGTCCCGTGGCCGACCAACCCCGATGTCAAGTACATCGTCCACTACCCGGAGACGCGCGAGGTCTGGTCCTACGGCTCGGGCTACGGCGGCAACGCGCTGCTCGGCAAGAAGTGCTTCGCCCTGCGCCTCGCCTCGGTGATGGCGCGCGACGAGGGCTGGATGGCCGAGCACATGCTCATCCTCAAGCTCACGTCGCCCGAGGGCGTCGTCAAGTTCGTCACGGGCGCGTTCCCGAGCGCGTGCGGCAAGACCAACCTGGCGCTGATGGTCCCGACCATCGAGGGCTGGAAGGTCGAGACGATCGGCGACGACATCGCCTGGATGAAGTTCGGCGACGACGGCAAGCTGTACGCCATCAACCCCGAGGCCGGGTTCTTCGGCGTCGCCCCGGGCACGGGCTACGCCAACACGCCCAACGCGATGGCCGGGCTCGACAAGGGCGCGATCTACACCAACACGGCGCTTACCGACGACGGCGACACGTGGTGGGAGGGCATGACCACCGACGTGCCCGAGCACCTCACCGACTGGCACGGCAACGACTGGACGCCTGCCGCCGATCACCCGGCTGCGCACCCGAACTCGCGCTTCACGGTCCCGGCGACGCAGATCCCGTCGATGGCCTCCGAGTGGGAGGACCCGGCCGGCGTGCCGATCGACGCGTTCCTGTTCGGCGGGCGCCGCGCGTCGGTCGTCCCGCTCGTGCGCGAGGCGTTCGACTGGGAGCACGGCGTGTTCCTCGGTGCGACGATGAGCTCCGAGCAGACCGCGGCCGCCACCGGCACCGTCGGCCAGCTGCGGTTCGACCCGTTCGCGATGCTGCCGTTCTGCGGGTACAACATGGCGAGCTACTTCGAGCACTGGCTCGAGGTCGGCGAGACGTCCGGGGCGCAGTTGCCGCGGATCTTCTACGTCAACTGGTTCCGCAAGGACGCCGACGGCAAGTTCCTGTGGCCCGGGTTCGGCGAGAACTCGCGCGTGCTGGAGTGGGTCTTCCGTCGTCTGGAGGGCAAGGTCGGCGCCGACGAGACGCCGATCGGCCTCATCCCGCAGACGGGCGACCTCGACACCACGGGCCTCGACGTGAGCGACGCGGCGCTGGCCGAGGTCCTCTCGGTCGACGTCGACGCGCTGCGGAGCGAGCTGCCCCAGGTCAAGGAGCACCTGGCGAAGTTCGGCGACACGCTGCCCGCGCCGGTGCGCGCGCAGTTCGAGGCGCTGGAGCAGCGCCTCGGCGCGTAGCCACCGCGCCACGCGCCACGCGCACGCAGGACCTGGACCGAAGGGCGCCCGTCATGGGCGCCCTTCGGCCGTTCTGGCACATCCGTGCAGTGCGATCGGGGCCGAGGGGTAGGTTGCAGGCGTGACCTTGCAGGATCAATCGGCGCCCGCCGACGGCGGCGCAGACGTGGTGGCCCAGCTCGCACGAGCCGAGGGCGACGAGACCCTCGCGCGCTTCGCCGAGGCCTACCTGCGCCGCAGCGCGGGGATCGACGGACGCGGCGCGACGCCGGAGGCGCTGCTGGCCGAGGCCCGGGGCGCGCTCGCGCTGGCCGACGGCCGCGACGGCGTCGCGGCGGCCGTGCGCGCGTTCACGCCCACCGTGGCCGACCACGGCTACGACGCGGCCGGCTCCGTGCTGGAGACGGCGACCGACGACCTGCCGTTCCTGGTGGACTCGATCGTCGCCGAGCTGCAGTCGCGCGGCCTGTCGGTGGTCCGCTCGGTCCATCCGATCGTCGGCGTCCGCCGCGACGCCCGCGGCCGCATCGCCGCGATCGAGTCCCCGCGCGACGCCCCGCGCGAGTCGGTCATGCACTTCGACCTCGACCGCCGCCTCAGCCCCGAGGAGCTGGCCGACCTGGAGGACGCCGCGCGCCACGTGCTCGCGACCGTCCGCGCCGTCGTCGGCGACTTCACGGGGATGAACGCCGGGCTGGACCACCTCGCCGAGCTGGCGCGCGCCGGCGCCGACCGCCTCGGCTCGCCCGAGGACGCCGAGGAGGCCGTCGCGTTCCTGCGCTGGGCGGGCGACGACCACTTCGTCTTCCTCGGCTACCGCGAGGACGAGGCCGACGGAGACGGCCGCCTGCGCGCGGTGCCCGGCACGGGCCTCGGCCTCCTGCGCGAGGAGCGCGAGGCGGGCGAGCTGCGCGCCCCCGCGCACGACCCGCCGGCGGTCGGCGAGGCCGCCGACGACGAGGTCCTGACGATCACCAAGACGCACGCGCTCTCGCCCGTGCACCGGCGCGAGCCGATGAACGCGCTGATCGCGCGGCGCTTCGACGCCGACGGCCGCGTCACCGGCGAGGCGCGCCTGCTCGGCCTGTTCACCACGCGCGCATACAACGAGCCGGCGTCGACCACGCCGCTGCTGCGCCGCAAGCTGCGCCAGATCCTCGACGCCGAGGAGCTGATCGACGGCTCGCACGACTCCAAGGCCGCGATCGCGCTCTTCGACGGCTACCCCAAGGGCGAGCTGTTCGCGGCGCCGGTCGAGGACCTGCGTGGGCAGATCGCCGGGCTGCTGTCGCTGCACCCCGACGAGGTCCGGCTGCTCGGCCGCCGCGCCCGCGACGGCCGCGGTGCGTCGCTGGTCGCCTCGCTCCCGCGCGAGCGCTACAGCGAGGGGCTGCGCGACCGGCTCCGGGCGATGGTCGCGCTGGCCTACGACGTCGAGCACGTCGAGGTCGACGAGGTCTTCGGCGAGGACGATCGCGTGCAGCTGCACCTGACGGTGCGCAGCAGCGGCGGGCTCCCGGACGTGGACGTCGCCGAGCTGGAGCGCCGCCTCGTGCTGGCCGCGCGCACGTGGAGCGACCGCGTCGAGGCGCTGCTCGTCGGCCATCACGGCACCGAGCGCGGCCGCATGCTCGCGGCCCGCTGGACCCGGCGCCTGCCGGAGTCCTACCGCGCCGCGGTGGCGCCGCAGATCGCCGCCGCCGACGTCGAGCGCTTCGAGGCGCTGGCCACCGGGCGCACGGGGTTCCTGGTGGGGTTGCAGGACGAGCGCGGGGTGGCCGGGGACGAGGTCACGCGCCGCACGCGCGTGGCGTTCTACCGGCGCGGCCCGAAGGTCGAGCTGTCGCAGGCCACGCCGATGCTGGAGCACCTCGGGCTGCGGGTCATCGAGGAGGTCCCGGCGCGGCTGCAGCACTCCGACGACGAGCTGTGGGTCCAGGCCTTCGGCGTCCTCGGCGAGGGCGACGAGCCGCTGAAGCTGGCCGACGTCGCCGATCGCGTCGCCGAGTCGCTGGAGGCGGTGTGGAGCGGCGAGGCCGAGTCCGACGTGCTCAACCGCCTGGTGATCACCGCCGCGCTGCGCTGGCCGCAGGTGCAGGTCCTGCGCGCCTACCGCCGCTACCGCCAGCGCATCGGCTCCCGCTACACGGAGTCCTTCCAGGACCAGGTGGTCGCGGGCAACGCGGCGATCACCGCCAAGCAGATCCGGCTCTTCGAGCTGCGCTTCGCCAACGACGAGCGGGCGGGTGACGACGAGGCCTACAAGTCGCTGGCCGACGAGATCCGCGCCGACCTCGACGCGGTGGAGCTGCTCGACCACGATCGGATCCTGCGCAACCAGCTCGGGCTGATCGAGGCGACGGTCCGCACCAACGTCTTCCGCTCCGACCGCGACGCGATGGCCTTCAAGCTGCGCTCGGCCGACGTGCCGGGGATGGTGCAGCCGGCGCCGCTGTTCGAGATCTACGTCTACGCCGCCGACATGGAGGGCATCCACCTGCGCGGCGGCCGGATCGCCCGCGGCGGCATCCGCTGGTCGGACCGCATGGACTACCGGACCGAGGTCTTCGGCCTCATGCGCGCGCAGATGACCAAG
>DASYBY010000145.1:0-3662 GCA_036500525.1 Baekduia sp. | reverse complement strand
ACGCCCACGGCCACGAGGTCGGCGACGCGCTGCTGCGCCAGGCGGCGCAGCGGCTGACGACGCTCGTGCGCGCCGGCGACACCGTCGCGCGCCTCGGCGGCGACGAGTTCGCGCTGATCCTCACCCAGGTGGCGTCGGCCGGCGAGGTCGTCCGGGCGGGCGATCGGGTGCGCGCGGCGTTCGCCGAGCCGTTCACCGTGGCCGGCGTGACGGTCACCGTGGGCGCGAGCGTCGGCGAGGCCCGCTGGCCGGCCGACGGCGACGGCGCCGAGGCGCTCCTGCGCCACGCCGACGCGGCGATGTACCGCGAGAAGTCCCGCTCCCGCTAGGCGGTGGCCGCCCGGCTCACGCCGGCGCGCGGCAGGTGCTGAACCGCTGGGGCTCGTCGCGCGTGAGGAGCACCTCGACCTCGTCGGTCGGCAGCGGGCGCGCGAAGTGGTAGCCCTGCCCGTACTCGCAGTCCAGCGCGCTCAGCGCCGACAGCTGGTCGGGCCGCTCGATGCCCTCGGCGATCACGCGCAGCCCGAGGTTGTGGGCGAGGCCGACGATCGAGCGGATGATGGCCTGGCTCTCGGGCCGGTCGATCATGGTGTTCACGAACGAGCGGTCGATCTTGAGGATGTCGCCGGGGAAGTCGTGCAGCACGGTCAGCGACGAGTAGCCGGTGCCGAAGTCGTCGAGCTGGACCGACACGCCCAACGCCATCAACTCGGCGAGCACGGCGCTGACGTACTCGGGGTTCTCGATCAGCGTGCTCTCGGTGATCTCCAGGACGAGGCTGCGCGCGGGCAGCTGCGCGTCGGCCAGCGCGGCTCGGACGCCCTCGACCAGCCCGGTGCCCATGATCTGGCGGATCGAGACGTTCACGCTGACCGTCACGCTCGGCGCGACCAGCCCGCGGCGGCGCCAGTCGCTCAGCGTGTGGCAGGCGCCGCAGAGCACGAGGTTGCCCAGCGCGCCGATGAGGCCCGCCTCCTCGGCGACGGGGATGAACTCGGCGGGCGAGACCGCGCGCTCGCCGGCGGGCCAGCGGGCCAGCGCCTCGAGGCCGTGCAGATCGCCGGTGCGCAGGTTGACGATCGGCTGGAAGAACGTGCGCAGCCGGCGCTGCTCGATCGCCTGGCGCAGCTGGGTCTCCAAGGCCACGCGGTTGACGACGCGCTGGTGCATGCTCGTGTCGAAGATCTCGCAGCGCCCGCCGCCGTGCGCCTTGGCGTCGTACATCGCGATGTCGGCGTTGCGGATGAGCTCCTCGGGATCGACGACGCCATCGAGGTTGTGGGCGATCCCGATGCTGGCGGCGATCGACAGGTCGCGCCGGTCCAGGGTGATCGGCTCGGCGACGGCCCGGCCGACGCGCACCGCGATCTCCCGGGCCTCGGCCGGCCCGTGGACGCCGTCGAGCAGGATCGCGAACTCGTCGCCGCCGTGGCGGGCGAGCGTGTCGCCGGGGCGCAGGACGCGGCCGACGCGGCGGGCCAGCTCGACCAGCAGCCGGTCGCCGGCGGCGTGGCTGAGGGAGTCGTTGACCAGCTTGAAGCGGTCGATGTCGAGGTAGAGCAGCGCGCAGCCGTAGAACGGGTCGCGGTCCAGGTGGCTCAGGCACTGGATGAGCCGGTCCATGAACAGCGCGCGGTTGGGAAGCCCGGTCAGGCCGTCGTGCAGCGCGTCGTGCAGCAGGCGCTCCTGCGCGCTGCGCCGCTCGGTGATGTCGGAGAGCGAGCCGGTGATGCGGACCGGCGTGCCGTCGGCCGCGCGCGTGGTGAGGCCGCGGGTGAGCACCCAGCGCCAGTCGCCGTCGGCGTGGCGGATGCGGTGCTCGTTCTCGAAGTGCGGGCTGCTGCCGGCGAGGTGGTGGTCGATCTCGCGGCGCAGGCGGTCGACGTCGTCGGGGTGGACGAGGTCGAACCACGCGTCGGGCCGGTTGGAGGCGAGGTCGCCGTCGTAGCCCAGCAGCGTCTTCCAGCGCTCGGAGAAGTGCATGGTCTCGGCCGTGAGGTCCCAGTCCCAGATGCCGTCGTTGGTCGCGCGCACGGCGACGGCGTAGCGCTCCTCGCTGCGGCGCAGCGCGATCATCGCCTGGTGGTGGCGGACCGCGTAGCGGATCGTGCGCTCCAGGCTGGGCGCGTCGATCGTGCCCTTGACGAGGTAGTCGGTGACGCCCAGCTCGGAGGCCTCCAGGTCGACCTCGTAGTCGTCCTGACCGGTCAGCACGATCACGGGGGCGGGCGGATCGCTGTCCCAGGCCTCGCGGACCAGCTCCAGGCCGTTGTGCTCGCCGAGGCGGTAGTCCACCAGGTAGAGGTCGTGGCGCCCCTCGCGGATGGTGGCCAGGGCGGCGTCGTAGCTCTGCTCCCAGTCGATCTCCAGCTGCGCGCGGCCCGGCGCGCGGAGCATGCTCTGCGTGAGGACGAAGTCGTCCTCGTCGTCCTCCACCAGCAGGATCCGCAGGACGTCAGTCATCGGCATCGGCGTCGTCCTGCGGGAGCTCCACGATGTCGAACCAGTAACACGCGAGCGCGGACATGACGTCGGCGAGCTCCTCGAAGGTCACCGGCTTGCTGACGAACGAGTTCACCCCCAGGTCGTAGGTGCGCACGATGTCCTCCTCGGCCTTGGAGGTGGTGAGCACGACGACGGGGATGGAGCGCAGCAGCGGGTCGGTCTTGATCTCGGCCAGCGCCTCGCGCCCGTCCTTCTTGGGCATGTTGAGGTCGAGCAGGATCAGGCCCGGCCGCGGCGCCGGGACGCCGCCGGCCGCGTAGGCGCCAGTGCCGCGCAGGTACTGCATCAGGTCGTCGCCGTCGACCACGAAGCGCATGTCGTTGAGCATGCGCGAGCGCTTGAGCGCGTCGTGGGTGAGGACGCGGTCGTCCTCGTCGTCGTCGGCCATCAGGATCGTGATGGACCGGCGCTCGGTGGCCGGGCTAAGCGAGGGCATGGTGATCCTCCTCGTGGATCGCTTCGGGGAACAGCGACGCCGGGGGCGCGCTGTCGGCGGGCTGCTCGACGGGGAGCCGGATGGTGAACAGGGCGCCGTGCCCCGGGGTGCTGTCGGCGGTGATGGTGCCGTGGTGGCGCTCGACGATCTTGCGACACAGCGCGAGCCCGATCCCGGTCCCGGGATAGGCGCTCGTGCCGTGCAGCCGCTCGAAGGCGCGGAAGATGCGGGTGGCGTACTGCGGGTCGAAGCCGAGGCCGTTGTCGCGGATGGTCAGCTCGGCCACGCCGCCGCTGACCTGGGCCTCGACATCGATCTCGGGCGGGACGCCCTCGCGGCGGAACTTCAGGGCGTTGCCGAGCAGGTTCTGCAGGAGCTGGCGCATCTGCACGGGGTCGGCCTCGACGGTCGGCAGCTCGCCGACGGTCACCCGCGCGCCGCTCTCCTCGATCCCCATGTCGAGGTCCATGAGGACCTGGGCGACGGACTCCGAGAGGGGGATCGGGACGAACGGCCGGCCCTTGGTGGAGACGCGCGAGAACATCAACAAGTCGTCGATGAGCGCGCGCATGCGGCCGGCGGCGTTGCTCATCCGGCGCAGGAAGTCCTGGCCCTGCTCGGAGAGGTTCTCGCTCTCGGAGGCCGTGAGCTGCGCGGCGAAGGTCTGCACCTTGCGCAGCGGCTCCTGGAGGTCGTGGGAGGCGATCGAGGCGAACTGCTC
>DASYBY010000144.1:0-6487 GCA_036500525.1 Baekduia sp. | reverse complement strand
GCCGAGACGAGCCAGAACGAGCAGATGAGGAAGGTCCCCTCCTTGCCCGCCAGCCCGTCGTCGGTCTCGCCGGTGCGGTAGCGCAGGACGAAGCCGTCCTCGGTGAGGTCGTGCTCGATCGCCATGACGCTCGCGTGCAGGCGGCCGTCGTCGGGCGGCAGGAAGCCGAACAGCGCGGCCAGCAGCGTCGACGCGTCCAGCGCGTCGGTGTCGTAGTGCTGGCGCAACACCCCGTCGGCGGTCAGCCCGTGCTCCAGGATGTCGGCCTTGATCTCCTCGGCCGTCGCGCGCCACGTCGCGACGAGCTCCGGGTTGCCGCGGATCTCGGCCAGGCGGGCCGCGCGGTCCATCGCGACCCAGCACATCAACTTGGAGGACACGTAGTGCTGCGGCGCGCCGCGCGCCTCCCAGATCCCCTGGTCGGGCTCGCGCCAGACGGCCATCGCGCCGGCGGCCTGGGCCTGCACGATCGGCCACAGCCGCCGCGGCAGGCGCTCGCTGCGGCGGGTGTGCAGCAGGATCGAGTCCAGCGCGGCGCCGAACACGTCGTTCTGGCGCTGGTCGAACGCGCCGTTGCCGACGCGGACCGGCCGCGCGCCGGCGTAGCCCGACAGCTCGTCGCGCGTGCTCTCGGTCAGGTCGCGCCGCCCGTCGATCCCGTACATGATCTGGAGGGAGCCGTCCTCGTTGCACGCGAGGTCGCCGACGAACTGCATGAACTCGTCAGCCTCCCAGTCGAGGTTGAGCCAGTGCAGCGCCTGGAGCGTGAAGGTCGAGTCGCGGATCCAGGTGAAGCGGTAGTCCCAGTTGCGCTCGCCGCCCGGCGTCTCGGGCAGCGACGTGGTGGCCGCCGCGACGGTCGCGCCCGTCGGCATGTAGGTCAACCCCTTGATGGCCAGCGCCGAGCGCTGGAGGTAGGGGCGCCAGCGGTGGTCGGGGATCCGCGCGCGCTCCAGCCAGGAGCGCCAGAAGCGCTGCGTCTGCTGGAGGCGCTCGTGCGCGTCGTCGCCGTCGGTGGGGGAGTCCAGGCCGTCGGCCCAGGAGAGCGAGCAGAAGATCCGGTCGCCCGCGGTCAGCACGTGGCGGGCCCGGACGCGGTCGCCCTCGACGCCGAGCGCCATGTCGGTCCGCAGGCGGATCGTCAGGCCGGCGCCCGATGCGTCGGCCTCGTGGCGGTCGCCGTCGGTGATCGACCACTCCGCCGGGACGCGGCCGTAGTCGAACGCCGGCTCGCAGACCAGCTCGACCTCGGCGGTGCCGTCGATGCACTCGACGGTGCGCACCAGCAGGTGCTCGGCATCGTCGTCGGTCGGCGGGCGCGTGTGCGGGGTGATGGTGTCCTCGGAGCGGCGCGGGCCCATCGTCAGCGCATCGCGGACGACCAGCCAGCCGCCCGGGACGTGCCACGTGGTGACGAGCGTGTTGGTGCCCGGCTCGTACGCGCGCGAGGAGGGCACGTTGATGCCGAACGGGCCGAGCCGGAAGAACCCGGCCTCGCGGTCGAGCAGCATCCCGAAGACGCTGGGCGCGTCGAAGCTCGGGACGCACAGCCAGTCGATCGCGCCGTCGGGCGCGACGAGCGCGCCGGTGTGGCAGTTCGACAGGAACGCGTACTCCGCGATCGGGGGGAACGGGGAGGGCGCGGCGGCGCTCTGGGGCGCGGCGTGGACGTCGGTCGCACCATGGGGCGTCACTGCACTGGCCATGCTCACTCTGCCTTTTCGCGGGGTCGTCGGAGTCGATGGTGGGGTCGGCGGCGGCCCCGGTCATCACCTCATCGGGATGACCGTGGGCTGGAGGTCGAGCGACTCGCCGGGGCGCAGCACGGCGGTGCGGATCGCGGGCGTGCGCTCGGCGACCCGGCCGGCGAACGCGGGTCCGGGGGTGTGCAGGAGGTGGCCGTGGCGGCGGCGCAGCCCGATCGGGAGGAAGGTGCCCCAGTGGATCGGGATGGCGACGCGCGGCCGCAGGCGCGCCGCGGCCTCGGCCGCGCGCTCGGGGTCGAGGTGGCCCGGACCGAGGCGCTTGCCCCAGCCCCAGACCGGCAGCAGCGCGGCGTCGAGCCCCTCGTCGCCGAGGTGCGTCATCCCGGCGAAGAGGTCGGTGTCGCCGGCGAAGTACACGCGGATCTCGCTCTCGATCACGTAGCCGAGCGCGTCGGCGTAGGCGTGGCCGACCGGCCAGCGGCGGCCGTCGTGGCGGGCGGGGACCGCGCGG
This sequence comes from Baekduia sp., assembly GCA_036500525.1. Taxonomy (GTDB): domain Bacteria; phylum Actinomycetota; class Thermoleophilia; order Solirubrobacterales; family Solirubrobacteraceae; genus Baekduia. The sequence goes on along the minus strand of DASYBY010000144.1, from coordinate 4,270 downwards.
ACCCGCACGTCGGGGGCGATCTCCACGACGTCGCCGACCGCCACCTCGCGCACGTCGGCGCGGCCCGCGCGCCGCAGCGCCGCCGCGGTCCCCCGCGGAGCGATGGTCGGTACGCCGGGCTCGATACGCCGCAGCGTCGGGCGGTCCGCGTGGTCGGCGTGCAGGTGCGAGAGCAGGACGGCGTCGAGGCCGACGGGCAGGCGGGGGACCGGACCGTGGCGCCGCAGATGCGCCATCCGGCCGCGCAGCACCGGATCGGTGAGCAGGCGCACGCCGGCGACGTCGATCAGCACCGTGGCGTGGCCGAGCCAGGTGAGGCGCGCGGCCATCGGCGCCGGCTAGGCGACCGTCGCGAGGTTGACCGCGAGGCACACGCTGCAGAACAGCGCGACGCCGTACAGCGGCAGCTGCACGCCGAGCAGCAGCGCCTCGGTCTCCTCGGCGGCCTGGAGGTCGGGGCTGACCGCACGCTCGTCGGAGGTCAGCGTGTCGGCGCCCGCGAGGCCGCCGAGGATGCCGAGCACCGCCATCGCGAACGCGGCCCAGCCCATCCAGAGCGGACCGTCGAAGATGATGAACAAGATGGTGAGCGCGAGGCCGCCGATCGCGGCCGCGCCCTGCAGGCCGAGGCCCAGCGCGCCCGACAGCGCGCCGAGGGCGACCGGCAGCGCGAGGCTCACCACGAGGACCCACACCATGAGCGCGACCCATTCCATGGTGGGAGCCTGCGGTGCGCGCGCCGCCCCCACATCACCCGGAGCGGGTGATGTGCGCCGCCGCCGCGCGCTCCGAACATGGGCTCCGTGCCGATCCCGGCGCGCGAACGAGAGGAGCAGGCCGTGAGCGAGGCAGAGCTCGACGAGATGGGCCCGATCGACTACGTCATCCTGGAATGGCCGCGGGAGCCCTCGGGCGACGAGGTCGTGCCGCTGCTGCTCGACCTGGTGGACCGCAACATCATCCGGATCCTCGACATCGCGTTCGTCGCCAAGGCGGAGGACGGGACGCTCACCGCGATCGAGATCGGCGACCTCGGCCCGGCCGCCGCGGCGTTCGGCGTGTTCGAAGGCGCCACGTCGGGCATCGTCGACGACGAGGACCTGCGCGAGGCCGCCGCCGCGCTGGAGCCTGGGGTGGCCGCCGCCATCCTCGTCTGGGAGAACCGCTGGGCGGCGCCGGTCGCCGTGGCCCTGCGGCGCTCCGGCGGCCAGCTGGTCGCCAGCGGCCGCATCCCCGTCCAGGCCATCGTCGCGTCGCTGGACGCGCTCGAGGCCGTCAACCAGTGAGGAGTTGAACATGCCCGGACTGCTTCGCGGCATCGCCCGCACCGCCGCCGTGGCCGGCACCGCCACCGTCGTCAGCAACCGCGTCTCGCGCCGCCAGGGCAACCGCTGGGCCCAGCAGGACGCGGAGGCCCAGGCCGAGGCGGAGCCGCCGCCCGACGCCGCGCCCGCCGCACCGGCAGCCGATCCGCTGGAGCAGCTCAAGCAGCTCGGCGAGCTCAAGCAGCAGGGCGTGCTGACCGACGAGGAGTTCCGCGAGCAGAAGGCGCGGATCCTGGCGACGACCTGACGGCCCGGCGGCCTAGCCGCGCAGGAAGCTCCGCACCAGGCTCAGCCCGCCGGCCCACGTCCACAGGTCGGCGAGCACCGCGAGGCCGACGAAGATCCACTCGTAGCCGAAGACGCCGCCGGAGGTGAGCCCCCACATCAGGGCGTACACCATGGTCGTCCACGGCAGCACGAAGAACCCCGCCACCGGGATCACCCAGTGGGGGAACGCGTCGCCGAGGAAGTGGACGCCGAAGATCCAGAAGGTCAGCAGGCAGACCCGCGGCCAGATGAGCGAGCTGACGAACCAGAACCAGCCCCACATGTGGTTGATCAGCAGGTCTGACTCGGTACGGGCCACGTTGGCCGTGAGCGGGACGGGTTGGCGCGTCGACATGGTGTCGGGGACGCTGGCGGCGGCCCCGGCGCGGCGCATCATCCGAAGCGGATGAGGTGGTGCGCGCCTCCCCTGCGGGGCGCTGGCCGGCGCCCTTGCCCGCCCCCCGGGGCCGGGCGAGAGTGGGGGCCGGTTCCCCTTTCGCCCCCGGACGCATCGAGGTGCGCGTGCCTGCATCGCCTGCTGCTCTGCTGGTCCCCACCGGCACCGGTGCGAGCCCGCCGCCGCCGCGTGGCGTGCCCGGCCGCATCGAGCCGCGCACGCGGCTCGTACGCCGCCTGCTGGCGACGGCCGAGCTGCGCGCCGTCGTCCTGAGCGCCCCCGCCGGCTACGGCAAGACGGCGCTGCTGGAGGCCTGGGCCGGCGCCGATCCGCGCCCGGTCTCGTGGGTGACGGTCGACCGCCACCACGCCGCCGCCGACGAGGCCGAGCACGCGCTGGCCGACGCGGTCGCGCGGCTGCGCGCCGAGCCCGGTCCGTCCGTCCTCGTGGTCGACGACGCCGACGCCGGCGACGGCGCGATCGCCGAGCACGCGCTCGACGCCGCCGAGCGCGACCTGCCGCCGACCGTGACGCTCGTGCTCTCCTGCCGCGGCGCGCCGCCCGCGGCGCTGGGGCGGCTGCGCACCACGTGGCCCGTGCTGGAGCTCGACGCCGCCGACCTGGCGATGACCCACGGCGAGGCCGCGTCGCTGCTGCGCGCCGCGGGCCTGCGCCTCGACGGCGCCGCGGTCGACACGCTGCTCGTGCGCACCGAGGGCTGGCCGTCGGGCCTGCGCCTGGCGACCATCGCCATCGACGCGCAGGGCGACACCGCCGCCGCGATCGCCCGCTTCGGCGGCGACGACCGCGTGGTGGCCGACTACCTGCGCGGCGACCTGCTCGCCGAGCTGACCGACGAGCGCTTGGCGTTCCTCACCGGCACGTCGGTCCTGACCTCGCTCTCCGGACCGGTGTGCGACGCGGTGCTGGAGCGCCACGACTCGGGCCGGATCCTGTTCGAGCTGGGCCGCTCGCCGACCCCGGTGCGGGCGACCGACCGCGCCGAGGAGCACTTCCGGCTGCATCCGCTCGTCGTCGAGATGCTGCGCGGCGAGCTGCATCGCGCCGACCCCGAGCGCGAGCGCCGCCTGCACCGTCGCGCGAGCCTGTTCTTCGAGGAGGACGGCGACCTCGCCGCCGCCATCGACCACGCGATCGCCGGCGAGCACATCGACCGCGCAGCCTCGCTGCTGTGGCGCGTCGCGCCCGGTGCGCTGTTCGACGGCAAGCGCGCCGAGCTGGACACGTGGCTGGCGCGCATCGGCGAGATCCGCGTCGCCCGCCGGCCGGCGCTGGCACTCACCGCCGCGCTCAGCGCGCTGGCCCGCGGCGACCGCGACCAGGTCGAGCGCTGGACCGGCGCGGCGCAGCGCCACCTCGATCGCGTCCCGGCGCGGTGGGGGCCGTCGCTGGTCGCCGCGACCGCGCTGCTGCGCGCCACCGTGGCGCCGGGCCGCGCAGAGACGCTGCGCGGCCGGGCCGATCGCGCGCTCGCGCAGGTGCCCGACGGCAGCCCGTGGCGCGCCGTCTGCTGCCTGCTGCGCGGGGTCGCCCACGGGCTCATCGGCGATCTCGACGCGGCGCGCAGCGATCTCGACGACGGCGTCCGCGGCGGCGCCGTGACCGTCCCCGGCATCGAGGCGCTCTGCCTCGCGCAGCTCGCGCTGCTCGCGCTCCTCGACGGCAGCGACGAGGAGGGCGCCGTGCTGGCCGAGCGGGCGCGCACCCGCATCGACGCCCGCGGCCTCGACGACGCCGTGGTCCGCGCGCTCGTGTGCGCCGTGGCCGCGTTCGCCCGCGCCTACCGCGGGCGCGTGCCGGAGGCCCGCGCCGACGCCGCCGAGGCGCAGCGGCTCCTGGACCGCCTCGACGGCATCGCGCCCTGGTACGACGCGCAGGCGCGGCTTGCCCTCGCCCGCGCGCACCTGCGTCTCAGCGACGTCACGGCGGCCCGCGCGCTGACCGCCGAGGCCGCGCGGTTCTCGGCCCGGATGCCCGACGCCGTCCAGCTGCGCGCGTGGATCGACGACGCCTGGTCGCGCTCCGACACGTTCTCGATCCAGGCGCTCGCCGGCCCCACGTCGCTGACGACCGCCGAGCTGCGGGTGCTGCGCTTCCTGCCCAGCCACCTCTCGTTCCGCGAGATCGCCGACCGCCTGCACGTCTCGGCCAACACGGTCAAGACCCAGGCGCACGCGGTGTACCGCAAGCTCGACGCCTCGTCGCGCTCGGCCGCCGTGAGCCGCGCCCGCACGATCGGCCTGCTCGATGCCTGAGCCGC
>DASYBY010000143.1:0-6097 GCA_036500525.1 Baekduia sp. | reverse complement strand
CATGCGGGGCTTTCCGTGACGCGCCCGAGAGGATTCGAACCTCTGACCTTCGGTTCCGTAGACCGACGCTCTATCCAGCTGAGCTACGGGCGCAGCGACGTCCCAGTCTAGCCCCGCCTCGCGCGTGGTGCGGTGAGGTCGGGGCAAGGGAAGCGGAGAGGGAGGGATTCGAACCCTCGATGGGGCTCTAAACCCCATACTCCCTTAGCAGGGGAGCGCCTTCAGCCACTCGGCCACCTCTCCAAGGGATCGCGTGAGTGTAGGGGTTCGAGGCCTGAATGCCGCGTAACGTTTGCCGGTCCGGCGATACCTCAGTCCCAGATGCTCTTCTCGAACCGCACCAAGGCGACCGTGCCCAGCGCTGCTGACGCGCTGCCCGGTCGCGACGCCACGATGCCGGTGCCCTCCGCCCACACGGTTCTCGGCACCCCGCTCACGCCGCCGTTTCCCGAGGGGATCGAGGTCGCGTACTTCGGCCTCGGCTGCTTCTGGGGCGCCGAGCGTGCCTTCTGGACGCTCCCCGGCGTCTACTCGACCGCCGTCGGCTACCAGGGCGGCGACACCGCGAACCCGACGTACGAGGAGGTCTGCTCCGGCCGCACCGGCCACACGGAGGCGGTCCTCGTCGCGTTCGACCCCACCAAGATCTCCTACGACGACCTCCTGAAGACGTTCTGGGAGGTCCACAACCCGACGCAGGGCATGCGCCAGGGCAACGACCGCGGCAGCCAGTACCGCTCGGCCATCTACACCGTGGGCGAGGCCCAGGCCAAGGCGGCCGACCTCTCCAGCCGCCGCTACGGCGACGCGCTCGCTCGCGCCGGCAAGGGCGAGATCACCACCGAGATCGCCCCGGCGGGGCCGTTCTACTACGCCGAGGACTACCACCAGCAGTACCTCTCCCCGAGCAAGAACCCCAACGGGTACTGCTCGATGACCGGCACGGGCGTCAGCTGCCCGATCGGTGCCGGCGTCGCCGCCGAGGCGTAGCCGCGCGGGTCCGCCTGCGTCACAAGATCATGGGCCGCGCGAAGATCCTCGCGTGGCCCGTGCTCCGCTCGACCAACAGCTCCTCGCCGCGGCCTATCGCCGCGACGCGCGCCGGCTGCTCGTCTGGCTGACCCGCCGCACCTACGACGCCCAGCAGGCGGTCGATCTCGTCGGCGAGACCTACGCCCGCGCGTGGGAGTCGCGCCGCCGCTTCAGCGGCGACCCCGCGGACGCCGACGCGCTCGCCGCCTGGACGTGGGGGATCGCCCGCCACGTCCTCGCCGACGCGCTGCGCCGCGGCCACGCCGAGCGCGCCGCGCTGCAACGCCTCCATGTCGAGCCGCCGCAGCTGGCGGCCGACGAGCTGGCGCGGCTGGAGGAGCTCGCGGAGCTGGGCTCGCTGCGCGCGACGCTCGCGGTCGCGCTCGAGGACCTCTCCCCCGAGCAGCGCGACGCCGTGCGCCTGCGCGTGATCGAGGAGCTCGACTACGCCGCGATCGCCCGGCGCCTGGCGATCTCCGAGGACGCCGTGCGCGCGCGGGTCTCCCGGGGCCTGCGGACGCTGGCGACGGCGATGGAAGCCGGCGGCGCGGCGTGAGCGGCCGCGGCCCCGATCAGATCTTGGACGAGCTCGGCAGCGCGCTGGCCGACGCATGGGCGGCGGATGCGCGGCGGCCGCGGCCGGCCGCGGGGCTCCGGGCGCTGCGCGGGCGCGGACGCCGCCACGGGCGCGCCGGGCGCCGCGGGCTGATCGCGGCGGCCGCCGTCGCCCTCGCGCTCGTCCCGACCGCGATCGCCACGCGCGACGCCGTCTGGGCCCCCGATCCCCCGCCCCTCCCGGCGCAGCTGCGCCCGCACGACGCGGTCGTCCCCGGCGGCGCCGGCACGCCGGTCTACGTCGGGGCGGGCACCGCGGACGCCGTCGCCTGGCGGCTGAGCGCGACGACCTGCCGGTACGGGCACGTCGAGGCCGTCGGGCTGTTCCTGTCGGTGCCGGGTGGTGGCGCGGGCGCGCGGTGCGACGTCGCCTCGCGGCAGCCCGGCGCGTCCCCCGAGGCGCTCGCCGCCCGGCGCGTGCAGACCTACTACGACCCGGTGTCGGGCATGACGTGGGCCTTCGGCGCGCTCCCCGCGCAGGCGCGCACGGTGACGGTCACCTCGCGGCCCTACGGCGGCGGCGCGGCGCAGACCGACCGGATCGCCGCGACGGCGGTCGACGGCCAGGCGATCGAGCAGGGCCACCTGCCCGGCGACCTGCGCGTGTTCGTGCTCGCGCTCGACGGCGGCCGGGACGTCGCGCACGTCACCGTGGCCGACGCGACCGACACCACCATCTTGACCTGCCTCGACGGACGGTGCGACCGATGAGCGCGCCGTCCCTGCACCGCCCCGACGACGACCAGCCCGACCGGAGGTCCCTCCCCGCCATGCCGTCCCGCCGCCTCACCCTGCCCGCCGTCGCGACCCTCGTGGTCGCCTCGCTGCTCCTGGGCGCGCTCGCCGCGTTCGCGGACGTGGCGAGGCCGGCGAAGCCGGAGGCCGCACCGGTGGCGGTGGCGGGCGCGCGGAAGTTCCTCGTGCGCGCGCCGCGGGCCGGCTCCATCGTCGTCGCCACGCCGGCGTACTGCGTCGTGGCGAGCAAGCCGCCCGCGGCGGTGCCGGTGCCCCAGCCGATCCTCGACGCGTTCGGCGTCCTGCGCCGCGACCGCACCGCCGACGACGACCTGCCCGCCTCCGCGGTGGACGCCCTCCGCGCCCGTGGGCTGGAGCCCTTCGACCCGGCGGCCGCGCGGTTGCTGCGCACGACCGCCGGCGGGGGCCACGCCTGGGCCGTCCCGGTGCGCGACGTCCCGGCGACGACGATCTTCGGCTGCCGGCCGGGCCTCGTGCGGGCGCCCCTGCCGGTCCCGGTCCCCGCGCGGCCGCACACCGGCACGCGCAAGCAGCTGCACCCCGCCACGCCCGCGCCGCCGGTCACCACGCCTGAGCCGCCGCCGACCGCCTCCGTCCCGAGCCCGCCCGCGAGCACCACGCCAGTCCCCGTCACGCCGCCGTCCTCCACCACGCCCACGCCGCGGCCCTCGGTCCGCCCGACCTACAAGCCCCGGCCCGGCGTCGCCATCGTCGCCCTCGGCGACGCGCCGGTCGGCGCGGGCGGAACGCTCGACGACCTCGTCCGCGGTCGCGAGAGCGTCGCGGTCGACCCGTGCGCCGGTCCCGGCCACGACATGCTCTCGGTCAGCGGGATCGTGCCCGACGGCGTCGCCGCAGCCTTCCTGACGAGCGCCGACGGGACCGCCATCCGCGCGGACGTCAAGGACAATGCCTATGCCTTCGTCGTCCCGCCCACCAAGCGTCCCGAGCAGCGCTACGTCGTGTGGACCGGCGGCGACGGGACACCGCACGTCCAGCCGGTCGCCTCCCTCATCTTCTCGGTGAGGATGCGCTGCCCCTCGGACGTCGTCCGCGTCTCCACCGGAGACGCCACCACCTGCGCGCCGGTCGGCCCGATCTTCGTGCCACCGACGCCCACCACCCCCGGCCGGGCCTGGACGCCGGTCCCCGTCCCCTCCCTCATCCAGAGCGTCCCCTGCACGCTCCGCGCCATCGCGATCCCCCAGCCGTCCACCCACACGCCTCCCCCCACGAAGCGACGGCACCACAAGTAGCCTCTGTCACCCCGGAGGGGTGGCAGAGCGGTTGAATGCACCGGTCTTGAAAACCGGAGTCGGGGCAACTCGATCGCGGGTTCGAATCCCGCCCCCTCCGTAGCACCCGGACCGTAGTGGCGGCCGCGGCCCCGCCGTTGCGCGCCGCGGCACGACCAGGTACCTTGCGGCGCATGGCACCGGCTGGCCGCGATGACGCGTTGATGGCGCAGCTGCGGCGTGGTGCGCTGCAGTACTGCGTGCTCGCGCTGTTGTCGGATGAGCCGCGATATGCGTTCGACGTGGTTCGCGACCTGGGCGATGTCGAGGGCATGGTGACCAGCGAAGGGACCATCTACCCGTTGTTGAGCCGGCTGCGGCGGGATGGTCTGGTCGCGACGTCGTGGCAGGAGTCCTCGGCGGGACCGCCGCGGCGCTACTACGAGTTGACCGCGGCCGGCACCGCGGCGCTGGACCACTTCGTCACCCAATGGCGCACGTTCAGCGGCGCCGTCGATCACCTGCTGGCCGGAAGGACCGCGTGACCCCCGAGATGACCACCGCCGCCGACGTCGCCGTCGCGGACTACCTCGACGACCTCCGCGACGAGCTCGTCGACCTCCCGGCCGACCGCCGGCGCGAACTCGTGCGCGAGATCGAGGCCCACATCGGCCAGGCGCGCGCCCGGCTCGACGACCCGTTCAGCGAGGCCGAGGTGCGGACGCTGCTCGAGCGGCTGGGGACGCCGGGCGAGATCGCCGACGGAGCGCGGGACGAGAAGGACCCGGCGCCCGCCGTCCCGCCGTCCCCGCCCGCGCCCACCGGGCCTTCGTGGCGCGAGCCGGCCGCGATCGTGCTCCTGCTGCTCGGCGGGTTCGTCGTGGGCATCGGCTGGCTCGTCGGCCTCATCCTGCTCTGGTGGTCCCCGCGTTGGAGCGTCGTCGACAAGCTCGTCGGCACGTTCGTCCTCCCGGGCGGGCTGCTCAGCACCGTGTACTTCCTGGGCACCGGCGTCACGGTTGAGCCGTGCGGGTCCACCTGTGGCCCGTCCACGGGCGAAACGATCCTCTTCCTCGTCACGGCGATCGCCCCGGTGCTGACCACCATGTACCTCACGTTCCGGCTGCGCGCCGCACGCTGAGCTGACCGCACCCCCGTGCCCGCCTCCCGCCCACGCCTGGTCGACACCCGCCTCCTTCAGTCGATCGGCTTCACCAATCACGCCATCGAGCGCTTTGCCGAGCGGGCGGGATTGGATACGGCGGAGCGGTTGCGGGTCGAGCCGCTCGTCCGGGATCTGCTGGTGCAGGAGGGGCGGTTGGTGGATCGGCCGCCGAGCTGGTCGCGCTCTCGCAACGAGGCCGACCGGTATCTGCAGGTCGGCGAGTGGCTGCTGCTCATCTGCCGGCACGACCGGCGCGGCGGCAACCGCTATGACGTGGTCACCATCATCAACAACGGCAACCGGATGACGTGGGACAGGGCGCTCGACCGCGGGCTCATCTTCACGCCGCCGCCGCTGCCCGCGCGTCCGCGCCGCCGTCGCCCCCGCGCGCGCTGGATCACGAGCATCGCCGCGGGGCTCCACGCGCGGCGGGCCGCCGACAAGCACGAACGCACCGGCCGCCTCACCGCGATCCTGCGCGCCCACCGCGACCAACGGCGCGCGCTCGCCGCCGAGCACACGGCCGCCCGCGCCGCCCACCGCACCCTCGCGACCGAGCACGCGGCCGCCCGCAAGCGGGCGCACGAACGCCACCTGCGGCGTTACCAGGCGTGACGGCAGCACCCGTAGGCCTATAAGGTGAGTGCCCTGCACGGATGCGGCCGCACCGGCCAAGCATCCGTCAGAAAACCCGTGCATTGCCGTCCCTTTGCCCGCGGTGCCTCGCTCGCCACCCTCGTGTGCCTGGCGCTCATCGGGCTGCCCCCCGCGTCGGCCCTCGCGGCGCCGCCGCCACCCGCAGCGCAGCGGCTCGTCGACGTCCGCCTCGCCGAGCGCGACCACCTCGCGGCGACCGGCACCGACACGGGGATCGCCGCCCGCTCCCCCGCGACCGCCGACCGCGTCGCCGACGCGCGCGACACGCTCACGAGCAGCCTCGGGCGCCAGGGCGTCCTCGACGTCGATCCGCTCACCGGCAGCGTCCGCCAGCTCACGAAGCTCGACGGCGCGCTCACCGCCCCCACCGGCACCGCGCCCGCCACGACCGCCCGCAGCTTCGCCCACGCCAACGCCACGGCGCTCGGGCTCGACCCCGCCGACGTCGACGCCCTCCAGGTCGCCACCGTCGAGCGCAGCAGCAGCGGCCTGAGCGTCGTGCACTTCGCCCAGCAGGCCGGCGGGATCCCCACGTTCGACAGCGGCCTGCGCGTCGCGGTCGACCACGCGGGCCGCGTCGTCCAGGTCTCCGGCGCGCCCCGCAGCGACCTGCCCGCCACCGGCACCGCGACGCAGC
>DASYBY010000142.1:0-3318 GCA_036500525.1 Baekduia sp. | reverse complement strand
CGTGGCCGCCACGTGTGGGCGCGACAACTGATCGCTTTGCGTCCCGTACTGTACAACGATAGTTGCACAGTACGGGACGGACGGGTACGGTACGCCGCCGTTCATCGGACCAAGCCACCCGCGATCGGAGACGCGCATTCGGATGTCGACCACGACCACCAAGAAGCAGCAGCAGGAACGCCGGGCCACGCTGCGCCCACACCCGGCCCGCGACCAGATCATCGACGCCATGCGCAGCTACGGCCTGCCGATCAGCCCGACGCGGCTGGCGAAGGTGACGGGCTCGACGCTGGGCTCGGTCGCCTACCACGTGCGCACGCTCGTCGGGGCCGGCGTCGTCGAGCTGGCCGACGAGGGCCGGGTCCGCGGTGCCGTGGAGCACTTCTACGCGCTCGTGCCCAACGAGGAGGAGACCCAGCTGAGCGATCCCGTCCACGGGCTGCTCGGGCTGTGCGGCGCGCTGACGGTGCCGTCGCCTGACGGCGGCTACCCGCGCCCGACGGCGCTGGACGACCGTGCGCGCAAGGAGCTGCGCAAGGTCCTGGAGCAGCTGCGGCCGCAGGTCCAGTCGATCGTTGCCGGGGCGGCGCAGCGTGGCCAGGGTTGACGCTGGCCGGACGCGGGGGATCCGAGCCTGACCGGTCACGGGGAGGACCGGGCCGCTGCGGTCGCGGCGTGGGAAGCCCAGGCCGAGTACGCCGTGGGCGTGTTGATCGCCCGCTACGTGGCGGAGAACCCGGCTCCGGGTCAGAGCCGGGTCGCGCTGGATCTCCAGTCGTGGTCCGATGCGCTGGTGCTCGACGGGCGGGAGCGCCTGGAGGCGCTGGGGGAGAGCCCGCTGCGCCTGGCGGAGCCGCCAGGGCCGGAGCCGGACCCGCCGGATCGGCCGGATCGGCCGACGGCGGGCTAGGCCGGCGGGTCGCGGCGTCGGAGGGCGGCGACCTGGCCCTCCAGCGCCTCGAGCCGCTCGGCGACGGACGGATCCTCGTCCTCGCGCGCGACGGCGCGGCCGATGTCGGCGATCGTGAACCAGGGGTACGGGAGGCCGCAGGCGGCCGCGATCACGCGCAGATGCGACTCGTCGGCGTGGGCCCGCGGGGTGCCGAGGTTCTTGAGCGTGGAGCGGCTCATGGGCGTGCGCTCGGCCAGCGCTTCCCAGCTGCCGACACCACCCAGGGCCATGGCCGCACGGATGCGGCGGCGGATTTCGTCCTGTTCGAGCACGTCTGCCGCGACCGTAGAGGGACAGAATCGGTCAGGAGTTGACAGCCGTGGACGGGTCAGGGTAGTTTCTGACCCATACTGTTCGTATCTGACAGAAAAGGGCTACGACGCGTCGCTGGAGCGCTGGGCGAGGTCGGCGAGGAGCTTCTCCAGCCGCGCCCAGCCCGTCGCCCGCGTCCGCCACACGCGTTCCTCGAACGCGCGGCGGTGCCGCGTGTCGACCTGCTCGATGAGACCGGCCTCGAAGAGCTTGCGGACGTGGTAAGCGGTCGCGCTCGGCGAGAGCTCCACGACCGCTGCGAGCTCGCGAGCCGACGCCGGGCGCTGCTCGAAGAGCACGAGCGCCTGGAGTCGGGCCGGATGGCCGAGGGCGGACATGAGGTTCGGATCGAGCATGGAGCCGGGGCGCGACCTTACGGCGTCGCAGAGCCTGGTGTCTCCCCGATTTCATGAATGTTCAGCAAACGTTGCACAGTGGAGTTATCGTTTACCCCGATGGCTGAGCCAGTCTCCGCGGATGTCCTTCGCGCGTTGTCGCACCCGCTGCGCCTGGCGCTGCTGGTCGTCCTCGAACAGGGCGAGCTGAGCGTGCCGGAGCTCGCGGAGCGGGTCGGCCTGCGGACCGGCGAGGTCGTTCCGCACCTCGCGTGCCTCCGCGCCGCCGGGCTGGTCCTCGACGGCGCGCACCCCGGCCTGCTGCGCACGAGCACCGACGGATGGGCGGCGGTCGACCGTCAGCTGCGCCGGCTGGCCGCCGAGGCGGACCCGCCGGCCGAGCCGTCCTGAGCGTGCAGCGAGGGCGCGGGCGCGGTCCCCGGCGCCGGCTCAGCCGACGACGACGCGGTTGCGGCCGTTGGCCTTGGCGAGGTAGAGCGCCTGGTCGGCGGCGTCGATGAGCGTGCGGGCGGCCATCGTGCCGTCGGTCGCGCACACGCCGGCCGAGAAGGTGGCGCCGTCGGGCGTCGAGCCGCGCAGGCGGTCGATGAGCGCTCTCGCGCATTCGGCGTCGCAGTCCGGGAGCAGGAGCGCGAACTCCTCGCCGCCCCAGCGGGCCAGCACGTCGCTGGCGCGGAGGTCCTGGACCCACGCGTGCGCGGAGCGCCGCAGCATGTGGTCGCCGGCCAGGTGGCCGTGCTCGTCGTTGTAGCGCTTGAAGAAGTCGAGGTCGAGCATGGCCACCGACAACGGCTTGCCGTGGCGGCGGGCGGCCGCCAGCTCATGGGTCAGCAGCTCGTCCCAGGCGCGGCGGTTGGGGAGGCCGGTCAGCTCGTCGGTGCGGGTCAGCTCGTCGAGGCGGCCGAGGAGGTCGGCGCGCTGCATGGCGAGCGCGGCCTCGCCGGCGAGCACGCCGACGAGCACGTCGTCGCCGTCGGCGAGGGCGGCCAGCGGCTCGGGGAACGAGATCGCCAGGGCGCCGCGCGCGCCGCCGGCGTCGGCGATCGGCCAGAAGAGCACCGAGCGCGCGCCCAGCTGGGCGATGAGGCGGGCGTCGCAGTGCGGGCTCGTCGTGGCGTCGGCGACGAAGAGCGGCTCGCCGGTCTCCATCACCACGTGGGCGCCGTGCAGCGGGCGGTCGGCGCTGATGCGGTGCGGCGAGGCGGTCTCGGGGCGCGTCGCGGTGGTGACCAGGCCGCCGCCGGGCGCGGGCTCCCAGACGCTCACGGCGTGCGCGCCGGCGCAGAGCGTGAGGGCCGTGGCGCAGATCGTCTGGCGTGCGTCCAGCGGGTTGCTGTGGCCGACCACGCGCACGACGTCGGCGATCGCCGCGAGCTGCTCGGCGTGGCGGTGCAGCGCGTCCTCGTGGTCGCGGACCTCGGTGACGTCGCGCACGGTGTTGAGGAAGCCGCGGCTGCCGTCACCGAGGTCGGTCGCCACGGCGGAGATCTCCGCCGGGAAGCAGGTGCCGTCGCGCCGCGCGAGTTGCAGCTCGAACGCGCCCCCGCCGGCGGTGACGATCGCGCGCAGCTTCTGCGCGGACTCCTCGATCCGGTCGGCGGGCCAGAACGGGAACGGCGGCCGCGTGCCGAGCAGCTCGGCCTCGGTGAAGCCCGTGATCGCGCACAGCGCCGCGTTGACCGCGACGATCTCGCCGTC
>DASYBY010000141.1:0-2005 GCA_036500525.1 Baekduia sp. | reverse complement strand
AGCGCGAGCCGCTCGGCGTGCAGCGGCGCCAGGCCGGCGAGCATCGCGAAGCAGACGCGCAGGCCCGGGTGCGCCGCGCGGCCCCAGCCGACGAACGCGTGCCAGGCGAGGTGGACGTCGCTGACGTAGCTGGTGAGCGCGGGCCACCACGCGGCGTCGCCGCCGGTGCTGGCGGGCGGCGGGCCGATCGGCCCCGGGTGCACGAGCAGCGGGACGTCGCGCTCGTCCAGACGCGCGAGCAGCGGGCCGACCGCCTCGATCGCCGCCGGGCCGGCCAGCGCGGCGGCGGGCAGCGAGATCCCGACGGCGCCGCGGGCCAGCAGCGCGTCGACGTCGGCGGGCACGGCCCCGTGGACCGGCAGCGCGCCCCAGACGCCGAACGCGCTGCCCAGCGCGAAGACGTCGGCATGCCAGGCCTCCAGCAGCGGGCGGGCCTCGTCCTCGGGCAGCGCCTCGATCCCCAGCGGCGTCGACATGCACAGCAGCGCGCGCCCGTGGCCCGAGGCCCGCAGGTCGGCGGCGCGGATGTCGGGATCGTGGCCCACGGTGCTGAACGGGCTGTCGGGCTCGCCCGGCACGCGCATGATCCAGCCGCGCCCGTCGCGCCGCACCGCCGGAGGCTGCGTGCGCGCCGCGAGCGCGGCCACGAAGCCCTCCGGCCAGAGGTGCTGATGGACGTCGGTGGAGACCAGCGTGGTGCTCACGCCGACCATTCTACACAAAGTCTGTCGGGATTACATCTTTTGTGCGGGCAGCGATGCCTCGCGCAGCAGCGACCCGTAGACCGCGCGCGTCTGGCGCGCCACGTCGGACCAGTCGAACCCGAGCACGTGCTCGGAGGCCTCGGCGACCAGGCGGTCGCGCAGCGCGTCGTCGGTCAGCACGCGCTCGACCATCCGGCCCAGCGACTTGGGGTCGCTCGCGGTGAACCGCAGGCCGACGCGCTCGTTGGGCACGACCTCGCGCAGCCCGCCGGTGTCGGCGACGATGCACGGGCAGCCGCTGGCCATCGCCTCCAGCGCCACGAGGCCGAACGGCTCGTAGATCGAGGGGACCACCGTCAGGTCGGCGATCCGGTAGAGCGAGTGCAGGACGTCGTCGCCGATCCACCCCATGAACGTCCCGTGGTCGGTCAGCCCGAGCCGGCGCGCCTGGTCCTTGAGCTCCCACTCGTGCGTGCCCGAGCCGGCGACGAGGAAGCGCACGCCGCCGACGCGCGCGATCACGCCGTCGGGTCCGGCCAGCGCCTCCAGCGCGTGCTGGAAGCCCTTCTCGTAGACGAGCCGGCCGACGAGCAGCACGAGCTTCTCGTCGGGCTGCGCGAACTGGGCGCGGAGCGTCGTGAGGTCGTGGACCGGCTGCAGGTCGCCCGGGTCGATCCCGTTGGGCGCGACGGCGACGCGGTCCTCGTCGATCCCGAAGACGTCGGCCACGTGCCCGCGCATGTAGTGCGAGCACACAAGCACCTGGTCGGCGACGTGGACCATCCAGCGCTCCGTGCGGTGGATGTCGGACTGCGGCGGCTTGTGGACCCAGCCCTGGTGGCGGCCGTGCTCGGTCGCGTGGACGGTCGTCACGAACGGCGCGCCGATGCGGTCGGCCAGCCGCTTGGCGGCGGCGGCGACCAGCCAGTCGTGGCCGTGGACGAGGTCGAAGTCGTACTCCTCGATCAGCGCGCGACCGCGTTCGAGCAGGTCGTGGTTCATGCGCCCGACCCACTGCACGAACTCGGGCAGCGCGGTCGGGTAGTGGGGCTCGCGGACGCGGTGGACGTGCACGCCGTGGCGCACCTCGTCGAGCGGACCGCGCTCGCCCGCCCGCGTGAGGACGTGCACCTCGACGTCGGTGTCGGCGACCAGGGACTCGCTCAGCTTGCGGACGGCGCGCGCGAGCCCGCCCTCGACGATGGGCGGGTACTCCCACGACACCACGAGGACGCGGATCGGCACCGCACGGGATGGTATTGGCCAGGCGGCCAGGACGCGACCGCGAGCGTTTCTGGGTC
>DASYBY010000140.1:0-8760 GCA_036500525.1 Baekduia sp. | reverse complement strand
GACGCCGTGCTGGGGGTTCGCGCCTGATGCTCATCCTCGCCACCGCCCGCGACCAGGTCGCGAGCTTCGCCGAGGCCCTGATCTGGGTCTACACGATCCTGATCATCGCCTACATCTTCACGTCCATGTACTTCAACGTGGGCGGGCGGCTGCCGTACTCGCGGTGGTCGCGCGGGGTCCTCGACTTCCTGCGCGACGTGTGCGAGCCCTACCTGGCGATCTTCCGGCGGTTCATCCCGTCGTTCGGCCCGCTCGACCTCAGCCCGATGGTCGGCATCCTGGTGCTCATCATCGTCGGTGACGTCGTCGTGCAGCTCATCCGCGGTTGACCGGCGTGCGTGCACGGGCGTGGGCACGCGCCGTGGCGGTGCTCGTCGCCGTCATCGCCCTCGACCAGGTCACCAAGGCGCTGGTGCGCGGCGGGGTTGCCATCGGTGAGGAGGACTCCGTCCTGCCGGGCGTCTCGATCGTCCACTCGCGCAACTCCGGCGTCGCCTTCGGGGCGTTCTCCGGCGGCGGGCTGATCGTCGTCGCGCTGGTCGCGGTCGCCCTCGGCGCGCTGCTGGTCTACTTCTTCACCCACGCCGACAAGCGCCTGATCTGGCTGCCGACCGGCATGCTGCTGGGCGGCTCGTTGGGCAACATCATCGACCGCGTGCGCGACGGCGCGGTCACCGACTTCATCAAGCTTCCCGCATGGCCCGAGTTCAACGTCGCCGACATGTCCATCACCTTCGGCGTGCTCGTGCTGCTGTGGGTCATCGAGCAACAGGATGCCCATGAGCGTGCAGCTGACGGTCACCGAAGCTGACGCGGGGCGCCCACGTCCATGACCATGACATTGACCGTCGACGCCGCTGACGCGGGCCAGCGGCTGGACGCCCTCCTGGCCGAGCCGCTGGGCTCCCGCTCGCGCGCCGCGCGGCTGATCGACGAGGGGCTCGTGCGCGTCGACGGCGAGATCCTGCCCAAGCGCCACAAGGTCGTGGCCGGCGAGCAGGTCACGGTCGAGGAGGTCGAGGAGGTCGTCGCGCCCACCGACGTCGGCGCGACCGTCGACTTCGACGTCCCCTACGAGGACGAGCACCTGCTGGTGGTCGACAAGCCCGCGGGCCTCGTCGTCCATCCCGCGCGCGGCCACCAGACCGGCACGCTGTCGCAGGCGCTGGAGGGGCGCGCCGCGGGCGGCCGCGACGACTGGCGCGCGGGGCTCGTGCACCGGCTGGACCGCGACACGTCCGGCCTGCTGGTCGTCGCGAAGTCCGACGCGGTGCACGAGACGCTGAAGGCCGCGCTGCAGCGCCGCGACATCGTCCGCGAGTACCGCGCGCTCGTCGAGGGCCGTCCGCCGGCCAAGACGGGGACGATCGAGGCGCCGATCGGCCGCGACCGGCGTGTGCGGACGCGCATCTCCACCGACACCGACGTGCCGCGCGAGGCGCGCACGCACTTCGAGATGCTCGAGGCGCTGCCGGCCACGACGCTGCTGCGCGTCAAGCTCGACACCGGGCGCACGCACCAGATCCGCGTGCACCTGCAGGCGATCGGCCATCCGGTCGTCGGCGATCCCGAGTACGGACGCGCCGGGCTGCTCGGGCTGCAGCGCCAGTTCCTGCACGCCGCGCGGCTGTCGTTCGACCATCCCGTCACCGGCGAGCCGATCTCGATCGAGAGCCCGCTCCCCGCCGACCTGGCCGCGGCGCTGGAGCGCGCCCGCGGACGGCCGGCCCCGCCGCCCGCCTAGCGGCGGCGCGACGTCCAGATCGTCGTCCGCAGCGGCGCCTCGACCTTCGTGACGCCGGCGCGGTCGAAGATCGCCCCGGCCTGCGTGAGCAGCGCCGCACGCTCGGCCTGGGGCAGCGCGCTGACGAAGCTCATCGACGCGATCGCGGCCACCAGGCCGTCGCGGTCGGCCTCGTGGACGCTGCGCACCTCGGCGTAGTGCATGGTCTCGAACTCGGGCGAGGCGGAGACGGCGCCGCGCCCCTGGTCGCCCGAGAACGCCGGGTGCTCCGGGCGCACCGACACGAGCAGCTCGTCCAGCTCGGTCTGCCAGGCCGGCGGGGCCGTGCGCCCCTCGGCGGGCTGGTTCCACAGCAGCGCGAGGCCGCCGCCCGGGCGGATCACGCGCGCCAGCTCGGGCACGGCGCGCTCGGCGTCGAACCAGTGGAAGGCGTCGGCGGAGGCGACGACGTCGACCGACGCGTCCTCCAGCGGCATCGCCTCGGCGGTGCCCTCCAGCGCGACGATCCCCGGCTGCATCGCCTGCAGCCGCTTGCGCAGCCCGGCCAGCGGCTCGATCGCCACGACGTCGAACCCCGCCGCCGAGAGGGCGCGGGTGAGCTTGCCGGTCCCGGCGCCGACGTCGGCGATCCGCGCCCCCGCATCGAGCATCAGGCCCATGCGGATCGCGTCGACGGCCTCGGCCGAGTAGCCCGGCCGGCCGCGCTCGTAGTCGTCGGCGACGCCGGCGAACGCCTGGGCGAGCGGGTGGAGCTCCATCCCCAGGACCCTAGCGGCGGGGCCTCGGGCGGTCGTCTAGAATGGTCGGCTCCAAGTCCTACTACCCCGCCGGATCACCCGGCCGCGACCCTGCTCGCGCACCTGCGTGGGCCCCGCGACCGCCGACGGGCATCGTCTTTCACTTACATAAGGGAGCACCTCCATGGCCGACACCGACGTTGGCATTCGTGAGCTGCTGGAGGCCGGAGTTCACTTCGGTCACCAGACGCGCCGCTGGAACCCGAAGATGCGCCGCTTCATCTGGGGCGAGCGCGGCGGGATCTACATCATCGACCTGCTGCAGACCGAGCGCCTGCTGCGCAACGCGCAGGAGTTCGTCAACGACCTGTCCGCCCGCGGCGGCACGGTCCTCTTCGTCGGCACCAAGAAGCAGGCCCGCGACTCCGTCAAGGAAGTCGCCGAGGCGTGCGGCATGCCGCACATCAACCACCGCTGGCTCGGTGGTCTACTGACCAACTTCCAGACGATCAACCAGCGCATCAAGCGCCTGCACGATCTCGAGCGCTACGAGGCCGACGGCCAGCTCGCGCTGCTGCCGACCCGTGAGCGTCTCTCCTCCGAGGCCGACCTCGCGAAGCTCCGCGCCAACCTGGGCGGCGTCAAGAACATGACGCGCACGCCCGACGCGATCTTCGTCGTCGACCTCAAGACCGAGCTCATCGGCGTCCGCGAGGCCCAGCGCCTGCGCATCCCGCTGATCGGCCTGGTCGACACGAACTGCGACCCCGACGGCGTCGACTTCGTGATCCCCGGCAACGACGACGCGATCCGCTCCTGCGACGTCATCACCCGCGCGCTGGGCAACGCCATCGCCGAGGGTGCCGGTCAGTGGCGCGCGGCCGAAGAGGCCCGCATCGCCCGTGAGCAGGAGGCCGCCGCGGCCCGCAAGGCCGAGGACGACGCCCGCCGCGAGGCCGAAGAGGCCGAGCGCCGCCAGGCCGCCGCCGAGGCCAAGGCCGCCGAGGAGGCCGCCGCCACGGCGCACGCCACCCCGGCCGCCAACACCGACGAGGTGCAGTCGCGCCCCGGCGGCCAGTTGGCCCCCGCGCCGGCCGCCCAGGACCAGACGCCGGATCCCGCCTCGACGGTCGAGACGCCGATCACCGACGCGGTCGAGGGCACCGACGCACCGCCGGCGGCGCCCGCCGCGCCGGCCGAGTAACCACCCTTCCCTTCGAACCGGAGCACAGCCACCGTGAGCACCACGATCAGCGCTGCCGACGTCAAGGCTCTTCGCGAGAAGACGGGCGCCGGCATGATGGACTGCAAGAACGCCCTGGTGGAGTCCCAGGGCGACATCGACAAGGCCACGGAGCTGCTCCGGGTCAAGATGGGCAACAAGCTCGGCAAGCTCGCCGGGCGCGAGACGACCGAGGGCACGGTCCAGAGCTACGTGCACGCCACCGGCAAGGTCGGCGTGCTCGTGCAGGTCGAGTGCAACACGGACTTCGTCGCCAAGAACGACGACTTCATCGCGTTCGCCAAGGACCTGGCCCTGCACATCGCCGCCTCGCCGCAGACGCAGTTCGTCAGCGAGGACGACGTGCCGCAGGCCGACAAGGACCGCGAGATCCGCGTCTTCGAGGAGATGGCCGCCGACAAGCCGGAGAACATCCGGCCGAAGATCGTCGAGGGTCAGCTGAAGAAGTGGTACGCGGATGTCGTGCTGCTCAACCAGCCGCACGTCAACCCCGACAAGCACGACGGCAAGACGATCGAGCAGCTCCGCGGCGACCTCTCGGCGAAGACCGGCGAGAACGTCGTGGTCAAGCGCTTCGTCCGCTTCGCGGTCGGCGAGTAGCGATCCGCCCGCGCGGCCCCCTAGGATCGCCTCGGTTTGGCTGATCCTGTTTTCCAGCGCGTCCTGCTGAAGCTCTCGGGGGAGTCCCTGATGGGCTCGCAGGACTACGGCACCGACCCGGAGCGTCTCCGGGCGGTCGCCGCATCGATCAAGGCGGTCCACGACCGCGGGGTCGAGTTGGCGATCGTGGTGGGTGCGGGCAACATCTACCGCGGGATGAAGGGCGCGGCGGCCGGCATGGACCGCGCCACCGCGGACTACATGGGGATGCTCGCGACGGTCCTCAACGCGCTGCCGCTGCAGGACGCCCTGGAGACCCAGGGCGTCCACGTGCGCGTGCAGAGCGCGATCACCGTCGCCGAGGTCGCCGAGCCCTACATCCGCCGCCGCGCGATGCGCCACCTCGAGAAGGGGCGCGTCGTCATCTTCGCCGCGGGCACGGGCAACCCGTTCTTCACGACCGACACCGCGGCGGCGCTGCGGGCGGTCGAGATCCACGCCGAGGCGATCCTGATGGCCAAGAACGGGGTGGAGGGCGTCTACACCGCCGATCCCCGTGAGGATCGCGACGCGGTGCTGATCCCCGAGATCACGCACATGGAGGCGCTGCGGCGCGGCCTGCGGGTGATGGACGCCACGGCGCTCACGCTCTGCATGGAGAACCGGCTGCCGATCCACGTCTTCAACATGGACGACGAGCAGAACATCGAGCGGATAGTGTCCGGCGAGCGAGTGGGCACCCTCGTCAAGCCGGAAGCAGCCGCATGACGACCTACGGCCGGACTGCGGAAGAATCCACCGTCATGCGGGCAGGAGATTCATGAGTGAGTTGATCGACGAGCTGCTGGTGGATGCCGGCGAGCGCATGACGGCCGCGGTGAACGCGGCGCAGAACACGTTCTCCTCGGTCCGCACCGGTCGGGCGAGCCCGTCCGTCCTGGACCGCATCATGGTGGACTACTACGGGGCGCTGACGCCGGTCAAGCAGCTGGCGACCATCAACGTCCCCGAGGCGCGCCTGATCACGGTGCAGCCCTACGACGCGTCGTCCATCAAGATCATCGAGAAGGCGATCATGGAGTCCGACGTCGGGCTCACGCCGAGCAACGACGGCCGGATCATCCGCTTGTCGATCCCGGAGCTCAACGAGGAGCGCCGGCGCGACCTTGTCAAGATCGTGCGCGGCCTGGCCGAGGACGGCCGGATCTCGGTCCGCAACGTGCGGCGCGACATCATGCACGACCTCAAGGGCCTCAAGGACGAGGGCGACGTCGGCGCCGACGACGAGCGCCGCGGCGAGCAGGAGCTGCAGAAGCTCACCGACGGCAAGATCGCCGAGCTGGACGTCCTCCTCAAGGCCAAAGAGGAAGAGATCCTCGAGGTTTGAGCGACTCCGACTCCGGCGGGGGTCCGAGATACGTCGCCATCATCACCGACGGCAACGGCCGCTGGGCGCAGGCGCGGGGCCTGCCCGTCGCGGAGGGGCACAAGGCCGGCGCCGACGTGGTGAAGGCCCGGCTGCGCGACGCCGCGGAGCTGGGCGTCCGCGAGCTCACGGTCTACTCGTTCTCCACCGAGAACTGGTCGCGGTCGGCCGAGGAGGTCACGGCGCTCATGCGCATGTTCTCCCAGCGGATCCTGTCCGAGACGCCGGAGCTCAAGGCCGAGGGCGTGCGCATGCGCTTCATCGGGCGGCGCGACCGCGTCGCCCCGGCGCTGCTGGAGCAGATGGACTGGGCCGAGGCCGAGACCGCCGGCAACGACCGCATCACGCTGTTCGTCGCCTTCAACTACGGCGGGCGGGCGGAGATCGTCGACGCCGCTGCGCGCTTCGAAGGCGGGACCGAAGAGGACTTCCGCCGGCTGCTCTACGCGCCGGACATGCACGACCCCGATCTCGTGATCCGCACCAGCGGTGAGCAGCGGATGAGCAACTACCTGCTGTGGCAGTCGGCCTACTCGGAGCTGGTCTTCCGCGACGAGCTGTGGCCCGACTACTCGCGGGAGGCGTTCACGGCGACGCTCGACGAGTTCTCCGCGCGCACGCGCCGCTTCGGGGGGCGCTGAGCCGTGCCGCAGCCACGGCGCGGACGGCCCGCACGGCAGCGGCGGTCCGCCGGCGGTGGGGACGGCGGCGGCGGTGGGCGGGCACGGCGCCGCAGCGGCGGCGGCTCGGACCTCGGCGCGCGGATCCTCGTCGCGATCCCGGCACTGGTCGTCGCGCTGGCGATGGTCGCGCTCGGCGGCACGGTCTTCCAGGTCGGCATCGGCCTCCTCGGCCTGATCTGCCTGCACGAGCTGTTCACGCTCTTCGAGCGCGCGCGGCCGGCGCGGCTGGCCGGCGCGGTCGGCTTCGTCGGGCTGCTGGTCGCCGCGTCGCTGGGCGACCGCGGAACGGTCCTGCTCGTCTTCATGGCGTGCATCCCGTTCGTGTTCCTGGTGACCGTCAACCAGGCGCGCGGGGGCGGCGCGCCGGCGATCTCGGTCACGCTGATGGGGCTGGCGTGGATCGGGCTGGCGCTGGCGCACGCCGTGCTGCTGCGCGACCTGCCGCACGGCGGCGGGCTGGTCTTCGCGGTGCTGCTGGGGACGTTCGTCGGCGACACCGGCGCCTACCTCGGCGGGCGTGCGTTCGGGCGCCGGCCGCTCTCGCCGTCGATCTCGCCGAACAAGACCGTCGAGGGCCTGGCGATCGGCATCCTGCTCTGCACCGCCGCGGTGTGGTGGGCGGGGCTCAGCCAGGAGTGGTTCGGCGGCACCAAGGGCGCGATCCTCGGCGTGTCGATCGCGATCGCCGCGCCGCTGGGCGACCTCTTCGAGTCCTACCTCAAGCGCGACGCGGGCACCAAGGACACCGGCACGCTTTTCGGCGCCCACGGCGGCGCCCTGGACCGCCTCGACGCCGTGATGTTCACCGCCGTCACGGGCTACTACGTGTGGCTCGCGCTGACCTGACCGACGCGCTGCGCGGCGGGCTGCTGGGCGTCGCGGTCGGCGAGGCCCTCGGCCTGCCCTGGGTCGGGCGCGCACCGCGGGAGATCAAGCGCGACCGGGTGCTGGAGGGCGTCGGGCCGACCGGCGCGATGACCGCGGCGGTGCTCGGCGCGGGCGGCGCGGGCGACCCTCCGCTGGCCGCCGCGCTCGCGATCGGCTGGGGCGAGGCCGATCCGCGCGCCCGCCGCGTTGCCGCCCTGTCGCTCGGGTTCTCCGCGGTCGTCGTGGCCGACCTGGCCTCCGCGGCGCTGGACGGCAAGCCGCTGCACCACCTCGTCACCGACCACGCCGAGGACTGGACGCCGCCGTTTCACGGCGTCGCCCACGACGGACGCGCGGTGGTCGACGCGCTGATGGCGGTCCTGTACCGGCACGACGACCCCAGCGAGGGCATGCGCGCCGCCGTGCGGCTGGGCGGCGGGGGCGTGGCGCTGCTGACCGCGCTGGTCGGCGGGATCCTCGGCGGCCGGCGCCCGACCGCCATCGCGCGGGTCCCGTGGCTGGCGCGCACGGCGGTCCCCGACGACGCCGCGCTGGCGCCCGCGGTCGCCGCCCTGGCGGCCCGCCGCCAGGTTTGATGAAGCCTTGAGGTCCCCACGGCTACCCTTCTCGGGAATGCCCCGACGCCTCCTCGTGCTCGGCTCCACCGGGTCGATCGGCACCCAGGCGCTCGACGTGGTCTCCCGCACCGATGATCTCGAGATCGTCGGGCTGAGCGCAGGGCGCTCGTGGGAGACCCTGATCGAGCAGGCCACACGCACCGGCGTGCGCCGCATCGCGCTCGCCGATCGTGACGCCGCGGCCCGCGCCGCGGAGGCCTGGACCGACGGCGAGGTGCTCACCGGCGCCGAGGGCCTCGTCCAGCTGATCCTCGAGTCCGGCGCCGACCTGGTGCTCAACGCGCTGGTCGGCTCGGCCGGCCTCGGCCCGACGGTCACCACGCTGGGCGAGGGCATCGACCTCGCGCTGGCCAACAAGGAGTCGCTGGTCGTCGGCGGCGAGCTGGTCACCCAGCTGGCCGAGGCCACCGGCGCGCAGCTGCTGCCCGTCGACTCCGAGCACACCGCGCTGCACCACCTGCTGCGCGCTGTCCCGCCCGGGGCGCTGGACCGCATGACGATCACCGCCTCCGGTGGCCCGTTCCGTGGCCGCAGCCTCGCCGAGCTGAGCGACGTCACCGTCGAGCAGGCGCTCAACCACCCGACCTGGGCGATGGGCGGCAAGATCACCATTGACTCGGCCACGTTGATGAACAAGGGCTTCGAGGTCATGGAGGCCCACCACGTCTTCGGCGTGCCCTACGACAAGATCGACGTCGTCGTGCACCCGCAGTCGATCGTCCACGGCCTCGTGGAGACCGCCGACGGCGCGCAGCTCGCGCACCTCGGCCTGCCCGACATGCGCGTCGCGATCGCCTACGCCTTGCACCATCCCGAGATCGT
>DASYBY010000139.1:0-23829 GCA_036500525.1 Baekduia sp. | reverse complement strand
CCATCGCGGGGATCACCTGGGGCGTGCGCAGCTCCAGGCGCAGCTCCTTGCGCAGCAGCGCGCCGACGGCGGCGCGCATCGGCGGCGGCTTGCGCTCGCTCACGTGTACAGCGCTCCGATGGCCTCGCGGCTGACGCCGGCCGCGGGCTCCAGCAGCTCGGTCCGCCCGGCGCGCAGGCCGAGGGCGAGGTCGGCGCCCTGCAGGCCGCCGACGGGGTCGTGGCTGGTGACGACGCGCGTCCGCCCCGAGGTCGCGCCGATCAGCGGCTCGACGATCTCGGTGGCGTGCGGGTCGAGGTTCGCGGTCGGCTCGTCGAGCAGCAGCAGCTCCGGATCGTGCAGGACCGCGCGGGCGACCGCGGCGCGCTGGACCATGCCGCGCGAGTAGGTGTGGACCGGGTCGTCGGCGCGGTTCTTGAGGCCGACGGCGGCCAGCAGCTCGGTGACCCGCGCGGGCGGCGTGCCGTGCAGCCGCGCGTGGAAGGTGAGGTTCTCGCGCGCGGTGAGATCGCGGTACAGCAGCGAGGCGTGGCCGAGGAAGCCGATGCGCCCGCGGACCGCCCAGCTCTCCTGGGGGAGCGCATGGCCGAGGATGCGCGTGGTGCCGGCGTGCGGGCGCAGGAGCGTGGCGAGCACGCGCAGCAGCGTCGTCTTGCCCGCGCCGTTGGGGCCGAAGACGACGAGCGTCTGGCCGGCGGGCAGCGTCAGGGTCACGTCGGAGAGGGCCTCACGGTCGCCGTAGCGGCGCGTCAGGCCCTCCAGCTCAATGGCCGGGTCCGCCATCGGCGCGTTGCAGCGTGCGCACCGCGTGCTCCAGCACGGGCGCCACGACGGGGAAGAGCTCCACGATGGCCTTGGGGCTTCCCGGGAAGTTGATGATCAGCGTGCGGTGGGCGATGCCGGCGACGCCGCGCGACAGCATCCCCATCGGGGTGTGCTTGGCCGACTCGGCGCGCATGGCCTCGGCGATGCCGGGCGCCTCGCGCTCGATCAGGGCGAGCGTCGCCTCGGGCGTGACGTCGTCGGGCGTGAAGCCCGTCCCGCCGGTGGTGAAGATCAGCGCGAAGTGGTCGTCGACGTAGTGATGCAGCCGATCCTCGATCAGCGCGTAGTCGTCGGGGACGACCTCCATCGCCTCGACGTCGGCGCCCGCCTCGTCGGCGAGCCGCGCGAGCAGCGGACCGGACTCGTCCTCGCTCGCGCGCCGGGAGACCGACGTCGACACGGTCAGGACGCAGGTGCGCACGGGTGCAGCGTAAGCCTCAGCGGCGCCACGTGCCGCTGCGCCCGCCGGACTTCTCCAGCAGGACGACCTGCTCGACCGCCACGCCGCGCTCGACGCCCTTGACCATGTCGTAGACCGTGAGGGCCGCGACGGACGCCGCGACCATGGCCTCCATCTCGACCCCGGTGCGCGCGGTGACGCCCGCCGTCGCGGTGATCGTGACCGTCCCGGCGGCGACCTCGACGGTCGCGTCGAGGTCGATCAGGTCGAGCCCGATGGGGTGGCAGAGCGGGATCAGCTCGCCGGTCTTCTTGGCCGCCATGACGCCCGCGATCCGCGCCGTGGCGAGCACATCGCCCTTCGGCGCATCGCCGCCCGCGACCAGCTTCGCCGTCGCCGGCGACATCCGCACGACCGCCTGCGCCACCGCCCGCCGCGCCGTCACCTCCTTGCCGCCGACGTCGACCATCCGCGCGTCGCCGTGCTCGTCGAGGTGCGTGAGGCGGTCATCGGCCATGGCGCCCGACTCTAGACGGAGGCAGGGATGAGGGCGGGTGCTGCTACGCCGTCGCCGGCGTGTGCTCGCGCTGCGCGGCGGCGATGATGTCGAGCAGGCGCGCTTCGTCGCCGGCGCGGATGAGCTGGATCGGGTCGGGATCGCCGTTGACGATCGACTCGAAGAAGTCCTTGCGGTCCTGGTAGGTCGGCAGCGTGCCCTTGGCCCAGCCGCGGACGTCGTTGAGCATGACCGCCAGGCGGGCGTAGTCCTCGCCGAACTGGACGCTGATCTCGCGCTTCATCCGCTTGGCCAGCGCGGGTGAGGCCCCGGCGGTCGAGATCGCGATGGCCAGCGGGCCGGTGCGCACGATCGCGGGGAGGATGAAGTTGCACAGCGGCGGCACGTCGACGATGTTGACCAACATCGCGCGGCGCTCGGCGTCCTCGTAGATCGCGATGTTGGTGTCCGTGTTGTCGGTGCACGCGATGACCATGAAGATGCCTTCGAGGTCCTCCGGCCCGGCGTAGCTGCGCTGCTCCCAGCGGATCGAGCCCTCGGCGGCCAGCGCCTCCAGCTCGGGCCCCGCGTCGGGGGAGATGACCGTGACGTCGCCGTCGCAGGCGAGCAGCCCCTCGGTCTTCTCCAGGCCCATCGCCCCGCCGCCGATGACCAGGCAGCGCCGGCCTCGCAGCTTCAGGCAGGCGATGTAGAACGGCGTGTCCAGCATGTCGCGCACGCAGGTCTGGTCACAGACCCCGCGCTTGAACTGGCACACGCACTCCTTTCCCTCATAGGCGGCGGCAGGCATCCAGGACAGGGTAGAGGGCCGTACCGTGAGGTGAGCGCCATGCCGACATCGACCTACTTCACCGACGCCTCGGTCCTGCGCCGCGTCCAGCGCGAGCGGGTCGTCGCGCTGTCAGGCCCGCGCGCGCTGCTGATGATGGCCGCCCATCCGGTCGCCTTCGAGGGCTTCTTCATGGCGACCGGCGCGCTCGGCGATCCCTACGAGCGGCTGCGGCGCACGGCCCAGGTCATGGACGCGATCGTCTGGGGTCCGCGTGCCGAGGCCGACCGGATGACGCGCGGCGTGCGCGCCATGCACGCCCGGGCGCGCGGCACCTTGCCCCACGCCGCCGGGCGCTTCCCCGCCGGGACGCCGTGGGCGGCCGACGACCCGGAGATGCTGCTGTGGATCGTCGCCTGCCTGGTCGACTCGGCTGTCCTGGTCTACGAGCGCTACGTCCGGCCCCTGAGCCGCGCCGAGCGCGACGCCTACTGGGCCGACTACCGCGTGGTCGGCCGGCTCTTCGGCCTCGCCGACGCCGACATGCCCGCCACGTGGACCGACTTCGAGACCTACATGAAGGGGATGCTCCGCTCGGGCGACCTCGTCGTGACGCCCACGGCGCGCGAGGTCGGCATCGACATCGTCCTGCGGCCGCCGCTGCCGCTGAAGGCGCGCCCGCTGCTGGAGCTGGCGAACTTCATCACCGTCGGCCTGCTGCCGCGGCCGATCCGCCGCGGCTACGGCTTCTCGTGGGATCCGGCGCGCGCGCTCGCGGTGCGCGGCGGCGCCGAGTACGTCAAGCGCGTGCTCGTGCCCCTGCTGCCGGGGCGGATGCGCTACGTGCCGTCGTCGGCGCCGGGGCGCTCGGCCGCGGCCTGAACGCCGGGCGGCCAGTGCATCAGCAAGAGCGCCCGCGTGCCCGCGCGCGCCTCGTAGAGGTGCGGCTCGTCGGCGGCGAACGTCGCCCAGTCGCCGCCGGCCAGCCCGACCTCGCGCCCGACCGGCCCGACCTTCAGCCCGCCGCGCGTGACGAAGACGTGCTCGCGCGTCCCGGGGCCGTGGGAGCCCGCGGTGTGCGACGCGCGCTTGGGCCACTGCGCCTCGTAGACCTCGACCGTGCCGCCCTGGGGCAGGCGCGCGATCAGCCGCACGTCGTGGCCGGTGCCGGCCAGCGCGGTGCCCTCGTCGTTGCGGACGACCGTCACGGGCTCGGGATCGGGCGCGGTGATGAGGTCGCCCAGCGGAACCTCCAGCGCGGCGCCGATCGCCGACAGCGTCTCGATCGTCGGGTTGCCGCGCCCGCCCTCCAGCGCCGACAGCGTCGCCTTGGCGACGCCCGACGTCCGGGCGAGATCGGACAGCGACTGGCCGTGCTCGGCGCGCAGGCGGCGGAGGTTGCCTCCGACCACCTTGACTGTCTCGTTCGGCATGGCGAACGCGCATCCTAGTGCGGCGAACGGGTCGCGGCGGATTGCGGGCGCGTCGCCGCGCACGACGCCCGGAGCGCGATGGCGGACACCTGCACGTTTGTGGCACGAACCGATGCACTTTGCGTCGCCGCGTCCACGGCGCTCACCCACGGACCTAGGTTGGCGCCCGTCAGCACCGGATGGCGGGAGGCGTCGACCGGGAGATGCGCCAGGTGGGTGACGGACGGGCAGTCCGTCACCCCCTACGGCTCAGCGCCGGCGCAGGGCGCGCGCGGTCCGCGCCGCCACGCGCATCGCCGGCCGGGCGCCCTCGCGCAGGCCGCGCTCGCGATCGGCGTCGCGGGTCGAGCGCAGCCGCGCCACGGCCCGCCCGGTGCGCGCCAGCGCCGCGTCGTACGGGAACCACCAGAACGCGCGGCCCAGCGGCGGATCCCAGGTGACGACCTTCGGCTCCGCGCAGGTGCGCAGCGCGATCGCGCCCCGCGCCCGCCCGAGGCCCGAGCCGCGGACGCCGCCCCACGGCAGCTGCGGCGCGCTGCGGGCGACCAGGTGGTCGTTCATCCACACCATGCCGACGCGCAGCTCGCGCGCGATGCGCCGGCCCTTGTAGCGATCAGCGGTCCAGACCGACGCGCCGAGCGCGAAGGTGCTGTCGTTGACCGCGGCGATCGCGTCCTCCTCGCGCTCGACGACCGTGACCGCGATGACCGGTCCCGGGACCTCCTCCCGGGCCAGCCGCGCGCCCGCCGGCACGCCGGTCAGCACCGCGGGCGCGCAGAAGGCGCCGGCGAGCCCGGCGACGGTGACCGGGCCGCCGCAGTGCAGGACCGCGCCGCGGGCCACGGCGTCGTCGAGCAGCTCGACCACGCGCCGCAGCCGCTCGCCGCCGACCAGCGGACCGATGTCGATCGCGGGGTCGGCGGGGTCGCCGACGCGCAGTGCGCGGGTCCGGGCGACGAAGTCCTTCATGAACCGCTCGGCGACCTCGGCCAGGACGTACACGCGCTCGATCGATCCGCCCGACTGGCCGGCGTTGGCGAACGCGCCCCAGACGATCCCCTCGACGGCGCGGGCGAGGTTGGCGTCGGCGCAGACGATCGCGGCGTCCTGGCCGCCCAGCTCGGCGACCGCGCGCTTGACGTCGCGCGCGCACGCCTCGAGCACCTGGGCGCCCGCCGGCGCCGAGCCGGTGAAGCGCACCTGGGCGACCGGCGCCTCGACCAGCGCGGCGCCCGTCGCGGCGTGGCCGTGCACGACGCGCAGCAGGCCCTCGGGCAGGCCGGCGCGGGCGAAGACGCGGCCGATCCGGTCGCCGGCCAGGGCCGCGTGGGGCGACGGCTTGAGCACGACGCCGTTGCCGGCCATCAGCGCGACGGCGACGTCGCCCAGCGGCGTCGC
The DNA here is from genome assembly GCA_036500525.1 of Baekduia sp. Lineage (GTDB taxonomy): Bacteria > Actinomycetota > Thermoleophilia > Solirubrobacterales > Solirubrobacteraceae > Baekduia. The sequence goes on along the minus strand of DASYBY010000139.1, from coordinate 18,487 downwards.
GAACGGCTCGGCGGCCGGGCCGAGGACGGCGACGACGCCCAGCGGCTCGTAGCTCCAGCGCGCGCGGGTGAGCGGGCGGACGACGCGCGAGAGGCCGGCGCGCTCCCCAGCGAGGATCCGCGGCCCGGCCTCGGCCAGCCACTGCAGCGTCTCGATCGCGGGGAAGATCTCACCGAGCTCGACCTCCGCCCGCGGCCGGCCCTGCTCGCGGCAGATCAGCTCGGCCAGCTCGGCGGCCTCGTCGATCACCGCCTGTGCGGCTCGCGCCATGTAGCGCGCGCGGTCCTCCAGGCGCAGCTGCGCCCACAGCCGCTGCACGGCCGCGGCCTCGTCGACCGCCGCGCGCACGGTGCGCTCGTCGGCGATCGGGACCGCGCCCAGCTCCCGGCCCGTGGCGGGGGCCACGGAGCGCAGGGTCGGCGCGTCGTCGGGCAAGGCGTCGGCCACGCGCCGATCTTCTCAGGCGCGGCCGTCGGCCCGGTGCACTACTCCGGCAACCCCCGCGCCCGGCGGATCGCCGCGAGCCGCGCGATCATCTCCGGCTCGTTCTCGTCGGGGCGGTAGAAGCGCGTGCCCGACAGCGGCGGCGGCATGACGTCCTGCGGGCCGACGTGGCCGGGCCGGTCGTGCGGGTAGTCGTAGCCGGCCTCCTGCAGCGGGCCGGAGCGCAGGTAGGTCGGCGGCGGCTGGGCGCCGTGCTCGCGCACGTGGGCGCGCGCCGCGCCGAGCGCCAGGTAGGAGGCGTTGGACTTGGGCGCCAGCGCGAGGTAGACGGCGCACTGCGCCAGCGCGTGCGCGCCCTCGGGCAGGCCGATGAGGTCGATGGCGGCCGCGGTCGATGTCGCGACCACCAGCGCCTGCGGGTCGGCGTTGCCGATGTCCTCCGAGGCCAGGATGACCATCCGGCGCGTGATGAAGCGCGGGTCCTCGCCGCCCTCCAGCATGATCGCCAGGTAGTAGAGCGAGGCGTCGGGATCGCTGGCGCGCGTGGCCTTGATCCACGACGAGATCAGGTCGTAGTGCTGATCGCCGTCGCGGTCGTAGCGCACGGCCTTGCGCTGCAGCGCGCTCTCGGCGACGGCCAGCGTGACGGGGCCGCGCTCACCCGCCGTCTCGGCCGCCAGCTCCAGGGCGCCCAAGGCGCTGCGCGCATCCCCGCCGCTGCGCTGCGCCAGGAACAGCACGGCCTCGTCCTGCACCTCCGCGTCGCCCAGCTCGCCCTGCTCGATCGCGCGCCGCAGCAGGATCTCGACGTGCTCGGCGGTCAGGGCGCGCAGCTCGAGCACCTGCGAGCGCGACAGCAGCGCGGAGTTCACCGAGAAGTACGGGTTCTCGGTCGTCGCCCCGATCAGCGTGACCGTGCCCTCCTCGACGGCGGGCAGCAGCGCGTCCTGCTGGGCCTTGTTGAAGCGGTGGATCTCGTCGAGGAACAGGACAGTCGCCCGGCCGCTGCGCCGGCGTTCCCGTGCACGCGCGATCACCGCCGTCACCTCGGCCTTGCCGGCCTGGACCGCGCTCAGCTCCTCGAAGGCCGCGTCGGCGCTGGTGGCGACGATGCGCGCCAGCGTCGTCTTGCCGGTGCCGGGCGGCCCGTGCAGGATCATCGAGAACGGGCGGCCGTGCTCGATCGCCACCCGCAGCGCCGAGCCCTCGCCGAGAACGTGCTCCTGGCCGACGAGCTCGGCCAGGCTGGACGGGCGCATGCGCGCGGGCAGCGGCGAGCCCGGAGGCGGCGGCGCGACACCGCCGCGCTCCTGGGATTCGTCGCCGCCGAGGGAGAAGAGCTGGTCGGACACTGCTCCCTAGGGTGGCAGGCGCCGTGGCGGGACCGCCACGGCGCCCGGTGCTCACCTCGCCGACGCCACCGCCGACTCGCCGACCTCGGGGGCCTGGGGCGCCCCCGTGCGGGCCGACGCGCCCATGATCGCCAGGTAGCTGAGGGCCGCCGCGCCGGCGCCGATGATCGGCCCGATCACGTAGAGCCAGCCGTCGCTCCAGGTGCCCGACACGAGCGCCGGGCCGAACCAGCGCGCCGGGTTGAAGCTGCCGCCGGTCGCCGGGCCGAAGATGAGCACCGCGAGGCCCAGCGCCCCGCCGATGGCCAGGCCCGCCACGCCGGCCGGCGCGGTCGGGTTGACGGCCGTCCCCATGACCGCCCACATCAGCGCGAAGGTGCCGATCGCCTCGGCCAGCAGGGCCAGCCACACGCTGCCGCCGTGCAGGAAGGTCGGGCTCACGGTCGCGGCGCCGTAGTTCAGCGAGCCGCCCGTCGTCGAGTAGAACGCCCGCGCCAGCAGGGCGCCGACGACGCCGCCGGCGAGCTGCGCGACGACGTAGCCGCCGACGTCGCGCGGGCTGATCTGGCGGATCGCCAGCAGGGCCAGCGTGATCGCCGGGTTGACGTGCGCGCCCGAGATCGAGCCGATGGCGAACACGATCATCATCAGCGCCAGGAAGTGGACCGTGGCGATGCTCAGCAGGTCGACGCCGTGCGGCGCGGAGGCTGAGACGAACCCCGTGATGGCGAGCACCAGGAGCAGCGTGCCGATGAACTCGGCTGCATAGGCAGGAACACCCTTATCGGCTGGGTATGCCGGGGAATTGCGCATGGCGCGCAGCGTATAGGCCAATACGGCAGATGCTTAGGGACGGGGAAGCCCGCCGCGTTAGTGTCTCCGCATGGCCCTCGAAGAGCGCGCCGTCGCGCTGCTGCAGCAGCTCCTGCGCCACCGCACCGTCAACCCGCCCGGCGACGAGCGCGTGCTCCAGGAGGAGCTCGCCACGGAGCTGCGCGACGCGGGCTTCGACGTCGATCTCGTCGGCCGCACGGCGGAGCGCCCGAACCTCGTCGCGCGCCTGCGCGGTCAGGCCGACGGCCCGGTGCTCGGGCTGCTCTCGCACGTCGACACGGTGCTCGCCGATCCGGACGAGTGGCAGCGCGACCCGTGGTCGGGCGACCTGGTCGACGGCGAGGTCTGGGGCCGCGGCGCGCAGGACATGAAGTCCCAGACGGCGGCCGAGGTCGCCGCCGCGCTCGACCTGGCCCACAGCGGCTGGCGCCCGCCGCACGGCGACCTGCTGCTCATCGTCGTCGTCGACGAGGAGACCGGCGGCTACGACGGCGCGATCTGGCTCACCGAGAACCACCCCGAGCTGGTGCGCTGCGACTACCTGCTCAACGAGGGCGGCGGCACGGTCATCCCGCACGGCGACGACCGGCTCTACGGCGTGTGCACGGCCGAGAAGGGCGTCTTCCGGCTCTCGCTGACCACCCGCGGCCGCGCCGGCCACGCCTCGATGCCCAACGTCGCCGACAACGCGCTGCCCAAGCTCGCGCCGCTGCTGGCCGCGCTGGCCGAGCGCCGCCCGTCGCTCGACCTCACCGAGGCGCCGCAGGCGCTCTTCGCCGCGCTGGGCGTCGCCGACCTCGACGCGCTGCGCGCCGTCGACCCGCGCCTGGCGGCCTTCGCCGAGCCGATGGTCTCGGTCACCTTCGCGCCGACGATCATCAGCGCCGGGACCAAGATCAACGTGATCCCCAGCTCGGCGGTGCTCACCGTCGACTGCCGCGTGCCGCCGGGCTACGGACGCGACACCGCCGAGCGCCGGCTGGCGGAGATGCTCGACGGCCTCGGCGACGACTACGAGGTGACGTGGCTGGAGGAGGTCGTCGGCAACGGCTCGCCGACGTCGTCGCCGCTCATGGACGCGATCCGCACGTGGGTCGCGTCCGAGGATCCCGAGGGCCGCGTGGTCCCGACGATGCTGCCGGCCTACACCGACTCGCGCCCCTTCCGCGAGACGTTCCCCGAGTGCGTCGCCTACGGCTTCTTCCCGCAGCGCGAGATGGACCTCTACGAGATGTGGCCGCTCGTCCACGGCAAGGACGAGCGGATCGCCGCCAAGGACGTCGGGTTCGCCGCGCGGGCCTACCGTGCGATCGCGATGGAGCTGCTGGCATGACCGAGCAAGGACCCGCACAACCGCTGCGCCTCGGCGGGATGGCGCTGCGCAACGGCCTGCTCGTGCACGGCCCGACGCAGTGGGCCGCCGCGGTGCGGTGCGACGACGGGACGATCAAGGCCGCCTCGGGGCGCAAGCCGCACGTCGGCGGTCCCGTGCAGCGCGTGCCGGGCGCGCGCGGCGTGATCCGGCTCGCCGAGGCGATGGTCGTCATCCCGCTGGTCAAGCTCGGGCTGCCCGAGGTCCGGCTGCCGTGGCAGGACCGCCGCCTCTTCGGCTTCGCCGCGGCGACCATGGTCGGCACCTCGCTGCTGCGCCGCCGCGTGCGCGGCACCGGCGGGGAGGTCGCGCTGGCCGCGCTCTCGCTGGCGCCGTCGTTCATGGCGCTGCGCAGCGGCGACCTGGCGGCCTACCACGGGGTCGAGCACAAGGCGATCGCCGCCTACGAGCAGGGCGGCGCCGATGCGCGCGAGGCGGCCAAGGAGCACGACCGCTGCGGCTCGCACCTGATGGCGCCGATGCTCGCCTCCAGCTTCGCCGGGACCGCGCTGCTGCAGCGCGTCCTCGACACGCCCGGCCCGCTGGCCGGCGCGATGGTGTCGCTGGCCTCCGTCGGCCTGGCCGTCGAGGTCTTCGCGTGGTCCGAGCGCCACGAGCGCTCGCTCGGCGCCCGCGTCCTGCGGCGCCCGGGCTACGAGCTGCAGCGGGTGATCGGCACGCGCGAGCCGACCGAGACGCAGCTCGACGTGGGCCGCGCGGCGCTGGCCGAGATCCTGCGGGCGGAGGGCGTCGCCGCGGCCTAGGGCTGCGGGGTCAGCACCGCGTCGACGAGCGCGTGCCAGCCGGCGCAGACCTCGTCGAGCGACATGCCGCGCGCGTCGCGCTGGTAGACGAACGGCTCGGCCCCGAGCGGGCCCAGCAGCGCGTCGATGAGGTACTCGGTGTTGGGCCGGTCGCCGACGGCCTGGCGCACCAGCAGCCCGACGTGCGTGCGGTAGAACGCGTAGACCGGGTGGCTGTAGCGCGCGCCCTTGCCGAGCATCTCGGCCGCCTGCATGTACTTCGCGTGCCCGTCGAGGAAGTGCAGGACGCCTTCGCCGAACGCGTGGAGGCGCTCGGCCGGCGGCGCGCCCGGACCCAGCGGCGGCGCGCCGCGGATCAGCGACTCCTGGAAGGCCTGCTCGGGCTCCGAGATGAGCGCCCGCAAGAGCGACGCCCGGTCGCCGAAGCGACGGTAGAGCGTGCCCTTGCCGACCCCCGCCTCGGCGGCGACGTCGTCCATCGAGAAGCAGTTGATCCCGACCCGCTCGACGAGCCGCTCGGTCGCGCAGAGGATGCGCTCGCGATTGCGCCGCGCGTCCGCGCGCTCGCGCTCGGCAGGCGGCGCCGCGGACATCGGGAGCTCGAACGATGGGGGGACCACATGGAGCACCCTAAACCGCCGCCTGGGACTCCTGGGCTCCCACGCGCTGGGCCAACACGCCCAACAGCTCGTCGAGGGCGGTGCGGAGGTCGGGCTCGACCAGATGGCCGTCGTCGCCGAAGGCCGTGTGGGCCATGCCGACCGGCAGCTCGCCGTCGAGGACGTCGGCGCCGATGATGCCGAGGACCTTGCGCGTCTCGGCCTGGGCCCAGACCGCGCCGAAGAGGCCGGTGGAGGCGCCGATGACCGACGTGGGCTTGCCACGGAAGGCGTTCTCGGGGAAGGGACGGGAGGCCCAGTCCAGCGCGTTCTTCAGCGCGCCGGGGATCGAGCCGTTGAACTCGGGGGTGGAGATCAGGACGCCGTCGGCGTTCGCGATCGCCTCACGCAGCCGCGCCACGGGCGCGGGGACGGGCTCGACGTCGAGGTCGGCGTCGTACGGGGGCAGGTCCCTGAGGCCTTCGAAGACCTCGAGCTCGACCCCGGACGGCAGCGACTGCGCCGCCGCCCGGAGGAGACTCGTGTTGTGGGACCCGCTCCGGAGGGATCCGGAGATCCCGAGGATGCGGATCGGCGACATGGTGGCTCTACGCCGCCTTGACGAGCTGCAGGTCGACGGTCAGCGTGACGTCCCACGCCACGGCGTCACCGCCGGTGGGGAGCTCGTTCTGCCACGTGATGCCGAACTCGCGACGGTCGATCTTCGTGCTGAGCTCGAAGGCGACGCGCTCGTTGCCGTACGGGTCGGCGCCGGCGGCGAAGTTGCCCGTGGCGGTGACCGGCTTGGTGGTGCCCTTGATGGTCAGCTCGCCGTCGACCTCGGCCGTGCCGTCGTCGTTGGCGCGGATGGCCGTCGAGCGGAACGTGATGGTCGGGGTGACCTCGGCGTTGAAGAAGTCCTCGGTGAGGATGTGGCCCTTGAAGTTGGGCTCCTCGATGGCGATGGACGTGACGTCGGCCGAGCCGGTGAGGACGCCATCAGCCAGCTGCGCGTCGAACTTCTCGAAGGTGCTGCGGAAGGTGGCGAGGCCGTTGTACTTGACGCCGAAGCCGATGGTCGAGTGGACCGGATCGACGTTGTAGGTGTCGGTGGGGATCTGCTGCGCGGTGGTGCTCATCGGGAAGAGGCTCCTGGGAGTGGTGGAGTGGACCGGAGTCCGTTTACGTTCTGAGCACTATAGCGGACCGGAGTCCGCTTTTGTCAAGGGGCCGTGAAGTCCGGTTGAGCGGACCGCGGAATCAAGGGTTCGGGCGGTGCGGTCGATGGAAGGGAGGTGACCGCCACGTCGTCCACGCCCGCATCCGGCACGGCCGGCACGGCCAAGGGCGCCACCAGCGCGACGCCCGCCAACAGCACCGGCGCCGCGGCGACGCGGGATCTGAAGAAGTACACCGGGACCACCAGCATCCCCGGCCCCAGCTTCACCGAGCGCATCCAGCAGTTCGGCAACGACTGGCAGGGCTTCGCCTCCCTGCTGTTCATCGTCCTCTTCGCGGTCGTCATGTGGCGGGCGCTGAAGTCGATGCCGAAGACCAAGCCGGTCGAGATCAGCCCCGACGCGGGCGTCGAGGTCCGCTGGGACGAGATCGCCGGCGTCGACGAGGCCAAGAAGGAGCTCCAGGAGGTCGTCGACTTCCTCAAGGATCCCGACAAGTTCCACCGCCTCGGCGCCTCGGTCCCCGCCGGCGTCCTGCTGCACGGCCCGCCCGGCACCGGCAAGACGCTGCTGGCCAAGGCCGTCGCCCACGAGTCGGGCGCCACCTTCTACGCGCAGTCGGCGTCCTCGTTCGTCGAGATGTTCGCCGGCCTCGGCGCCGCGCGCATCCGCCGCCTCTTCCGCGAGGCGCGCAAGCACGAGCCGGCGATCGTCTTCATCGACGAGCTCGACGCCGTCGGCGCGCGCCGCGGCACCGACAACAACTCCGAGCGCGAGCAGACGCTCAACCAGCTGCTGGTCGAGATGGACGGCTTCGCCACCTCCGGCCGCGTCGTCGTGATGGCGGCGTCCAACCTCCTGGAGAAGCTCGACCCCGCGCTGCTGCGCCCCGGCCGCTTCGACCGCCAGGTCTTCGTCTCGCCGCCCGACGTCGAGGGCCGCAAGAAGATCCTCGGCGTCCACACCGCCAACAAGCCGCTGCAGCCGAGCGTCGACCTGCACCTCGTCGCGCAGCAGACCAGCGGCCTGTCGGGCGCCGAGCTGGCCAACCTCTGCAACGAGGCCGCGATCTTCTGCGTGCGCCGCGGCGGGCAGGCCATCGGCAGCCAGGACTTCGACAACGCGCTGGAGCGGGTCGTCGCCGGCGTCCAGACCAACACCACGCTCAACGAGCACGAGCGCCGCGTCGTCGCCTACCACGAGGCCGGCCACGCGCTCTGCCGCGAGCTGCTGACCACGACCGAGCGCGTCCACAAGATCTCGATCGTGCCGCGCGGCGCCGCGCTCGGGTTCGTCATGAACCTGCCCGACGAGGACAGCTACCTCAAGACGCGCGAGGAGCTCGTCGACCAGATGACCGTCCTGCTCGGCGGCCGGGTCGCCGAGGCGATCGTCTTCGGCGCGGTGACCACCGGCGCCGCCAACGACCTGCAGCGCCTCGCCGAGATCACCCACGCGATGGTGCACGACTACGGCATGGGCACGGCCACGGCGAGCGTCCGCGCCGTCACCGACGCCGACCTGGTGAGCGACCTCACGCGCCGCATCCGCGACGAGGAGCAGCAGGACCTGGCCTTCGAGGCCCAGCGAGCGGCCTACGACCTGATCAACGGCCACCGGCCCAAGCTCGAGGAGCTGGCCAACGCCCTGCTCGATCGCGAGACGCTCAACCGCGGCGAGATCGACACGATCATGGCCGGCGTCGAGCCGGTCCGCCGCCGGCCGCGCGCCGTGCCGCCGCCGCCCGAGCGCCCGCGCATCGCCGCCGTGGCGCCGCTGCCGCACCCCGGCGGCACCGACGACAGCGCCGCCTGAGCGGACTCGCTCGACTAAGGTCGCGCGCCATGTTCGCGCGCATCGACCACGTGGGCGTCGCCGTCGAGGACCTCGACGCCGCCATCGCCCTCTACGAGAAGACGTATGAGATGAAGCTCGTCCACCGCGAGACGGTGACCGAGCAGGGCGTCGAGGCGGTCCTGCTGGACGTGGGCGAGAACCACGTCGAGCTGCTCGCGCCGCTCGGCCCCGACACGCCGGTGGGCAAGTACCTGGCCAAGAAGGGCCCGGGGATCCACCACGTCGCCTACCAGGTGACCGACATCGACGCGACGCTGGAGACCCTCAAGGCGGTCGGCACGCGGCTGATCGACGAGACCCCGCGGATCGGCATCCGCGGCTCCCGCGTCGCCTTCCTGCACCCGGCCGCCAGCGGCGGCGTGCTGACCGAGATCGTGGAACCGGCGCACCAGTAGGCTGAGGTCCATGGCTCAGCGCATCTCGATCGGCTTCCAGGCCAGCCCTCCACTGTCGACCCGCATCAGCGACGACGAGCTGCATCGCCTCCGCGAAGCGCTCGGCGGCGACGGGTGGCACGACCTCGAGGGCGACGACGGATCGATCCGCCTGAACCTCGAGTTCGTGCTGTGGCTGCGGGTCGAGAAGGACGAGCAGCGCGTCGGGTTCGGCATCGGGGGCTAAGGCCCCCCGCGGCACCCCGTGCCCGGGCAGCTTCCTGCCCCGGGCACGACGGATCTCCCCTAGCGATCGCCGGGATACCGGAGTACCGTTTGGCGCGTAGGAGCTCCGTGCGGGGAGATCCGTGGACGGAAGGGGCCATCGATGGCCGAAGACCGTTGGGTGTTCGTCGAGCGTTTCGGCGGGCAGACGGGCCGGGTGACGGTGTTGGACGAGGCATTCCGGGTGGTCGCGACGCATGAGCGGCCGGACGCGCCGATCGACGGCGCGCCCGACGACTGCCGGCTCGTGCGCGCGGCGGCGCTGGAGCGCAGCGTCTAGAGGCCTGAGGGGCGCGCGGCGCGCGGGGCGGTCACGCTCTACCGTTGCGGGCCGTGAACGCCGCCATCGATCTCGCGCTCTTTCGCGCGGCGCGCACCCGTGGCCACACGCCGGGGACCGAGCGCGCCGTCGCGCGCTTCTCGAAGACCGGCGAGCACGCCGCCGTGTGGCTGGCGATCGGCGCCGCCGGCGCGATCCTCGACCGGCCGCGGCGGACGCGCTGGACGCGGGCGGTGACCGGCGTCGCGGCGGCCTACGGCCTCAACACGGCGATCAAGCTCGTCGCGCGGCGGCCGCGCCCGACGCTCGACGGCTTCCCGCAGCTGATCGCCACCCCGACGCAGCTGAGCTTCCCGTCGGCGCACGCGTCGTCCTCGTTCGCCGCCGCGCGCGGCTACGCGCCGATGCTCGGCGCCGTGGTCTACCCCGTCGCCGCCGCCATGGCGGCCAGCCGCGTCTACCTCGGCGTGCACTACCCCTCAGACATCATCGCCGGGGCCCTCCTCGGCACGTTCGTAGGAGAGCTCTCTCGATGAAGGTCGGCATCGTCGGCATGCCCAACGCGGGCAAGTCATCGCTGTTCAACGCGCTGACGAAGGCCGGCGCGGAGGCGGCGAACTACCCGTTCACCACGATCGAGCCCAACGTGGCGATCGTGCCCGTGCGCGACAGCCGCATGGAGCAGGTCGCCGCGCTGCTGCACGCCTCGGAGATCGTCTGGGACACCATCGCCTTCCACGACATCGCGGGCCTGGTCAAGGGCGCCAGCGAGGGCGAGGGCCTGGGCAACAAGTTCCTGGCCAACATCCGCGAGACCGACGCGATCGTCCACGTCGTGCGCTCGCACACCGACGACTCGATCCTGCACTCCGAGGGCTCGGTCGACCCGATGCGCGACATCGAGACGATCGAGACCGAGCTGGTCTACGCCGACCTGGAGCAGGCCGAGCGGCGCGTCGATCGCGTCGCCAAGCAGGCCAAGGGCGGCGACAAGGAGGCCGCGGCCGAGGAGATCTGGCTGCGCCAGGTCATCGAGGCGCTGCAGGCCGGGCAGCCGGCGCGCGGGATCCCGGTGCCCGACGCCGCGCCGTCGGCGCTGCGCAACCTCAGCCCGCTGACGTCCAAGCCCGTGTTGTTCGTGGTCAACGTGGACGAGGGCTCCGACGAGGTGCCGCCCGCCGTGCAGGCGCACGCCGCGGCGCAGGGCGCCGGCGTCGTCGCGGTCTCCAGCCGGCTGGAGGCCGAGCTGTCGGAGCTCGACGAGGAGGACGCCGCCGCGATGCGCGCCGACCTCGGCGTCAGCGAGTCCGGCCTGGATCGGGTCGCCCAGGGCGCCTTCGCCCTGCTGCAGCTCAACTCGTTCTTCACCGCGGGCGAGGGCACGATCGCCCAGTCGTGGCACCTGCGCGAGGGCCTCACCGCCTGGCACGCCGCGGGGCAGATCCACACCGACATCCAGAAGGGCTTCGTCCGCGCGGAGGTCATCGGCTGGGACGCGCTGGTCGAGGCCGGCGGCTACGCGGGCGCCCGCGACAGTGGCACGCTGCGGCTGGAAGGCCGCGACTACGTGATGCGCGACGGCGACGTCATCAACGTGAAGTTCACACCGTGACGTGCAGGTCGTCGCATCCCCCGGTCGGGTAGAACCTCCCGCCATGGATCTTCCGCACCGCGTCGACAAGCCCTGGGGCCACGAGCTCTGGTACGCCGTCACCGACCGCTACGCCGGCAAGATCCTGCACGTGGACGCCGGCCACCGGCTCTCGCTGCAGTTCCACCATCACAAGGACGAGAGCAACTACCTGCTCTCGGGCCGGCTGAAGCTCATCAAGGGCACCAGCGCCGACGACCTCACCGAGATCGAGATCGGCCCCGGGCACACCTGGCGCAACGAGCCCGGCGAGATCCACACGATCGAGGCGATCGAGGACGCCGACGTGCTCGAGGTCTCCACGCCGGAGCTCGACGACGTCGTGCGCCTGTCCGACGACTACGGGCGCGAGGGGACCACATCGCACTGAGGCGCCCGCGGGGCCGGCGGATCGCGCTGGGCCTGCTGCTGGCGGTCGTCGTGGTGGCCGTCGTGGCGCTGATCGCGTTCGCGCCCGGGACCTACGACAGCTATCCCCGGCACGCGCTGCTGGGCCAGGCGCGGCAGGCGCGCGCACCGCAGTGGACGCGGCCGTGCTGGCACGGGGCCACCGACGAGGGCGACCCGCCGTGCGTCCACGTCAAGGGCCGCATCGTCTGGATCCAGCGCCACGACCCCGACGGCGACGGTGACCGGCACTTCATCGTGATCGCCCGGCTGCACCCGCGCATCGTGAAGATCGAGCGCGACTTCCCGCTGGCGCACCTGCCGCGGATCGGCTCCGCGATCGACGCGGTCGGCTACCTCAGCGACGGCGCCAGCGGCCACGAGGAGGTCGACGCGATCCGCTTCGGCTCGGCCGAATCGCGTTAGCCTCGTCGGCATGGGCCTGCTCCTCTTCATCATCCTGCTGGCGGTCGAGGGCTTCATCGTCGGCGGCCTCGGCCGCCTCGCCCTGCCGGGGCCGGATCCGATGAGCGTGTGGGCGACGATCGGCATCGGCCTGCTCGCCTCCTTCATCGCCGGCTTCGCGATGTACGCGATCACCGGCGACCGCAACGGCGGCTCGTTCATCGTCAGCGTCCTGGTCGCGACGCTGATCGTCTACCTCGTCCGCCGCTCCCGCGGCCAGACGGCCTGGTCGACGCGCCGCGATCCGCGGCAGACGCGCTTCTAGGCGCCGCGCGCGCTCACCACTCGATGCGCACGTCGTAGGCGCGCATCGCGGGGTCGGCGGTCAGGAGCACGGCGCCCTCGATCTGCGCCTGGGCGACGAGGATGCGGTCGAACGGATCGCGGTGGTGGAGCGGCAGCGCGGCGGCCGCCTGGGCATGAGCGCTGTTGATCGGCAGTGGGGTCGCGCCGCCCTCGTCCAGGAGGAGGTCGTAGTCCGCGAGCGAGTCGAGCTTGCCGAGCGCCTGCTTGATCGCGGCCTCCCACACCACCGCCGCGCTGAACAGGATCGGGTTGTCGTCGTCCTCCAGCAGCGTGCGCGCACGGGCGCTCAGCCGCTCGGGCTCGTCGAACCACCACAGCACGACGTGCGTATCGGGGAGCAGCCTCACCGCATGCCGAACGCTTCCGCGATGTCGTCGGGCCACTCGTCGAAGTCGTCGGCCATCCGGATCTTCCCGCGCAGCGCGCCCGTCAGCGACGCGCGGCTGCGCTTCACCGGCTCGATCGCCACCAGGCGCGCGACGGGCTTGCCGCTGCGCTCGATGATGACCTCCTCGCCGGCCGCGGCCGCGGCCACGAGCTTGGAGAGCGTCGTCTTGGCTTCATGCATACCGACGTTCATGGACGTCAGCGTACCAACGCCTAGCTAGCTTGGCTAGGCCACGACGCGCAGCGGCGGCCCCGCCGCGGGAACGCTGTCGGCGGCCGGCTCGTCGACCGCCGCCAGCCACCGGTCGCGCGTCTCGCGGTCGTCGGCGAGGATCGCCGCGCGCCACGTCACGAACGCCCACACGTCGACCACCAGGAACGCCAGCAGCGCCACGAGGATCGCCATCGCCAGCCCGCCGCCGATCCGCCCGCGGTCGTGCACCGCCAACCGCGTGTTCAAGGCATAGGCCACGTCGGCGTCCGGGCGCACGAGCGGCGTCGCGCGGATGTTGTCGCGCAACACGTTCCACGCGGGCTTGGGCCGCCCGTCGTAGGTGATGAGGCCCTTGTGGTGGATCGAGTCGCGGTCGGCGCCGCGCAGCTGCGCGCCGCCGTCCCACTTCGGCTTGATGGCGAACTCGCGCATCGTCCAGTAGATCGCGCCGCTGATCGTCGGCGCCGCCGCGACGGCCTTCAGCACGTCGTGCGTGTAGACCGACTGGAAGGCGTAGGTCTGCTTCTCGGTCGCCGGGCCGGTCATCGTCGACTCGGCGCCGAACTCCGTCAGCACGAGGCCCGCGTTGGGGTACATCGCGCGCATCTTCTTCAGGTACGGCCCGAGCGACTTGATGTCGGCGGTCGAGTGATTGGCCTTGCCTGGGTACCACCCGAAGTAGCTGTTGATGCCCAGCAGGTCGAACGCCGCGTAGGCCTTCTCGCGCCCGTAGCCGGGATAGCTCAGCGTGTCGACGGCGGTCGGCAGCGTCGGGTCGAGGTCGAGCGTGACGGCGCGCGCGTCGCGCAGGAAGTCGCCGGTCGTCGTCAGCTGGTCGGGGATGACCGACAGCTCGTTGGCGACCGAGTGCGTGAGCGTCGAGGGATGGTTGCGGGTGGCCAGGACGGTCGCGCGCACGGTCGACAGCGCGGTCTGGCGCTGCGCCTCGGTCTTCAGCAGCTGGTCGCGGTGGTAGATCGGCGCCTGGGTCCAGACGAGGATGCCGGCCTCGTCGAGCTTGCGCTGCAGCCGCTCGTCGAGCGCGTAGTGGGCGCGCGTGACGTTCGCGCCGACCGTCTTGAGCTGGTCGACGATCCCGTCGATGTCGGTGTCGGTCAGCGCCGGGCCGTGGCCGTCGACGTCCTCCTGGATCGACGCGCCGCGCAGCTCGATCGGCTTGCCGTTGAGCTGCAACAACCCGTCGACCACCGTGATGGTCCGCAGCCCGATCCGGGCGCGGTCGGTCTGCTGCAGGCCGCTGGGCGCGACGGTGTCCAGCGCGGCGCCGTAGAGCTTGGCGTGGCCGGGCGCCCACAGCTGGGCGTCGCCGGTGACCGGGACGCTGAAGCGCACGCGCGCGGTCTCGCCGGGGGCCAGCGGGCGCGCCGTCGTGGTGCGGGCGCCGGCGGGCTTGCCGTCGGGATCGGTCAGCCGCGCGGCCAGCCGGGGCCGCACGGTGGTGGCGCCGCGGTTCTCGACGGTGGTGTCGACCAGCACGCTCCACGAGCACTGCCCGCCCGCGGCGCAGTGCTGCTGGGGCAGGAAGCCCGTGTCGTGCGGGAGTAGCGTGCCGAGCGGGACGAGCTGCGCCGGGCGCGTCATGCCGCCCCAGTTCCACCAGCCCTCGCGCGGCTCGACGCCCTTGTGGTTGTCGGCGCGGACGACCAGCTCGTGGCTCGCGCCGTCGGCCAGCTGCGGCAGCGCGATGGTGAACGGCGCGTACGGATCGTGGTGCACGGCGATCTGCCGGCCGTCGAGCCAGACCGTCGCGTCGCGGCGGATCTGCTCGAAGTGGATGCCCCAGCCGAAGCCGGCGGGCGTGTTCTTCGGCGCGGTCAGCGCGATGCGGTACCAGCCGGTCTGGCCGTGGAACACCGCGGCGTCCGGGTGCGGATCGAAGACGTGCGGCAGCTTGATCGGCGCCCAGGCGGCGCTGCCCTGACCTTGGGACCAGCGGTCGGTCAGGCCGACCCCGTGCGGGTCGGGCGCGTACTGCCAGCCGGCGGTGTCGAGGTCGACCGCGTGCGGGGGAGAATCGGTCCCGCCCACCCCTGCCGCGGCCGTGCCGGAGGCGGCCGCGCAGGACAGCGCGACCACCAACAGGAATGCGGCGACTCGTCGCACCACGGCGGAGATCATCGCTGAAGCATCGGCAGACGGTGCATCGGACTTCAGGGCACCGTTCGTCTGCCTGCGGACTACTCCTGCTTCGCCAGCCCCTCCAACCGCCCGGCGAGACGCCCCATGCCGAGCGCCGAGGCCGCCGCCGCGGCCCCTGCGAAGTCGGTCGGCGCGTCCGGCGGGCATGCCACTGGGATTGGCTGGAGCGTCGCGATCTTGCGGAAGTCGCGCAGCTCCTCAGCCTGATGCTGGAGCGCTGCGGCGACCCGCGGGCGCTCGGCGCGCGCGTTGGCGATCGCCGTCTCCAGGTCGCCGTGGACACGCAGCAGCTCGCCCGCGGTCTTCTCCCCGATGCCCTTGGCGCCGGGCAGGCCGTCGCTCGGATCGCCGCGCAGCGCGATGAAGTCCGGGACCTGCTCGGGACGGATCCCGTAGCGCTCCTTGACGCCGGGCACGTCGACGACCTCCGGGCCGTCCTTGCCGCCGCGCGGGAAGAGCACGGTCACCTGCTCGCCGACGCACTGGAACATGTCGCGGTCGCCGGTGAACAGCAGCGCGTTGCCGCCGGCTTCGACCTCGGCCGAGGCGTAGGCGCCGAGCAGGTCGTCGGCCTCCAGGTCGGCCGCGTCGACCCACGCCCAGCCGAAGGCCTCGAAGAACGCGGGCGCCGCCGCCCACTGCGGCGCGAGCTCGTCGGGGACCGGCGGGCGGTCGCCGTGGTAGGGCGCGTAGAGGTCGGTGCGGTAGGTCGCCGCCTCGGCGCCGGTGCAGAGCACGACGGCCCGCGGGGCGTACCGCTCGACCACCCAGAGCACCTGGTTGGCGAAGCCCAGCAGCGCGTTGACCGGCGTGCCGTCGGCGCCGGTGATCGACTTCGGCAGGCCGTAGAACGCCCGGTACAGGATCGACGGGGCGTCCACGGCGAGAAGGGGGCCGCTCATAGGGCCCTACTCTGGCAGAGCCGATGCCCAAGATCCCGACGAGTCGCATCGCCCGCACCGCACGCTTCGGTGGGCTCGTCGCCGGGCAGAGCGCGCGTTGGGCGGGGACGCAGGCCGCCAACCGCCTGCGCTCCGACGACCAGGCCGAGGCGGCCGACGCCAAGCGCGCCCTGGCGCTGGCCGACGAGCTGGTCACCCAGCTCGGCCAGATGAAGGGCGCGGCCATGAAGCTCGGCCAGGTGCTCTCGACCGTCGACTTCGAGATGGTCCCCGAGGGCGAGCGCGAGGCGTTCAAGGAGAAGCTCGCCCAGCTGCGCGACGACGCGCCGCAGGTCTCCTTCAAGAACATGAAGAAGGTCCTGCTCGACGACCTCGGCGGCAGCATCGACGAGCACTTCGCCACCTTCTCCGACACGCCGATCGCCGCCGCCTCGATCGGCCAGGTCTACCGCGCCACGCTGCACGACGGCCGCGACGTCGCCGTGAAGGTCCAGTACCCGGGCGTCGCCGAGGCGGTCGAGACCGACCTGCGCAACGCCGGCATGCTGCTGCCGCTGGTCAAGCGGCTGGCGCCGGGCCTCGACGCGAAGGCGATCCTCGGCGAGCTGCGCGACCGCATCGGCGAGGAGCTGGACTACGAGCTGGAGGCCCAGAACCACCGCCGCGTCGCCCGGGCGTTCCGCGACCACCCGCTGATCCGCGTGCCCGACGTCGTCACCTCGATGTCCACGCGCCGCGTCCTGATCACCGAGTTCGTGCAGGGCCGCGGCTTCGGCGCGGTCAAGCAGCTCCCCGAGGCCGAGCGCGACCGCTTCGCGGAGATCTGCTTCCGGTTCTTCTACGGGCTGCTGCGCCGCGAGCGCATCGCCGCGGGCGATCCGCACCCGGGCAACTACCTGCTCTGCGACGACGGCCGCGTGTGCTTCCTGGACTTCGGCCTGATCCGCCGCATGGACGCCGACTACCTCGACGGCGAGCGCGCGCTGGCCCAGGCCGTCATCGCGGGCGACGCGCCGACCGTGCACCGCTGGCTCTCGGAGCTGGGCTACCTGCCCGACCCGGGCGCGTTCGATCCCGAGCGCGTCCTCGGCCAGCTCGCGACCGCCGGCGAGTGGTACTTCACCACCGGCTTCCGCCGCCTCGACCCCGAGTTCGTGCGCCACTCGATGGAGATCTCGGGCTCGCCGTCCTCGCCGTTCTTCGACGAGATGCGCCGCCAGACGATCCCGCCGCAGGCGCTGCTGCTGCGCCGCATGGAGGGCCTGCTGTTCAGCGTCCTCGGCGAGCTGCGCGCCGGCGCCGACTGGGGCACGCTCGCGCTGGAGTACATCGCCGAAGGTCCGCCGTCGACCCCGCTGGGCGAGGTTGAGGCGGGCTGGCTCGCCGCGCAGTCATAGACTGCCTCCATGGCAGCCACGGTCATCAACGGGCTCGACGAGCTCAAGAGCAAGGTCGGTCAGGAGCTGGGCGTCAGCGACTGGCACGACGTCACCCAGGAGCGGGTCGACGCGTTCGCCGACGCGACCGGCGACCACCAGTGGATCCACGTCGATCCCGAGCGCGCCAAGGAGACCCCGTTCGGCGGCACGATCGCCCACGGCCTCTACACGCTCAGCCTCGGTCCGCAGTTCTCCTACGCCCTGTGGGAGGTCGAGGGCGCGGTCTTCGGCCTCAACTACGGCTACGAGAAGGTGCGCTTCCCCGCGCCGCTGCCGATCGGCTCCCGGGTCCGGATGCGCGCGACGCTCACGGAGGCCCACGACGTCGACGGCGGCGTGCAGTTCACGGTCACGCAGAGCTTCGAGCGCGAGGGCAGCGACAAGCCCGTGTGCGTGGCCGAGTCGGTCGCACGCGTCTACGGCGGATAGCCCCGGGCGCTGCGTGGACCCGCGCTCGCCCTTTCAGCAGACCGACGCCCCCGTCGTGCTCCCGCGCGGGCCGCACGGCCTCGACCGCGCGGTCGTCCTGGCCTCCCAGCGCGGGCGGCTGCTGACCTCGTTCGTCACGCAGGCGGCCGAGCGCGGGTTCAGCGCGGTGACGATCAGCGACATCGTCCGCGAGGCCGGCACGGCCAAGCGCACGTTCTACGAGCACTTCCGCGACAAGGACGACTGCTTCCTGCAGGCGTTCGACGTGGCCTCGGAGATCGTCGTCGGCGCCGTGATCGACACGGTCGCGACCGAGCCTGACCCGGTGCTGCGCATCGAGCGCGGCGTGCGCGCCTATCTCCAGGCGCTCACCGACCACCCGGACTTCGCGCGCCTGTTCCTCACCCACATGCGCGCGGCGGGACCGCGCCTGGCCGACCGCTACCGGCAGTGGGTCGAGATGCTCGCCGGCGTCGTCGTGCAGTGGCGGCACGAGTCGCGCGCGGCGGGGGCGCAGCTGCCGGAGCTGTCGCTGCTGCAGGCGCTGGCGGGGATCGGCGCGGTCAACGAGATCGTCAGCCTGACGCTCACCGCCGACGGCATCGAGGGCATCGGCCCGGTGGCCGACGAGCTGGCGGCGACGGCCGTCGCGTTCCTCACCGCCGAGGTGCCGCGCCGGACGTGACGGGCGCCGCGCGCCGCGCGCGGGCTAGGCGGCGCGGGCGAGCGCGAGCCGGGGGATGCCGCGCTCGCGCGTGTGGTCCAGCTCGAAGTACGGCCGCTCCTCGAAGGCGCCCAGGCGGCGCAC
>DASYBY010000138.1:0-7530 GCA_036500525.1 Baekduia sp. | reverse complement strand
CGCCGGTCCCGAACCGGCGCGGATCGCAGAAGCGCAGGACGTGCCCGTCGTCGAGCGTGAAGATCACGCGCTGGTAGGGCGTGTCGGGCGCGCAGTCCAGCAGCAGCGTGCCGGTCATCCGCAGGTGGACGAGCAGGAAGACCTCGTCCTCCAGCTCGAAGATGAAGTACTTGCCCCGGCGGCTGAGCCGCTCGATGCGCCGCCCCTGCAGCGCCTCGCCGAGCTCGGCCGGGCCGACGGGCGCGCACCAGCGCGCATCGGGGATCTCCAGGCGCTCGAGCACCCGGCCCTCCAGATGCGGCGCCAGCTGACGGCGGATCGTCTCGACTTCGGGCAGCTCGGGCATGGCTGCCGTTCAGGTTAGGGCGGCGTCAGCCGGTGAACGGCGCGCCCGGAAGCGCGGGGACCTCGCGGCCGGTGAGCCACTTCAGCACGGTCGCGCCGACGTCGGCCATCGGGCCGTCGTGGCGATGGCCGTCGGACTCGCGCGTCATCGCCAGCAGCGGCACGTACTCGCGCGTGTGGTCGCTGTGGTCGGTGTCGGGATCGACGCCGTGGTCGGCGGTGAGGATCAGCAGGTCGCCCTCGCGCAGCAGCCTCAGCCAGAGGCCGACGGCGTCGTCGATCTCGCGCAGCGCGGTGTGGAAGCCCTCGACGTCCTTGCGGTGGCCGTAGAGCTGATCGGTCTCGACCAGGTTGGTGAAGATCAGGCCGCGCTCGAGGTGGCGCAGCAGGTCGGTCGTCGCCGCCAGCGCCTGCTCGTTGGTCTTGCCCTTGTGCGCGACGTCGATGCCGTGGCCGGCGAACAAGTCATGCACCTTGCCTACGGCGTGCACCGGGACGTGGTCGTCGTGCAGCTCGTCCAGGTAGGTGCGCGACGGCGGGTCGACCGAGAAGTCACGGCGCCCCGTGGTGCGGGCGAACGCGCCCGGGCGGCCGGTGAACGGGCGCGCGATGACGCGGCCGACGGCGTCGTCGCCCACCATCACCGCGCGGATCGCCTCGCACACCTCGTACAGGCCGGCCTCCGACAGCACCTCGTCGTGCGCCGCGATCTGCAGCACCGAGTCGGCCGAGGTGTAGAGGATCAGCTCGCCGGTCTGCAGGTGGTGCTCGCCGAAGTCGTCGATGACCGCGGTGCCGCTGTAGGGCTTGTTGCAGCAGAAGGTGTGGCCGCTCGCCTGCTCGATCCGCGCGACGACCTCGGGCGGGAAGCCGTCCGGATAGGTCGGCAGCGGCGCGGGCGTCACCGCGCCCATCAGCTCCCAGTGCCCGGTGGTCGAGTCCTTGCCCGGCCCGAGCGGGTGCAGGCGGCCGTGGACGACCGGCGCCGCCGACGGCGGCACGCCGAGGATCTCGGTGATGTCGCCGAGGCCGAGGTGGCCGAGGTTGGGCAGGTTCAGCCCGCCGACGGCGCGCGCGACGTGCGGGAGCGTGTCGGCGCCCGCATCGCCGTAGTCGGCGGCGTCGGGCAGCGCGCCCACGCCGCAGGCGTCGAGGACGACGACGGCGGCCCGCGCGCTCACGACGTCGGCTTGGTCACGTGCAGCGACCGCAGCAGCGGGCGGAACACGGTGGCGTCGGTCTGGCGGAAGGTGTCGGCATCGGCGTACGCGTCGACGACGATCTCGGCCCCGTCGGCGTAGATGTGCGTCGAGCGGACGGTGCGCGGCTGGCCGGCGATGTGCTCGCGGGCGCGGATCTGCACGGCGGGCTTGCCGGCGATCTCCGTGGGCGCGGTCTTGATCTCCTCGAACGTGACGTCGCGCGACCGGGAGGCCTTCAGGAGCGCATCGCGCGCGGCCTTCAGCTCGTCCATGCTCTTGGGGAGCTTCTGGGTGCGCGGGTAGCGCCACACCGCGACGGTCGCCTGGCCGGCCTGCGCGGTGGCGACGAGGTTGCCCTTGCCGGCGCCGACGGTCCAGCCCTCGGGGGCGGTGAAGCTGATGCCCTGCGCGGGGTAGTGCCCACCGGGCACGGCGCTGGCGGTCGTCGCCGCGGTGGTGGTCGACGACCCGCCGCCACACCCGGCGGCGAGGGCGGCCACGGCCGCGGCGGTCAGTGCGAAGGAGGCGGGTCGACGCATGGATCGTCCATCGTGACACGCGCCGGTGCCGGAATGGACGTTCATCCGTCGCCGCCGCCCGCGCGCGGATGGGGGCCCATCCGCGAGAACGCGATCATTCTCCCGAACCTCCCGCGCGCGGATGGGCGCTGAAGTACACGTCCTTCAACCGCTCGGCCGACAGGTGCGTGTAGATCTGCGTCGTGGCGATGTCGGCGTGGCCGAGCATCTCCTGCACGGCCCGTAGATCGCAGCCGCCCGCGAGCAGGTGCGTGGCGAAGGTGTGGCGCAGCGTGTGCGGGCTCATCCGGTCCTCCATGCCGACCGCGCGCGCGTGGCGCTGGACGATCTTGTAGAGGCCCTGCCGGGTGAGGCCGGCGCCGCGGCGGTTGACGAACAGGTGGCGATCGTCGGTCGTCGCGGTCAGCGCGGGGCGCCCGCGCTGGAGGTAGAGCGTGACGGCGGCGACCGCCTCGCGGCCGACGGGGACCAGGCGCTCCTTGGAGCCCTTGCCGCGGGCGCGCAGGACGCCGGCGCGCAGATCGACGTCGCCGACCTCCAGGTCGATCGCCTCGCTGGCCCGCAGGCCGCAGGCGTACATGAGCTCCAGCAGCGCGCGGTCGCGCAGCGCGCTCGGCTCGGTCCCCTTGGGCGCGCGCAGCAGGCGGTCGACGTCGCCGCGCGACAGCACCTTCGGCAGCTTCTGGCTCTTGCGCGGCGCGCGCAGGTCGGCGGTCGGGTCGTGGCCGATGATCGACTCGCGGCGCAGGTGGCGGTAGAACGAGCGCAGGCACGCGGCCTTGCGCTGCAGCGTGGCGGGCCGGGCGGCCGGGCGGTCGTCCGTGCCGGCGGCGAGGGCGTCGAGGAACCCGGCGAGATCGCTGTGCTGGGCCTCCAGGACGTCGGTGTCGGTCGCACGCAGGTGCAGGCCGAACTGCAGCAGGTCGCTGCGGTAGGCCTCCAGCGTGTTGCGCGACAGGCCGCGCTCGAACTCGAGGTAGGCGAGGAAGTCGAGCACGTGCTGCTCGAGATCGCGCGCGGCGGGAGGTGCCGGGGCAACGGCCATGGGATCTGGTTCGGGGCCGACCGGCCGGCTCCTCGCGGTGCAAGGAACCTGCCGGGCCGGCCGGCCGCCGAGATGGTCCTACTGGAGGAAGCCGGCGAGGTCCGTCGTGCCGGGCAGGCCTTTGACCTTGTGGTCGGCCTTCGACGCGACGCGGTACTCGATCGCACCCTTGGAGATGCGGATCACGTGGTTCTTCTTGGTCAACGTGTAGTCGGCGTGGCGGCCGGCCTTGGTCAGCCGGAACGTGCCGGTGCACGAGCGCTTCTGGTTGACCTTGGCGACCGGCGGGCAGCTGATCTTGATCTTCGACGCGGTGGCGCCGTCGGCCGAGATCCGCGCGACGTCGCGGATGCCCTTGCGCATCGCGGCGTCGGCCTGGGGGTTCTTGATGAGGGCGGACGCGGTCGTGGCGGAGGTTCCCGCGACGGCGACCGCGATCAGGGCGAGGGGAAGGAGCTTCGTGCGGTCCATGTCCGTTCAACGCGACGGCGGGCGCGAAGGTCACGCGGCGCGGCGGCGGCGGCGCTCCAGCAGCAGCAGGCCGATGAGCGTCTTGGAGTCGCTGACCTCGGCGATCAGGTCGGCGAGCTCGGTGAGCGGCCGGCGGACGATCTCGATGCGCTCGTCCTCGCCGGAGTCGTGCTCGCCCTCGGCGGCGCGGAGGTCCTCGGCGAGGAAGAGGTGCACGACCTCGTCGGTGAAGCCGACCGACGAGCGGTAGCTCTTCAGCGGCGTCCAGCGCCCCGCGACCTGCCCGATCTCCTCGGCCAGCTCGCGCTCGGCGCTCTGCAGCGGCGACTCGCCGTCCTTGTCGAGCCGGCCGGCGGGCAGCTCCAGGCTGTCGGGATCGCCGACCGCCTCGCGCGGCTGGCGCACCAGCCAGACGTGATCGTCGTCGACGGCGACGATCGCGACCGCGCCGGTCGTGCGGACGATCTCGCGGTCGGCGGTCTTGCCGTCGGCGTAGCGGAACGTGTCGTCGGTGACGGTGATGATCCGCCCCGCGAACTTCGTCGCGCTCGCGATCCGCGTGAACGTGCGCTCGTCGTGGGCCATGCGGTCCGCCCTACCCCGCCGCGACTTCGTCCAGCAGCGCGTAGGTCACGTCGAGCATGCCCTCCAGCGCGGAGACGCTGACGCGCTCGGTCGGCTCGTGGTTGCGCTCGGTGCCGTTGGCGAGGCAGACGGTGTGCAGGCCGGCGACCTCGAAGGCGTTGGCGTCGGCCCCGCCGCCGGAGGAGATCGGCCGCGGCACGTAGCCGCAGGCCTCCAGCGCGCGCTGGGCGGCGAGCACGGCGGGCGAGCTCGGCTTGTGGCGGTAGCCGTCGAACAGGCGCTCGACGGTGACGTCGAGGTCGCACTCGCACAGCGGCTCGTTGGCGGCGTCGTGGCAGTGGTCGACCATCTCGGCGACGACGGCCTCGGCCTTGGCGGGATCGAGCGAGCGCGTCTCGGCGAGGATCGCGCAGCGCTCGGGGACGACGTTGGTCGCGCCCGCCGAGCCGCCGCCGATCCAGCCGACGTTGGCGGTCGTCTCCTCGTCGAGGCGCCCGTGGCGCATCGCGGCGATCGCGCGGGCGGCGGCGACGATCGCCGAGCGGCCGTCCTCGGGCCGGATGCCGGCGTGGGCGGCGCGGCCCCGGAACTCGGCCTCCAGGCGGTAGTACGTCGGCGACGCCATGACGATCTCGCCGATCGGCGTCGCGTGGTCGTAGACGTAGCCGAACGGGCTGCGCAGCTGCGCGACGCCGAAGGCCTTGGCGCCGGCGAGCGCGACCTCCTCGCGGACGGTGAACAGCAACTCGATGTCGACCGGCGCGCCGTCGGTGCGGGCGCGCTCGGCGGCGAGCAGCATCACCGCGACGGCGGCCTTGTTGTCGGCGCCGAGGATCGCGGCGTTCCGGTTCTCCCAGCCGTCGTCGACCAGCACCGGCTCGATCGGCGTGTCGCCGTGCGGGACGGTGTCGAGGTGGGCGCAGAGGAGGACGGAGCGGCGATCGGGCGCGCCCTCCCCCGCCTCGTACCGCGCGAGCACGTTGCCGTGCTCGTCGGTCGTCGGCGCGTAGCCGGCGGCGTCCAGCAGCTGCGTGACGCGCGCCCCGACCGCCGCCTCCTCGCCGGACGGCGACGGGATCGCGCACAGCTCGGCGAAGAGCGCGTTGAGGCGAGCGCGCTCGGCCTCGGTGCTGCGCCTCACCGCGACTCGGCGGGCGCAGTCTCCGACGAACGGGAGGCGCAGACCTCGCCCTCGGGGTGACGCTCCTCGGCGCGGTGCTGCGCGGCCCGCACGAACTCGCGGAACAGCGGCGCCGGACGCTCCGGGCGGGACTTGAACTCCGGGTGGAACTGCGAGGCCACGAAGAACGGGTGCTCGCGCAGCTCGATCATCTCGACCAGCCGCTCGTCGGGCGACGTGCCCGACACGACCAGCCCGGCGCTCTCCAGCCGCTTGCGCAGCGAGATCGACACCTCGTAGCGATGGCGGTGGCGCTCGTAGATGACGGCCTCGCCGTAGATGTCGTGCGCCGCCGTGCCGCCGTGGACCTTGACCGGGCCGGCGCCGAGGCGCATCGTCCCGCCGAGGTCGGAGATCTCCTTCTGCTCGGGCAGGAGGTCGATCACGGGCCACTCGGTCTCGATGTCGAACTCGGTCGAGTTGGCGCCGGGCATGTCGGCGACGTGGCGCGCGAACTCGCAGACCGCGATCTGCATGCCGAGGCAGACGCCGAGGTACGGGACCTTGCGCTCGCGGGCGACGCGCGCCGCGCGGATCATGCCCTCGATGCCGCGGCCGCCGAAGCCGCCGGGGACGAGGATGCCGTCGGCGTCGGCCAGGCGCTGCGCGGCCAGCTCGTCGGTCTCCAGCGTCTCGGAGTCGACCCAGTCGACCTCGACCTTGCACTCGTGCTCGAAGCCCGAGTGGCTCAGGGCCTCGGTCATCGACTTGTAGGCGTCCTCGAGCGCGACGTACTTGCCGACCAGCGCGATCTTGACCGTCTGCGTCGCGCGATCGGCGTTGTCCATCAACTGGCCCCAGGCCGACAGGTCGGCCGTCGGCGCGTCGTCGACGCCGAAGTACTCGCAGATGAACCGGTCGACGCCCTGCTCGGCGTACCAGAGCGGCACCTTGTAGATGTTGTTGACGTCGACCGCGGAGATGACCGCCTCGACCGGCAAGGACGCGAAGAGCGCGATCTTCTTGCGGATGTCGAGGTCGAGCTCGTTCTCGGAGCGGCAGAGCAGCATGTCGGGCTGGATCCCGATGCGGCGCAGCTCGTTGACGGAGTGCTGCGTCGGCTTGGTCTTCAGCTCGCCCGCGTGCCCGATGTACGGCACCAGCGTCAGGTGCAGGAACATCGTGTTGCGCCGGCCGACGTCGACCGGGAACTGGCGGATGGCCTCCAGGAACGGCAGCGACTCGATGTCGCCCACCGTGCCGCCGATCTCCGTGATGACGAAGTCGACGTCGTTGGTCTCGCCGATCAGCTTGATGCGGTGCTTGATCTCGTCGGTGATGTGCGGGACGACCTGGACGGTGCCGCCGAGGTAGTCGCCACGGCGCTCGCGCCGGATGACCGAGTTGTAGATGCCGCCCGCGGTGACGTTCGACGCGCGTGAGGCGTTGGAATCGGTGTAGCGCTCGTAGTGGCCGAGATCCAGGTCGGTCTCCGCGCCGTCCTCGGTGACGAAGACCTCGCCGTGCTGGTAGGGCGACATCGTGCCGGGATCGACGTTGATGTACGGATCGAACTTCTGGAGTCCGACGGTGAAGCCCTTGGCGACCAGCAGACGACCGATCGATGCGGCGGCGATGCCCTTTCCGAGAGACGAGACGACACCTCCGGTGATGAAGATGTAGCGGGTCTTGCGGTGGGCTTCAGGCACTGAACGCTCGTCTCGGACGGAGTAACGGGGCAACGTGATCCAAGGCTGCCAGGGTAGCCGTCCTGACGGACGACGTAATGTGAAGAGCCCGACCGGAGACGAGAAGGCATGGACAAGATCGCAAAGACCGAGGATCAGTGGCGCGAGGAGCTCTCGCCCGATCAGTACAACGTGCTGCGTCGCCAGGCCACCGAGCCGCCCTTCACGGGCAAGTACGTCGACACCAAGGAGCCCGGCGTCTACCGCTGTGCCGGCTGCCAGGCCGAGCTGTTCCGCTCCGATGACAAGTTCGACTCCCGCTCCGGCTGGCCGAGCTTCACCGACCCGGCGCTCGCCGAGGCCGTCGAGATCCGTGAGGACACCTCCCACGGCATGATCCGCACCGAGGCCATCTGCGCCAAGTGCGGCGGCCACCTGGGCCACGTCTTCGACGACGGCCCGGCCGACAAGGGCGGCATGCGCTACTGCATCAACAGCTGCGCCCTGGAGCTCGACCCCCAGGCATAGGCAGGAC
>DASYBY010000137.1:0-5746 GCA_036500525.1 Baekduia sp. | reverse complement strand
GACTCGGCCGACAGGACGCCGCACCGATGGACCTTCTCGAAGTCTCCGTAGGGGAACTTGTAGCGGCCCTTGTTGTCCTCGTCCTGCGCCTCGTCGATCCCCAGGTACCAGCGGGCGTACGCCTTGATGCCGTGGTCGCGGATGTAGGCGTTCTCCTGCGCGGTGGAGGGCTGGTGCTCGCTCCAGTCGTCGCGCTGGTCGAGCACGACCTGGCGCTGCTCGATCAGCCGCTGCGCGTGCTTGTACGCCCTCGTGTTGAGTCGCATGTCTCCCTGCCTGCAGTCGCCTTCCTGGTCTGGGAGCTAGGCCGCCGGCGGCCTGCCCCAACGGCAGCGGCCGAGCCACCGCGGTTCCCGCGCCGCAGGATCGCCCTGCCGGCCGCATCCTGGCCGAGCGGGTGCGCGAGTACGAGGATGTTGCCGCTTCCCCGGGGCCACCTCGGTAGCGGTTGACAGAGCCCCCCTGCGCCCTAATGGCGATGGCGAGTCCTCCCTTCGAGTTACAGGAGCACGCTGATGAGCACCCAGAGCCCCGGCGACGCCGACCGCCCGCGGAGTGCGCGCCGCATCGTCGCGACCTTCGACGCCTACGGCGCCGCCGAGCGTGCCGTCGACCACCTGTCGGACCAGAGGTTCCCCGTCGAGCGCGTCTCGATCGTCGGCCGTGACCTCGAGCTCGTCGAGCACGTGGTCGGCCGGATGACGACCGCGCGTGCGACGCTCAACGGTGCCGCGTCTGGCGCGCTGGCCGGCCTGTTGATCGGCTGGCTGTTCACCGTGTTCGACTGGACCGATCCGGTGGTGGCCCGCGGCTGGCTGATCCTCGACGGCCTCTGGTTCGGCGCCATCGTCGGCGCGATCTTCGGCCTCGTCGCACATCTGCTCACGCGGGGACGGCGCGACTTCGCTTCGGTCGGCGCGCTGCAGGCCGCCCATTACGACCTGCTGGTCGACGACGAGGTCGCCGACGAGGCCGAACGCCTGCTCGCCGGGCTCTCCACCACCGCGGACACCGACGGCCCGCGCTTCTCCCGCGGCCCGCGCCTGCGCCCTCGACGGCGCGTCGGCTCGACCTAGCCGGGAGGCCTGGCCTCAGGAGGGCGGCGCCGCGCGAGCGGTGATCGGCGAAATCGCCTCCAGCACCTCGCTCGCGAGGCGGGGCCGTCGGCCGGCCGGGCCCGCGCTCTACGCGACCGCGGCGAGCTCGCCGAGGTGCGCCTCGCGCGCGTGGAGGTCGACCATGGCGAAGTGCCCGGCGCCGAGGCGGCCGGGAGCCACGACCAGGGTGCGGCCAAGCATCTCGATCATGCGGTCGCCGCCGCAGACGACCAGCCGCGCGCGGTAGGTGGCCGCGAGCTCGGCCAGCGCCTCGCTGCCCGCGGTCTGCAGGCCCTTGTGCGCCGGAGGCGTGGAGAACAGCAGGATGGTCTGCAGCTCGGCGAACTCGGCGATGATCCTCAGGCGGTACTCCGCCTCCCAGCGCGGGTAGCGCAGCGCGTCGAGCTCCTCGCGCGCGCCGTCGGGGGCGTCGATGACCTCGCCGCCGAGACCGGCGAACAGGACGTGTCCACCGGGCGCGACGACCGCGGTGCCGTGGACACCGTGCAGGTCGGGATGGACGATCCCGACGTCATGCGCCTCGCGCAGGTAGCCGGCCACCGGCGCGTCACCGGGCCCGGGGACGAAGAACGTCGGCAGGCCGCTCGCTCCCAGCGCACGGAACAGCCCGCGATGGCTTGCGCGGGCTCCCCCTTCGGCGAGATCGCCGACGACCGCGACGGCGTCGACCTTGGGATGGGCGGCGGACACAAGCAGGCGCTCGAGGGTGGCGACGTCGCCTCGCGGATCGGCGACGCACAGGATCCTGGTCAGCGGTTGAGAGGGCATCGTCTCGATCCGTAGGCCGCCCCCGGCGTCGAGCAAGCCGGCCGCCGCGGTTGCCGGCGCCGCGTCGCGGCCTACCGACATGTCCACGCCGCCCATGGATCACGACACCTTCATCGACCTGGTCGCCGCGCACGCCGGCATCGACCGCGAGGCCGCCGACCGTGCGGTCCGCGCAACCCTGCAGACGCTCGCCGCGCGCATCAGCCGCGAGGAGGCGCGCCACCTCGCGGCGCAGCTGCCGCCCGAGGTCGCGCCGTGGATCGCGACGACCACGCCCGCCGCGGGCTTCGACGCCGACGAGTTCGTGCGTCGCGTCGCGGAGCGCGCGGGCAGCGACCTCCGCGGCGCGCGACGCTGGACCGCCGCCGTCTTCGACGCGCTGGCCCGCACGGTGTCGCGCGAGGAGTGGGACGACATGGTCGCCGAGCTCCCCAGCGACTTCGCCCCGCTGCTGCCGCGGGGACCGTATCTGGAGGTCGTCGACCTCGAGACGTTCCTCGGGCTCGTCGCCGAGCACGCCGGCGTCGATCGCGACCTCGCCCGCCGCGCCACCGAGGCGACCCTCGAGACGCTCGCGGAGCGGATCGACGGCGGCGAGGTCGACGATCTGATCGAACGGCTCCCGGCAGAGCTGCACCCGGCGCTGCGACGCGGCCGGGACACAACCGGCGGCCGGGCGACGCGGCTGCCACTGGACGCGTTCGTGATGCGGGTCGCCGAGCGCGAGGGCGTCGGCGACCTCGAAGCGGTCCAGCACGCGCACGCCGTGTTCCTCGCATTGCGCGAGACGGTGGGCGACGACGAGTTCTTCGACGTCACCGCCCAGCTCCCGGAGGAGTACGTGCGCACGCTGGCGCGTTGATGGGCCGCGAGTGTCCTGGCTGATCGACATGGACGGCGCGTTGGTCTACGAGGACCAACCGATCCAGGGTGCGGACCGCTTCGTGATGCGGCTCAGGGAGCTGGAGCTCCCGTTCCTCGTGCTCACCAACAACTCGATCTCCACGCCCCGCGACCATGCGGCGCATCTGCGGCAGAGCGGGATCGACGTTCCCCAGGAGGCGATCTGGACGTCGGCGCTCGCCACGGCGCAGTTCCTCGAGCAGCAGCGGCCTGGCGGCTCGGCGTTCGCGATCGGCGAGGCGGGGCTCACGACCGCGCTGCACGAGGCCGGCTACACGCTCACCGACCGTGACCCCGACTACGTCGTCCTCGGCGAGACGCGCGTCTACAGCTTCGGGCGCATCACCGGCGCGATCCGGCTCATCCGCAACGGCGCCCGGTTCATCGCCACGAACCCAGACCCCACGGGACCAAGCCCGGAGGGCCCGCTGCCGGCCACCGGATCCCTCGCGGCGCTCATCAGCCGCGCCGCCGGCGTCGCACCGTACTTCGTCGGCAAGCCCAACCCACTGATGATGCGGTCGGCGCTCAACGCGCTCGGCGTGCACTCCTCGAACGCGACGATCGTCGGCGACCGCATGGACACCGACGTCGTCGCCGGCCTCGAGGCCGGCCTGCAGGCGATCCTGGTGCTCAGCGGCGTCACGACCCCTGACGAGGCCGAGCGGTTCCCCTACCGCGCCGCGCGTGTCGTGGGCTCGGTCGCCGACCTCGTCGAGACGCTCGGCTGACCGCCGAGGCCGTTCGTCACGCGTGGAGCCGCCGTTCGCCGACGCCCGTGAGGGCGCCTGACATACTTCCGGGGCGTCACCGCGGGGCAGAAGAGGAACAGGGGGGAGCTCAGCATGAACGAGTCTGGTCCGGCGCGGTCGTCCGGTCCGCCGGTGCCGGCAGGCTCCGCCGACGACCTTCGCCAAGCACCGTCCGCAGCGGCGCTGGCGCACGCTGCGTGCAACGCGCTGCCGGCCGCCGTAGTGCTGGTTCTTGGCTCCACCGGCGTCGTACTGGCCGCCGGCGGCGATCTCTGTCACCGCCTGGCCCCAGGGCCCCCCATCGGGCGGACGTGGCGCGACGTGCTGCCGTTCTCCCTGAGCGAGCAGGTCGGCGAAGCGGTGGACTCGGCGCTGGCCGGGCGCCGGCTGCAGACCGAGCACGGTGGGGTCGAGCCCGGCGAGACGCTCCTGGTCAGCGCTGCGCCGGTCGCCGGCGGCGGCGCCACCGTGATCGTCCAGCAGGTGCGCCCCGGGCCGGGGGTCGAGCAGCTCGCGCTGGCGACCTCACGGCTGCAACATGCTGAGCGGCTGGCGCGCGTGGGCAGCTGGGAGCTCGATCTCGACGGCGGAGGCGTCGACATGTCGCTGGGCCTACGGCGCATGATCCATGCCGACGCGCGCCGGACGTTCGACCTCCCGACGCTGCTGGCGCTCGTCGCCGACGACGACCGTGAGCGCGTCACCGCCGAGGTCGACGCCGTCGTCGCGCAGGGCGGGCAGCTGCACACCGAGTTCGGACTGACCACGCTGGAGGGCGTCGGCCGCACCGTGCTGCTCCGCGCCGAGGTCGACGCCGGTGGCGCCGCCGGCCTCCTCCGCGGCGCTGCGCTGGACACCACCGAGCTGCGCGTCGCCGAGAGCGCGCGCAGCGCGTCGGAGGACCTGTTCACGCAGGCGTTCGACAGCGCCCCGATCGGCATGGCGCTCAGCGACCCCCGTACGGGCCGGTATCTCCGCGTCAACGACGCGGCGTGCGAGCTGCTGGGCCGGTCGCGCGCCGAGCTCTTGGAGACCTCGTTCGCCGACGTCACCGACGCTGAGGGCGCCGATCGTGAGCGCGTCGCGCGGCAGGCCATGCTCAACGGCGAGCTCGACCGCTTCGAGGCCGAGAAGCGCTACCTCCACCCCGACGGGAGCTGCACGTGGGCCGCGCTGACGATCGGCGCCGTCCACGCTCCCGACGGTGCGATCCGAGCCTTCATCTCGCACGCCATCGACATCACGGCCCGCAAGGAGCGCGAGCTGCGCCTGGAGGCCCAAGCCGCCGACGCCGGGTGGCTGACCCGCATCCGCGCAGGCCTGCAGGAGGGCCGCTTCGTCCTGCACGCGCAGCCGATCGTGGACCTCGCCACAGGCGAGACGATCCAGCAGGAGCTGCTGATCCGCCTCCGGGGCGACGACGGCGCCATCATCGCCCCGGGCGCGTTCCTTCCCGCCGCCGAGCGCTACGGACTGATCTCGGCCATCGACCGCTGGGTCGTCCAGCAGGCCGCGCGCATCGCGGCGACCGGGACCGCGGTCGAGATCAACCTCTCGGCCGCCTCGCTGGGCGACCGCGCCACGTTCTCGGCGATCGAGACGGCGCTGACCGACACCGGCGCCGATCCGTCGCTCATGGTCTTCGAGATCACCGAGACCGCCCTCGTCGATCGCATCGACGAGGCCCGCCGCTTCGCCGAACGCCTCACCAGGCTCGGCTGCCGCTTCGCGCTCGACGACTTCGGCACCGGGTACGGGACCCTCACCTACCTCAAGCACCTGCCCGTCCACTTCATCAAGATCGACATCGAGTTCGTCCGCGACCTCCTCGCCAGCGACAACGACGAGCGCGTCGTGCGGAGCATCGTCAGCCTGGCCCGCGAGTTCGGGCTGGCCACCGTCGCCGAGGGCATCGAGGACGCGGCCACGCTCGACCGGCTGCGCGAGCTGGGCGTCGACCACGGACAGGGGTACTTCATCGGACGGCCTCAGCCGGTCGCGGTGCCGAGCTAGGTCACGAGATCCGGCTCGCGGCGCCCGGCGCCGTTGGCGCTCACGCCGTCGGCCGGGCTCTGCCAGCGGATCGTCAGCTCGTCGCCGTCGACGTCCACGAAGATCGTCGCGCCGTCGTGGATGTCACCGGCGACGAGCGCGCGGGCGATCCGCGTCTCGACCTCGCGCTGCAGGTAGCGGCGCAGCGGCCGG
>DASYBY010000136.1:0-6338 GCA_036500525.1 Baekduia sp. | reverse complement strand
CGGCGCGACAGCTCGGCGGCGCGTGCGGGCTGCCGTTCGCGCACCGCGTCGAGCACCTTGCGGTGCAGCCGCAGCGTCTCGGCCATCTGCGCGCGGTGGTCCGGCGCCTCGGAGATCTTCTTCAGCACGAGCTCGAGCACGACGTCGCGGACGACCGCGTTGCACGCCCGCAGCAGCGGGTTGCCGGCGGCGCTCGCGATGGCCTCGTGGAAGGCCAGGTCAGCGACCGAGAACGCCGCCTCGCCCTCGTCCAGTGCGGCCTCCATCGCGGTGAGCGCCGCCTCCATGGCCTCGATGTGCTCGGGCGTGTGGCCCCGCGCGGCCAGCATGCTCGCCGCGCCCTCGATGAGCATCCGGAACTGCAGGAGGTCCACCAGCGACAGCTGCTCGACCCGCGCCAGCGACGCCAGCGACTTCTCCAGCGCGATCGTGGAGAACGGCAGGATCAGCGGGCCGTTGGGGTCGCCGGGGCGCGAGCGGATCAGGCCCGCGCTCTGCAGCACGCGCAGCGCCTCGCGCACCGTCGAGCGGCTCACGGCGAACTCCACCATCAGCTGGCGCTCGGACGACAGCCGCTCCCCGGGCTTGAGGTCTCCGCGGTAGATGGCGCGCTCGATCTGCTCGACGACACGCTCGTAGGCCCGCACGGGCTGGACTGGATCGAACCCCACGGCGCGAGGCTAGTCGACCCGGTCGCCGGCGTGCGCTTGACGCGCCGGGCGGGACATGGTGGAGTACCGATACGCGGTGCACTGGTCCGGCCAGTTGCCATGACTGCGATGTAATCTGGGATGCAAGGGAGAGAGCACGAGATGATGAGGCGCAGCAGGACCTCGTGGCGCGGGGTCGCCACGGCCGCGGCCGTCGGGTCCACCGTCGTCGCGCTCGCGGCGTGCGGCAGCGGCACCGGCAGTGGCGGGACGACCAACCAGAAGCCCCACCGCGGCGGCACGCTGCAGGTGGCGACCGACGCCGATCCCGGGAGCCTCGACCCCAACATCAACACCGCCTACGCGTCCTGGTACGTGACGGAGCTGATCTACGGCAGCCTCCTGCGCCAGGACCAGAGCGGCAAGATCGTCGGGGACGTCGCGCAGTCCTACACCCACCCCGACGCGCGGACCTACACCTTCAAGCTGCGCCCCGGCGTGAAGTTCTCCGACGGACGCACCGCCACGTCGGCCGACGTCAAGTACTCCTTCGACCGGCTGACCGACAAGGCCACCGCGTCGCCGTGGTCGGGCATCTTCGAGGTCATCAAGTCGATCGACACGCCCGACGCGAGCACGGTCACCTTCCACCTCAAGCGCTCGTTCGCGCCGTTCTTGTCGTACATCGCGTACCCGTTCTACACGCCGATCCTCGACAAGCAGACCGTCGAGAAGCCCGGAGGTCTCAAGAACGCCGCCATGGGTACGGGGCCGTTCGAGCTCGTCTCCTACCAGCCGGGCAACCAGGTCACGTTGAAGCGCAACCCCAACTACTACGACAAGCAGCGGCCCTACCTCGACGGGATCCGCATGCGCGTCATCACCAACGACTCCACCCGCCTGGCCGCCGTGCGCAGCGGGCAGGTGCAGCTCGCCTGGTTCCACGACCCGCGCACGCCGAAGCTGCTCGGCGCCGCCGCCAACGTGAAGGTGTTGGAGGCGGCCGACGATCGCAACGAGGAGGGCCTGGCCTTCAACCAGACCAAGGCCCCGTTCAACAACGTCGACGTCCGCCGCGCGATCAGCGAGGGCATCGACCGCAACGCCATCATCAAGCTGGTCCTCGACGGCAAGGGCAACATCGGGTCCAAGATCCCCGGCGGCGCCAAGCCCTACGGCTACAGCGGCCCCGCGAGCGGCCTGCCGTACAACACCTACAACCCGGCCGACGCCAAGAAGCTGCTGGCCAAGGCCGGCTACGGCAGTGGCCTGACGGTCAGCCTCAACGTCGCGCCGCTCTACCCGCGCGACCTGCAGACCGCCGAGATCATGCGCGACCAGCTGGGCAAGATCGGCGTCCACGTCAACATCGTGCAGAAGGACTGGACGACCACCCTCGGCTCGTTCGTCAAGACGTCGTACGACGGCATGTCGATGGTCGGGCTCGTCTGGCAGCCCGATCCCGACGCCGACGCGCACGACCTGTGGGACTCGAAGTCGCCGATCAACATCGGGCACTTCAAGGACGCGCAGATCGACCGGCTGCTCGAGGACGGCCGCGTCGCGCAGACCACCGCCGACCGGGCCAAGGCGTACATGGCGGCGCAGAAGCGGGTCGCCGACATGGCCTACATGCTGTTCCCCTACACGTCCAAGGCCGAGGACCAGGTGGTCCGCGACAGCGTCCAGGGCTTCACGGCGACCGACAGCGGGCTGCACGGCGCGGCGCTGCTGAACACCTGGCTGACCGGGGCGCGCTGAGGCGATCGTGTCCGCGTCGTTCGTCGCCAAGCGGATCGGGATGCTCGTGCCCACGTGGCTCGGCATCTCGATCATCGCCTTCTCGCTCATCCACCTGATCCCGGGCGATCCGGCGACGGTGATCCTCGGCATCAAGGCGACGCCCGACCAGCGCCAGGCGCTGCTGCACCAGCTCGGGCTCGACCAGCCGCTGCCGCACCAGTTCGTCACGTGGCTGGGCAACGTGCTGCACGGCGATCTCGGGACGTCGGTCATCAACGGGACGTCGGTGACCAGCACGATCTGGGATCGCGCGGCGCCGTCGTTCGAGTTGGTGGTCTTCGCCTTCGTGCTCGCCGTGGTGTTCGGGATCCCGCTGGGGATCGTCAGCGCGACGCGCAACGGCAAGCTCGCCGAGCTGTTCGCCAGCTCGGGCTCGCTGCTGGGCATGTCGATCCCGACCTTCGTGCTCGGCAGCCTGCTGATCGTGCTCGGCTCGCGCTGGCTGGGCGGGATCGACATGGTGGGCTACGTCCCGATGGGCGAGGACCCGGTGCGCAACCTCACCATGATGTTCTGGCCGGCGCTGACGCTGGCGCTGTCGGTGCTGGCGATCGTGGTGCGCTACACGCGCACGTCGATGCTGTCGACGCTGAGCCAGGACTACATCACCACCGCGCGCGCCATGGGCGTGCCGCACCGCACGGTGATCTACCGCAACGGCCTGCGCAACGCGCTCGTGCCGGTGATCGGCGCGGTGGGCGCGCAGCTCGCCTACCTCGTCGGCGGCGCGGTCATCGTCGAGTCGGTGTTCGCGATCCCGGGGATCGGGACGCTGACGCTCGACTCGATCGACCAGCGCGACTACCCGGTGCTGCAGGGCGTCGTCCTCATCGTCGCGACCGGGGTCATCGTCGTGAACATCCTCATCGACATCCTGTACCGCGTGGTCGACCCGAGGATGGGCGATGCCTGAGCCCGGCCGCACCATCCCCGCCGCCGCGCCCACGGGCGGCGAGCCGGTGAGCCCGGTGGCCGCGGTGGAGACGGCGGCCGCCGGGGTCGGGACCGGCGTCCGCGCCCGGGGCCGCCGCCTGCCGCGGCGGGCGGTGATCGCCGGCGTCGTGCTCGGGATCTTCGTCCTGATCGCGATCTTCGCGGGCCAGATCGCGCCGCATCCCTACGGCAAGGTCGTCGGCGAGTCCTCGCTGCAGGGGCCGTCGAGCCAGTTCATCTTCGGGACCGACTCGGTCGGCCGCGACGTGTTCAGCCGCGTGGTCTACGGGACGCGCATCTCGCTCGGCGTCGCCGCGCCGTCGGTGCTGATCTCGCTGGTCATCGGGTTGCTCATCGGCCTGTCGGCCGCCTACTACGGGCGCTGGCTGGACGCGATCGTCATGCGGTTGGTCGACATCGTCTTCGCGTTCCCGGCCATCCTGTTGGCCATCGCCCTGATCGCGGTGCTCGGCCCGAGCCTCAACGACCTGGTGATCGTGATCGTGGTGTTGTTCATCCCGCGGTTCGCGGTCGTCGTGCGCGCGGCGGCGCGCTCGGTGCGCAACCAGGAGTACATCGACGCGGCCAAGGCGATGGGGGCGGGGCCGTTGTGGATCAACATCCGCCACGTCATCCCCAACATCGGGCCGGTGCTCATCGTCGAGACCGCGCTGAGCATGTCGACGGCGATCCTCACCGAGGCCGCGCTGTCGTTCCTCGGGCTGGGCGCGCAGCCGCCGCGGCCGAGCTGGGGCGGGATGCTCCGCGAGGCGCAGGACACCATGACGATCGCGCCGTGGACCGTCCTCTATCCCGGCCTGGCCATCGTGATCATCGTCTTCGCGCTGAACATCCTCGGCGATGGCCTGCGCGACCGCTTCGACCTGCGCCGAGACTAGGAGTACATGTTCATGAGCACCGTCACCGTCGCTGCGATCCAGGCCAAACCGACCGTCGGGGACTTCGACGCGCTGCGCGCCGGCGACGACGCGCCGCACGCCGTCGAGCTGCTGCGCAAGGCCAAGGAGGCGGGCGCCGACATCGCGTGCCTGCCCGAGATGTACCCCTTGGGCGGCGAGGAGGCCGTGCGCGACGCCGCGCGGGAGCTGGGGATGTGGGTCGTCGCCGGGCTGGCCAAGGAGGTCGGCGGGGGCCACTGGCACAACACGGCGACCTTCATCTCCGACACCGGCGAGGTCGTCGGGCGCCAGCCGAAGTGCTACCCGACGGCCAACGAGGTCGCCTCGGGCGTCGTCGCCGGCCGCGACTACGAGGTCTTCGAGACGCCGCTCGGCCGCCTCGGCGCGGTGATCTGCGCGGACTTCGCGTTCGCCAACCGCGGCGTGGCCGAGCTGTGCCGCCAGCGCGTGGACGTCATCTTCAACCCGTCGTGGTGGTTCGCGCTGGGCGAGGCCTACAAGTCGTCGGTGATCGGCCGCCACCTGGAGTACGGCGTGCCGGTCATCGGCGTCGACATCGCCGCGGTCGCGCTGACGCGCGACGTCGACGGGGAGCGCAAGCGCCTGTTCCCGCCGGCCGGCGGCTTCACGACCATCGCGGTCACGCCGCCGGTCGACACGCTCGACGGCCTCGGCGACTGGTTCCGCGGCAAGGCGGGCGGCAGCAACAGCAACGACGGGTACATCCAGTCGCTGGGCGAGGACGAGGGCATGTTGGTGGCCGACATCGACGTCGAGGGCGTGCGGCGCTTCCCCGGCTACTGGTACAGCGAGGACGCGCCGGCCACGCACGAGGTCAACATCGGCGCGACGCCATGAGCGCGACCGCCGTCGCCACCG
This sequence comes from Baekduia sp., assembly GCA_036500525.1. Lineage (GTDB taxonomy): Bacteria > Actinomycetota > Thermoleophilia > Solirubrobacterales > Solirubrobacteraceae > Baekduia. The sequence goes on along the minus strand of DASYBY010000136.1, from coordinate 1,153 downwards.
AGGTGCTGCTGGACGTCGAGGACCTGCGCGTCACGTTCCCGTCGCCCGTCGGGCCGGCCGAGTGCGTGCGGGGCGCGTCGCTGCAGGTGCGCAGCGGCGAGATCCTCGCGCTGGTCGGCGAGTCGGGCTCGGGCAAGTCGCTGACGGCGAAGTCGCTGCTGCGGCTCGTCGACGCGCCGGGCGTCGTCGAAGCTGCGCGGCTGCGGTTCGCCGGGGAGGATCTGCTGGGGCTCGACGAGGGCGCGATGCGCCGGCTGCGCGGCGGGCGGATCGGCATGGTCTTCCAGGATCCGATGAGCTCGTTGAACCCGGTGTTCACGGTCGGCCGCCAGATCGCGCAGGTCGTGCGCAGCCACCAGGACGTCAGCAAGGCGGCCGCCCGGGAGCGCGCCGCCGAGCTGCTCGGCCTCGTGGGGATCCCGTCGCCGCAGGAGCAGCTGGACCGCTATCCGCACGAGCTGTCGGGCGGCATGCGCCAGCGGGTGATGATCGCCATGGCGATCTCCTGCTCCCCGGCGCTGCTGGTCGCCGACGAGCCGACGACGGCGCTGGACGTCACGATCCAGGCGCAGATCCTCGAGCTGATCGTCGGGATGCGCGACCGCCTGGGGATGTCGGTGATCCTCATCACCCACGACCTGGGCGTCGTGGCGCGGGTGGCCGATCGCGTCGCGGTGATGTACGCGGGGCGCGTGGTGGAGACGGGCGACACGCCGACGGTCTTCGGAACGCCGCTGCACCCTTACACGCGCGCGTTGCTGCGGGCGGTCCCGCGGCTGCGCGACGACGGCACGACGGCGCTGCGCGCGCTGGAGGGCGCGCCGCCGGAGGCGACCGAGCGGCCGCCGGGCTGCGCGTTCGTGCCGCGGTGCGATCGCGCGATGGACGTGTGCTCGGGGGCGGTCCCGCCGCTGGAGGAGCACGGCGGGCCGGGGCATGCCGCGGCGTGCTTCGCCGCGGCGCGCGACGCGGAGGCGGGGGCATGAGCGCGGCGCGCGTGCCGGGAGCACCGGGCGAGCCGCTGATCGTCGCCGAGGACCTCGTCGTCGACTTCCCGATCTCGCGCGGCGTGCCGTTCGGGCGCGAGGCGCGCACGCTGCGCGCGGTCGATCACGTCTCGCTGGAGATCCGCGCGGGCGAGACGCTCGCGCTG
>DASYBY010000135.1:0-6094 GCA_036500525.1 Baekduia sp. | reverse complement strand
TCCTGGGCCAGCGACGTGACGGTGCTCGCGTTCACGATTTGGGGTGCTCCTGGTGGTGGATGAGCTTTACGGTATGTGGTAGACCTTTCCGCATCTTGGCAAGCGCCGCTCGGCGATGTCAAGCTCGGAGACCACCAGGGGGAGTACGTTGTTCCGATGTGCGGACGGCGATCTGATCGCCGCAGATGACGGGTTCGAAACCATCTTCGACGGCGCGACGGGGGCGCTGCGCACGGTGCGCAACCGGGCGACGGGGCAGGCGATGGTCGACGTCGGCGCGGGCGACGGTGCCGCGCTCGTCCCGTGGCGGTTGACGCTGCAGGGGGCGCTGTGGCACGTGCCCGAGCACGTGACGTCGCGGTTCACCGTGCCGTCGGTCGAGCCGGCCGGGTTCTCGTTCGCGATCGCCGCGGATGGCGCATCCGCGGTGCTCAGCTGGACGACGACCGATCCGGGGATCGGCGTGGAGGTCGAGGCGCGGGGCGCCACGGGCGGCGGGTTGGAGCTGTGGCCGCGGGTGACGGTGGCTGAGGGGACCGTGGCGCCGTTGAAGTTGATGTACCCGGTGCTCGTGCCGCAGCCGCTGTCGGCCGACGAGGCCGGCGACGCGCTGCTCTTTCCTGCCCAATCGGGCTATCTCGTGCGGCGGCCACTGGCCGGTCCGCCGTTGTCGACGTTCTACCCCGACGGCTACGACGGCTGCTCGCTGCAGATGATGGCCTACTACGCCGAGGGCGTCGGCGGGTTCTACCTGGCCTGCCACGATCCGCACTCGACGGTCAAGGCCCTGAGGTTCTCGGCCTCCGAGGCGGGCTTCGAGCACGACGCGTGGGACCTGCGCAGCGGCGCGGCGATGGACTTGGACTACCCGGTGGTGCTCGCGCCGCTGACGGCCGGTCATTGGTTCGAGGCGGTCGAGCGGTATCGCGCGTGGGTGCTGCCGAACGCGCCGTGGGCGCACGGCGGCGTGCCGAACGTGGCGCGCGAGAACGCAGACGACCGCCGGTGGCTGTTCGAGGAGGTGGGGCTGTCGATCTGGGGCACGCCGTCCTCGCTGGACTGGAGCCCGTGGTACCGGTTCTACGCCGAGGTCGCCGGGACGCCGCTGCACATCTCGGCGGGCTGGGACTGGCCGGCGTCGCACCCGCACTCGGTCGGGCGCGACGGCTGGTTCCCCGCGCAGCTGCACCCGGCGAACGTCGAGGCGTGGGAGGGCCACCACGTCACGCCGTACATGAACGACTTGTTCATCTCCGACCGCGTGGAGCGGTTCGCCGAGGACTGGGAGCCGAACCTCCTCTATCCGCACACGGCGTTCAACTGGGGGCCGTTCTCGGAGGCCCGCCCGGGGTTCGTCGACGGTCGCGCGCCCGGGTCCGATCCGGCGGTGACGACCAACCACGACATGTTCACCTGCCCGGCGACCGAGGCGCAGCGCGAGCTGCACGCCTGGCGCGACGCGACGCTCGTCGCCGACCACGGCATGGCGGGCGTCTGCTACGACATCTCGTCGGGCAACCCGCGCGTCGGGTCGCGGTGTCTGCGGACCGACCACGGGCACACGCCGGGGCGCGGGCGGGAGATCATCCAGGCCTACGAGGCGGTCAACCTGCGGTCCAAGGAGCTGACGCGCAGCGAGACCGGGCGCTACCTCGTGCAGGGCGTGGAGGTCATCATCGAGAACGTGGTGAGCTCGATGGACTTCTATGTCGCCCGTGCGTGCGCGGGGCCGGTCGGCGCGCTGGAGGCGTGGTCGTTCGGCGCGATCGAGCCGCCCGGCGGCTCGCGCGAGCTGGTCCCGCTCTTCCAGGCGGTCTACCACGACGTCGGCCCGGTCCACGAGGACGGCTGGCTGACGCTGAGCGAGGAGGAGGGCGACCTCTTCTACTGGATCGCCGCGCGCATCGTGCTGCAATGGGGCGGCCTGTTGGCCTTGCACTACGCCAACAACCGCCCGGAGCGCGTGCCCGGCCACGACGGTCCGGCGGCGCTGATCGACTGGGACGGCGCCCGGGTGGAGTTCGACGATGACTTGCCCGACGCTGACCCGGGCAAGATCGCGTTCATCCGGCAGTTGGCCGCGGCACGGACCGACTTCGCGAAGGCCTACCTGGCCTACGGCCGGATGCTCCGCCCGTTGGAGGTTGCTGCCGAGACGGTCGAGTTGGCCTACGACCAGCGCTACGAGGCTTTGCCCGGCGTCGCCAACGCGGGGACGTGGCCGGTGCCCGAAGTCGTCCACGGCGCGTGGGCCGACCAGGAGGGTTCCGTGGGCATCGTGCTGACCAACGTGCGCGGCGATGCTGCGGTCGACGTCCACCTCGTCGCCGACGCAGCCGACTGGGGCATCGACCTGGCCGGCCGCACGGTCCGCCGGCGCGATGCGGGGGACGAGGCGTCGGTCGAGCTGGCGCCGGTGCCGGCGTCGGGGCTGCTCGACGTCATCGTCTCGCTGCCGCCGCGGTCGGTGACGCTGGTGGAGCTGCCGGTATGAGCGGCGACGGCACGGCCCTCGTCTTCCCTTCGCCGCGGCCAGTGCTGCGCGGTCGTGGTCACGCTGCCGCGATGGTTGGTGTCGGCACCCGTCTCGTCTTCCCTTCGCCGCAGCCGGTGGCGCGGGTGGAGGTGGTCGCGTGACTGCGGAGGTTCGTGTGTTGGTGTTGAACTCGGCGGACAACGTGGCGGTCGCCGTGGCGGAGTTGGCGCCGGGAGAGATGGTGGAGGTGGATGGTGTGGCGGTGGAGGTCGTCGATCCGATCCCGTCGGGGCACAAGGTCGCGCTGCGGCCGATCGACTCCGGAGGCAAGATCCTCAAGTACGGCGAGGTGATCGGCATCGCGACCGCGGAGATCGGGACGGGCGCCCATGTCCACGTCCACAACGTCGTCAGCGCCCGCCTGCCGGGGACGGTCGACGATGGGTGATCCGGCGTTCCAGGCGTGGCGCCGGCCCGATGGGCGGATCGCCGTGCGCAACCACCTGCTGGTGCTGCCGTCGGTGCTCTGCGCGGCGCTGGTCGCGCAGGACGTCGCGGCGGCGGTCGGCGGCGTCGCGATCGCCCATCAGCACGGCTGCAGCCAGGTCGGCGACGACGGGCAGCAGACCGCGCACGCCTTCGAGGGGATCGCCTGCGCGCCGAACGTCGGTGCGGTCCTCGTCGTGAGCCTCGGGTGCGAGACCGTCCAGGGCCGCGCGCTCGCCGACCGGATCGCGGCCCGCGGCCAGCGGACGGAGTTCGTCGGCATCCAAGACGCGGGCGGCTCCGACGGCGCCCGCACCGCCGGCGCGACGCTCGGCCAAACGCTGCGCACCGAGCTCGAGACCACACCGCGCGGCGCAGCATCGGCCGCCGAGCTGGTCATCGGCCTGGAGGTCTCACGGCCGACACCGCTCGCCGCCGCGCTCGCCGATCGCGCCCGCGCGGCGGGCGCAGCGGTGCTCGTGGGGGAGGCGTCGAGCGAGATGGGCGAGCTGGCCGGCGACCGCGTCGCGGCGTTCGCCGACTCCGGCCGGAGAGACGGCACACCGGGCGATCGCTCCGCGGCGGCGTCCGACCAGGCGGCGGGCGATCGCTCCGCGGCCCCCGCCCACACCACGATCCTCACCGGCGCCGGTCACGGCGCGCAGCAGCATGCCGCCCTTGCCGCCGACGGCGCCCACATCATCGTCTCGTTCCCCGACGGCGCGCAGCCGCCGGCCGGCTTTCCGACCTGCCCCGTCGTCGCGGTGCGGACCGCGTCGCGGGTCCATGACGCGCTCGCTGACGAGTTCGACCTCGGGCCGGACACGACCGCCGATCGCATCTGGCAGCGCGTCCTGGAGGCCGCAGCCGGCGCGGCGACGACCGCCGAGAGCCTCGGTGCCGGACCGCTCGCCCTCCCACGACTGGCGATGACCCTGTGATCGATCCGCTGTTCGGCTACCCGCGCCCCGACGGGCGCTGGGGCTTTCGCAACCACGTGCTCATCCTGCCGCTGCACACCGCGGCGTGCACGGCGGCCGCCCGGGCGACCGCGCTCGTCCCGGGCACGGTGACCGTCGCCCACGACTGGACCGGTGAGGGCCATCCCGCCGACCACGAGCGCGTCCACCGGATCTTCACCGGCTTCGCGACGCACCCCAACGTCGCGGGCACCGTGCTCGTCGGGCTCGACCAAGCCGACGAGGCCATCGCCGCCGCCGCGGCGGCCCACGGCCACCCGGCCGAGTTCCTCTCGCTCGCGGGCTGCGGCGGGTCGGCGGCCACGGTCGAGGCGACCGCCACCATTGCCCGCCGCCTCGTGGCCGCGAGCACACAAACAAAGCGCCAACGCGCACCCCTCTCCGCCCTCTGCCTCGGCCTCGAGTGCGGCGGCTCGGACGCCCTCTCGGGCATCACCGCCAACCCCGCGCTCGGGGTCGCGAGCGACCGCCTCGTCGCCGCCGGCGCCACGACGATCCTCGCCGAGACCTCCGAGCTGATCGGCGCCGAGCACCTGCTCGCCGCCCGCGCGGTCTCGCCCGACGTCGCCGCCGCGCTGCTCGCCACCATCGCGCGCTTCGAGGACGCGGCGTCCGCGCTCGGCCTCGACCTCCGCAATGGCCAGCCCGTGCCCGGCAACATCGCCGGCGGCCTGACCACGATCGAGGAGAAGTCGCTCGGCGCCGCCAAGAAGGGCGGCAACGGCCCGCTGCACGGGGTCGTCGACTACGCCGAGCCGATCCGCACGCCCGGCCTCACCGTCATGGACACGCCCGGCAACGACATCGAGCAGATGGTGGGGATGGTCGCGGCGGGCGCGCAGGTGGTGGCCTTCACGACCGGGCGCGGCACGCCGACCGGCTCGCCGATCGCGCCCTGCCTGAAGATCGCCACCAACACCGATCTCTACGCGCGCCTCGGCGGCGACCTCGACCTCGACGCGGGCACCGTGCTCGCGGGCGAGCCGCTCGACGACGTCGGCGAGCGCATCCTCGACGCCGTCATCGACACGCTCAACGGCAGCCCGACCGCCGCCGAGCGCCACGGCAACCGCGAGTTCGCGCTCAGCCGCCTCCATCCCCGCTGGCCCCAGGAGCAAGCATGAAGATCACCGCCGCCGAGAGCTTCGTCGTCCGCTACGAGGTGCCGCGCGCGGTCACCGACGCGGTCAACCAGGCGACCCACGTGTGCTTCGCGGGCGTGATCGTCACGACGGACGACGGCCTGCAGGGCACCGGCTTCACGACGACGCTCGGCGCGGGGGAGCTGGCGATCAAGGAGGTCATCGACCGCCACTACGCGCCGCTGCTCATCGGCGCCGACCCGCTCTGCCACCAGCGGATCTGGGAGCAGCTGTACTGGTCCGAAGCCCACTGGGTGGGCCGCGCCGGCGTCACGCAGATGGCGCTCGCCGCGGTCGACATCGCCCTCTGGGACATCAAGGCCAAGGCCGCCGGCCTGCCGCTGTGGAAGCTCGTCGGCGGCCACAAGGACGGCGCCGTCGACTCCTACAACACCGACGGCGGCTGGCTGAACTTCGAGCTGCCGCGGATGATCGACGAGATGACGGCCATGGTCGAGGCCGGGTGGCCCGCCGTGAAGATGAAGATCGGACGACCCAACCCGCGCGAGGACCTGGCCCGCGTCACCGCCGTCCGCGAGGCGCTCGGCCCGGGCATCGACCTGATGGTCGACGTCAACCAGGGCTGGGACCTCACCACCGCCGTCACGTGGGCGCCGCGCTACGACGAGCTGCACCTCCGCTGGCTGGAGGAGCCGCTCGATCCCGACGACGTCGGCGGCCACGCCCGCCTCGCCGCCGCGACCGCCACCCCGATCGCGCTCGGCGAGCACGTCTACTCCCGCACCGCGTTCCGCGACTTCATCGAGCGCGGCGGGATCGGCTACGTGCAGGCCGACGTCACGCGCCTGGGCGGCATCACCGAGTGGCTGGCCGTCGCCGAGATGGCCCAAGCCCATCATCTTCCGGTCGTGCCGCACTGCGGCGACCTCATGCGCGTCGCGCCGCACCTCGGCGTCGGCCACCCCGCCTGCCCGCTGGTCGAGTGCATCCCGTGGGCGCAGGAGCTGTTCGCCGACGAGCTGGAGATCGCGCCCGGCCGCCTGCGGCCC
>DASYBY010000134.1:0-9969 GCA_036500525.1 Baekduia sp. | reverse complement strand
GGCCGCCACGCCCAGCGCCAGCGGCAGGAGCGCCGCCGCCAGCAGGTACCGCGCCCGCCCACCACGACGGCGGACCTGCTCGCGCCGCTCGCCGTTTCGCCCAACACGATGCGTGCTCATCATTTCCCCAGCCTCTCGCCCATGCGGCAGCCTCGCCGCACGCGCTCAAACTCGTGGATCGCCATCGACATGCCGGCAGCGCAAGTCGCCAGGACTTGCCTGCTGGTCTCTCTCCTCCGAGATCGGGTCGGGCGTCGGATCTGCCCGGGTGCAACTTGGTCCTACTCGGATCCAATCTCCGGACTATCGTATCCAGAGCGCATCGCGGATTGCAAGCACCGGAACGCGCCCATGTTCAATTGCGGCCCGCCGGTCGACCGCCGCTCGCCACGCGGTCCGAGGGCGGTCAACGGCCTGTCCGCTCACTCGCCGCGACTTGACGAAATTCCTGGGATCTGTGTAATCTCAGGAATCGATGACCTCTGAAGCCGAGCTCGCCTTCGTCGACCAGGTCGGTCGGCACTTCGCCCGCCAGTACTCGCTCCCGCCGGTGACCGGCCGGGTCGCGGGCTGGCTGCTGATCTGCGAGCCGCCCGAGCAGACGGCCGCCGAGATCGCCGAGGCGATCCACACGAGCCGCAGCGCGGTCGGCACGGCGATCGGGATGCTCGAGGGCTTCGGGTTCGTGCGGCGCTCGCGCGTCCCCGGCGAGCGGGCCGATCGCGTGAGCATGAGCCCGGAGGCCGGCGCGCAGGGCCTGGAGTCGCCGGGCGAGTACGCCGCGATGACCGCGCTCGGCCGCCACGGCCTCGAGGTCCTGCGCGACGCGCCGCCGGAGCGCCGGGCGCGGCTGCTGGAGCTCGTCGCGTTCTACGACTGGCTCGGCACCCGGATGGCCGAGCTGGCCGCCGAGTGGCGTGCGCATCGCGACGCGCTGCGCGCCTCGGGCGATCTGCCCGACCCCTCCTGACCCCTCTCCCCCTCTGGAGTCCTTCCCCATGCCCCATCCCCCAGCGATCCTCGCCGAGAACCTGCGGCAGACCTTCGGCGACGTCGTCGCCCTCGACGGCCTCGATCTCGAAGTCGAGGCCGGCACCGTCTTCGGACTGCTCGGCCCCAACGGCGCGGGCAAGACAACGCTCGTGCACATCCTCGCCACGCTGCTGACCCCGACGAGCGGGCGGGCCAGCGTGCTCGGCCACGACACCGTCGCCGAGCCGCTCGCGGTCCGCCGCCGGATCGGGCTGGCCGGCCAGTTCGCGGCCGTCGACGGCGAGCTGACCGGGCGCGAGAACGTCGAGATGATCGGGCGCCTCTACCGCCTGTCGGGCGGCGAGGCGCGCTCCCGCGCCGGCGAGCTGCTGGAGCGCCTCGGCCTCACCGAGGCCGCCGACCGCCGCGTCTCCACCTACTCCGGCGGCATGCGCCGCCGGCTCGACCTCGGCGCGAGCCTCATCGGCCGCCCGCCGGTGCTCCTGCTCGACGAGCCCACCACGGGGCTCGACCCGCGCACGCGCCAGGAGCTGTGGAACACGGTCGACGAGCTGCGGCGCGGCGGCACGACCGTGCTGTTGACCACGCAGTACCTCGACGAGGCCGACCGCCTCGCGCAGCGGATCGCGGTCGTCGACCACGGGCGCATCGCCGCGCAGGGCACGGCCGCCGAGCTGAAGGCGACGGTCGGCACCGAGGTGCTCGTCCTGCGCGTGGCCGACCCGGCGCACGCCGACGACGCCGCCGCGGTGCTGGCCGACCTCTCCACCGCCGACGAGCCGCTGGTCGACGGCCCCGGCGGCGAGATCCGCCTCGCGGTCGCCCACCCCAGCGCGTCGGCCGAGGCGGTGCGCCGCCTCGACGCGCGAGACATCGCGATCGCCGCCGTCGAGCTGCAGCAGCCCAGCCTCGACGACGTCTTCCTCACCCTCACCGGACGGCGCGCCGAGGATCAGGCCGCCGCCGAGCCCGACCTGGAGCCCGCATGAGCACCACCACCCAGACGGCGCCGCCCGAGCGGTCGCGCCTCACCCTCGCCGAGACCCTTGCCGACAGCCGCGTCATGGCGACCCGCCAGCTGCGCAAGACCCTGCGGCGGCCGAGCCTCATCGTCTTCGCCTTCGTGCAGCCGGTGATGTTCGTGCTGCTGTTCCGCTACGTCTTCGGTGGCGCGATCAACACCGGCAGCGTCAGCTACGTCGACTTCCTCATGCCGGGGATCATCGTCCAGACCGCGATCTTCGGCGCGCTGATCACCGGGATCGGGCTGACCGAGGACGTCAAGGCCGGCGTCGTCGATCGCTTCCGCTCGCTGCCGATCGCGCACTCGGCGGTCCTCATCGGTCGCACCGCCGCCGACATGGTCATGAACATCTTGACGTTGTGCGTGATGTTGCTCGTCGGCGTCGCGGTCGGGTTCCGCCCCAGCGAGCCGGCCTACGACCTCGTGCTGGCCTTCCTGCTCGCGCTGGCGTTCGCCTACGTCTTCTCGTGGATCAGCGCGTTCATCGGGCTGTCGGTCAAGGATCCCGAGACCGCGCAGTCGGCCGGGTTCATCTGGGTCTTCCCGCTCACCTTCGCCTCCTCGGCGTTCGTGCCGGCCGACTCGATGCCGGGCGTGTTGCACGCCTTCGCGAGCGTCAACCCGGTGACGCTGACCGTCGACGCCGCGCGCGCCCTGACCATCGGCCAGGGCGACGCGACGGGGCCGGCCCTCGGCGCGCTGACCTGGCTCGTCGGGTTGTTGATCATCTTCGTGCCGCTCGCGGTGCGGGCCTTCCGGCGGGCGTAGGCGGGTCGGCGGATCGGCGGCTCAGGACGGCGGCGGCGCGACGAACGCCGTCGCCTCCGTGTCGCTGCCGGCGACGTCCTTGGGCAGCTGCAGGACGAGCGGCGGCTCGAAGGCGTAGGCCGCGAGCCGCCGCGGGTAGCGGCGGCGGACGTCGGGCCGCGGGTGGTCGAGGTAGAGCGCCGGCAGGAGCTCGTCGACCAGGATGATGTCCTGGTCGAAGCCGGCGTCGAGCACCTTGGTCAGCCCGCGCGCGCTCAACATGTAGGCGAACGTGCAGAAGCTGTAGGCCGGCCGGACGAGGCCGCAGCGCGGTGTCGGCGCCCAGGTCGACGGCACGCCGCCAGCACAGCCAGTGGCTGACCGCGCAGCCGATCTCCCCCAGCTTGAGCGGGCGGTTCCACCACTCGTTGTCGCTGTCCATCGCCCAGGGGAAGAGGCCGAAGCCGTCGAGGTCGCCCGGCGCGATCGCGGCGCCGTCCAGCGGCCCGGGCCAGCGCGTCGTGTACTCGGCCGCCCACGCGGGCGGCAGCGTGCGCTCCATCCGCGCGCGGCGGTCGGGCCGCCGCGCGAGGTTGACGACGAAGGTCCGCATCACGCGTACCCCAGCCGGTGGTCGAGGTCGCCGAGCACCGCGTCGACGCGGTCGATCAGCTCGTCGACCTCGGAGCGCGTGGTGCAGAGCGGCGGCGCGAGGACGAAGACGTCGCCGCCGCGGCCGAGCAGGCCGTGACGGTCCATCAGCTCCTGCGCGGCGCGCTTGAGGCCGGCCGCGGGCGGGAACGGCGTGCGCGCCTCGCGGTCGCACACCAGCTCGACGGCGCACATCAGCCCGCGCCCACCGCGCACGTGGCCGACGATCGGGTGGCGGTACAGCTCGTGCGCACGGTCGAAGAGGTAGTCCCCCATGATGCGTGAGTTGTCCACCAACTGCTCGCGCTCGATGACGTCGAGCGTCGCCAGGCCGGCGACGGCCGACGCCGGGTTGCCGCCGTAGGTGAAGCGGTGGTTGAAGGCCGGGCGGTCGCCGGTGAACGCGTCGGCGACCTGCTTCGACGCGATCGCCGCGCCGATCGGCCCGTAGCCGCCGGTCAGCCCCTTGGCCACCGTGGTGATGTCGGCCCGGATCCCCCAGTGCTGGGAGGCGAGCATCGCGCCCGTGCGCCCGAAGCCGGTGATGACCTCGTCGAGGATGAGCAGGACCCCGTAGCGGTCGCAGATCTCGCGGACCATCGGCCAGTAGTCGGGGTGCGGGATGTGGACGCCGGCCGCGGCGGAGATCGGCTCGCCGATGACGGCCGCGACGGTCTCGGGGCCCTCGTTGAGGATCGCGCTCGATCTCGCGCGCGCACTCCAGGTCGGCGTCGGCGCCGGCGCGGGTGCCGCCGAACGCCGGGCGGTACTGGTCCGGACCCTGGACGCGGACCACGCCGGGCAGGAGCGGGCCGTACTCGACGCCGTTGTTGGATCCCCCGCCGCCGAGCGCCAGGCAGGCCAGCGTGCAGCCGTGGTAGGAGCCGCGGCGGCTGATGAGCTTCGTGCGGGTCGGCTCGCCGCCTCGAGCCCGTCGGCGTAGCGGCGGCGCCGGCGGGCGGTGCGCGTGGAGGCGATGCGCGTGAGCGGAGCGATGGTGGACGCCACAGACATGCCGTCGACGATGCCGCGGCGTTCGTGCCACCCGTGTGGGGATGGCGGGCGTGCGCGTACAGATGTCGTGACGGTGCGTCCGTCGTGCGAAGGCATTGACGTGCCCCGCGGTTGGGAGGCCCGCGGAGCACGTGCACAGAACGTCCCCGTGAGCGCGCCGCGCAATCCGCCCCGAAAGGCTAGTTCGGGCCTGGCGGTGAATGGACCTTGTGGTCCAATCGGGCGGTAGACTGGGGCGATGGTCCCGAGCACGCAGCTCACCGCGAAGGGCGCGACGACGCGCGCGCGCATCGTGGAGGCGACGGCCGACGCGATCCTCGCGCGCGGCATCGGCGCGACGAGCCTCGACGACGTCCGCACCGCCACCGCCACGAGCAAGAGCCAGCTCTTCCACTACTTCCCCGGCGGGAAGGCCGAGCTGGTCCGCGCGGTGGTCGCTCTGCAGGGCGAGCGCGTGATGGAGGCGCAGCGCCCCGCTCTCGACACGCTGGCGACCTGGGAGGACTGGGACCGCTGGCGCGCGCAGCTGCTCGCGTTCTACGGCGCCCAGCACGGCTGGGGCTGCCCGATCGGCTCACTGGCCTCCGAGGCCGCCGGCACCGACCCGGCGCTCGCCGCCGAGCTGGTCGACTACCTGCGCCGCTGGCGCGGACACCTCCAGGCGGGCCTGGAGACGATGCGCACCGCCGGCCTCCTCCGCCCCGACACCGACCCCTCCCGCCTCGCCACCGCCACCCTCGCCACCGTGCAAGGCGGCCTCATGCTCACACAGGCCGAGCACGCCCTCTGGCCACTCGAAGCCGCACTCGACGCCGCACTCGCGGCGCTGCACGCACAGGCCGCCTGACGCTCACGCAGGCGCGCCGGCCGCCGCGCCCGCGCGCTGCGCGCACAGGCGCCGTGATCGCAGAGGTGAGCTGACCGCGCACGTGCGTCGAGCGTGGGCCTGCCAGGCGGCAGGTTGCGCTGCACCGCGGGCGTCGGCGAGAGTGGGCCATGGCCTTCGACGTGCGGTCCACCCCGCGGCCCTGGCAGGCCGTCCCGGCGGAGCTCGGCGCGCTGCTGGTCGAGGCCATCCCGTCGATCGCCGACGAGCTGGTCGAGGTGCTCGGTCCGGCGATCCCCGCCTACCGCACGCTCGAAGGGCCCTTCGGCCGCGACGTCCTGCAGGCGGTCGCCGACGCGCTCCACGACTTCGCCGGCGTCATCGAGCACCGGCCGCCGACGCTCGGTGCCGGGCGCGCGCTGTACGTCGCGGTCGGCGAGCGGTGGTGGCGCTCGGGCCGCAGCCTCGACGACCTCCAGGGCGGCTACCACCTCGGCGCGCGCGTGGTCTGGCGGCGGATGGCCGCCGTCGCGGCCACGGCGGGTGCGCAGGCCGACACGGTCGCGGTCCTCGCCGACGCGCTGTTCGCCTACCTCGACGAGATCGCGGCGGTCACCGTCGAGGGCTTCGTCGCCGCCCAGGCCGCGGCGGCGGGCGAGATCGAGCGGCGCCGCGCGGAGCTGGTCGCCGTGCTGGTGGCCGACCCGCCGCCGGATCGCGCGACGCTGGAGCGCGCCGCCCTCGCCGCCTCGTGGACGCTGCCGCGCACACTCGCGGCGATCGCCACCGCCGCCGACCACGCGGGGCTGCGCGACCGCTGCCTGCCGCCGGGGGTGCTCGTCGGCGCCATCGGCCCGACCGGCTGCCTCGTCCTGCCCGACCCCGAGGGTCCGGGCCGGCTGCGCCAGCTGCAGATCGCGCTGCGCGAGCGGCCCGCGGCGCGCGGGCCGACGGTCGCCGTCGGCCACGGCGCGCGCAGCTGGGCGCGCGCGGTGAGCCTGTGGCGCCTGGTCGCGACGGGCCGGATCGCCCCGCCGGCGACCAAGGGCGCCATCCACACCGCCGACGATCACCTGCTGGAGCTGCTGCTCGCGGAGGACCCGACGCTCGTCGACGACCTCGCGCGCCTGCGCCTCCAGCCGCTCGCCGCGCTGCCCGCCGGCTCCCAGCAGCGACTCGAGGCGACGTTGTTGTCCTACCTGCGCCACCGCGGCAACGGCCCGCGCATGGCCGCCGACCTGCACGTGCACCAGCAGACCGTCCGCTACCGCCTCGCCCGCCTGCGCGAGCACTTCGGCGACACGCTGGACGATCCCGACGCGCGCTTCGAGCTGGAGGTCGTGCTGCGCGCCCGTTGCACAGCACGACCCTCCGGCGCGTCCTAGCCGATCACGCTCCGCACCAACGGCTCGTAGCCCGACTTGTGGCCCGTGCGGTTGGGGTGGTAGCTGTCGGAGATCGGGCTGGAGAGCCCGTTCAGCCACTCCGTGCTCGAGCACACCGCGTGGCCCGTGAACGACGGAATCGCGTCCTTGAACGTGAACCCGTAGGCCGCGGCCCGCGCCGAGATCACGTTCTTCATCATGTCGGCCGTCGTGTTGAGGCTCGTCATCTCACCGGTGCTGAAGAACGTCCCGGCGTTGCAGTCGACGCCCATGAACAGCCGCGGGTAGCCGAGCACCACGACCGTGGCGTTGGGCGCGTGGCTCGCGATCTGCGAGTACACCGCGTTGAGCGCCGCCGGCAGCGAGTTCGTGATGTAGTTCTGCGCCGTCGTGATGTTGCTGCTGCAGCTCACCAGCGGATAGGCGCACTGCGTGATGACGCTGGAGAACCCGGCGTCGTTGCCGCCGATCGTGATCGTCACGTAGTTGGTCGAGGCGCTGAGCGCCGAGATCTGGTTGGCGATGACGTCGGTCGTCTTGGCGCCCGAGCACGCCACGAACGTGAGCGTCGTGTTGGGCCGGTCGTGCGCCACGAGCGCCGGGTACGCGTAGGGCCCGCGCTGGCACCCGGAGTTCAGCGTGTAGTCGCGCGTACCGGTGCCCGACGAGTAGCTGTCGCCGAGGGCGACGTAGTTGTCGGCGGACGCCACCGCGGTGACCCCACCGCTCAGCGCACAGACGACGGTGACGACTCCGATGAGCCGTCGCATGTTGGACCGCATCACATCTCCTCCTGTTGACCGCACTGGACACGGTCGAAGCTACGCCCGCTCGGTCAGCCCGAACTTGGCGTGGCGGAGGAGAACCCGGCGCGCGAACTTGTCGCCGGGAGCACAACGATCGGTGCGGCTAGGCCCGCTCGGGAACCGCCTCGATCTCGACGTCCAGGCGCGGGACGTCGCCCCACAGCTGCTCGAGCCGGTAGAACTCGCGCACCTCGGGGACGAAGATGTGGACGACGATGTCGAAGTAGTCCATCAGGATCCAGCGCGACTCGCCGACGCCCTCGACGCGGCGCGGCATGATGCGGTGGTCCTTCTTGAGGCCCTCGTGCACGGCGTCGTGGATCGCCTTCGCCTGGCGATCGGTGTTGCCGGAGCAGACGACGAAGAAGTCCGTGTAGCTCGACACGCCGCGCAGATCGAGCACGGTGAGGTCGATGGCCTTCTTGTCTGCCGCGTACGACGCCGCGAGCTGCGCGATGCGCTCGGGGCTCAGCTGCGGGATCGGGTCCTGGGTTACGATCTGGGTGGGCAAGCCGACGCTTCCTCCGTGGTCATGCTGATGATGTTGGGGCACCGACCGGGCTGCGGTACAGCCCGTGCTGCGCGATGTACTCGGCGACCGGATCGGCCACCAGGTACCGGACGGGATGGCCCGCGGCGACCCGCCGCCGGACCAGCGAGGACGAGACGTCCATGCGAGGCAGATCGAAGAAGTCGACCCGGCCGGCAGCACCGGGAATCGTCGCCAGACGCTCCAGGATATCGGCCTGCCGTGCACCCTCGCGCTCGGCGACCGCCAGACGCGCCAGATCCACGACTTCCGCGGGCGCACGCCACGTCGGAAGGCTGAAGGCCATGTCGCCTCCGACGATGAAGCTCAGCTCGTTCCGTGGGAACGCCGCATGAAGTGCCTGAAGGGTATCGACCGTGTAGGACGCACCCCCGCGCCGGACCTCCAGATCGGACACCGCGAAGCGCTCGTCGTCGCCGACGGCCAGCCGGCAGAGCTCCAGGCGGACGTCCCCGCCGGGGTCGCCCGGGGCGTCCTTGTGGGGCGGCACGGCGACCGGGATGATCAGCACGCGATCGAGCCCGAGCTGGTCGTAGGCCTCCTGCGCGCAGAGCAGGTGCGCGATGTGGGGCGGGTTGAACGTGCCGCCGAGGATGCCGATGCGGCCGGTCGGACGCTCGCCGGTGACCGGGCCGTCGGCCGCGGAGAGATCCCCCGCAGGCGCGGCGCCGACGCGGCCGTCAGGAACGGACGTGCCCGTCTCCCCGCACGACGTACTTGAACGAGCAGAGCTCGCGGAGCCCGATCGGCCCGCGCGCGTGGAGCTTCTGCGTCGAGTTGCCGATCTCGGCGCCGAAGCCGAACTCGCCCCCGTCGGTGAACCTGGTCGAGGCGTTGACGTAGACGCATGCGGCGTCGACGCCCAGCTCGAACGCGCGCGACGCCGCGTAGGAGCCGGTGACGATCGCCTCGGAGTGGCCCGAGCCGTGGCGGTTGACGTGGTCGATCGCGTCCTCCACGGAGTCGACGACGCCCACGGCCAGCACGAGCGCGAGGTATTCGGTGTCCCAGTCCTCGTCGGTCGCGGCGACCACCGCGCCGTCCAGCGCGCGGACGTGCTCGTCGCCGCGCAGCTCGACGCCGGCCTCGCGCAGCGCGGCCAGCGCGCCGGGCAGGAACGCGCCCGCGACGTCGCGGTGCACGAGCAGCGTCTCGGCCGCGTTGCAGACGCCGGGCCGCTGGGTCTTGGCGTTGATGATGATGTCGCGCGCGACGTCGAGGTCCGCGTCGGCGTCCACGTAGACGTGGCAGTTGCCCGACGCCGCGAAGATCATGGGCACGGTCGCGACCGCGGTCAGCGCCTTCTTCAGCCCCTCGCCCCCGCGCGGGATGATGAGGTCGACCAGCTCGTCCTGGGTGGCGAGCTCGGCGAGCTCCTCGCGCCCACCGCCGGCGACCAGGCCGATCGCGCCCTCCGGCGCCTCGGCGGCGGCGATCGCCGCGAGCACCGCGTTGGAGTGGGCGGCGCTCGACGATCCGCGCAGGACGATCGCGTTGCCCGACTTCAGGCACAGCGCGGCGGCGTCGATCGTGACGTTCGGCCGGGCCTCGTAGACGACGGCGACGACGCCGAGCGGCGTGCGCGTCTTGGCGACGTCGAGGCCGTTGGGCAGCCGGAACCCGTCGAGCACCTCGCCGACCGGGTCGGGCAGCGCGGCGATGTCGCGGACCTGCGCGGCGATCGCGGCGATCCGCGCCTCGTCGAGCAGCAGCCGGTCCAGCAGCGCGGCCGAGAGGCCGTTCTCGCGACCGGTGTCGAGGTCCCGCGCGTTGGCCTCGATGATCTCCGGCGTGCGCGCGATCAGCGCGTCGGCGATCCGGTGCAGCGCCGCGTCCTTCTCCGCCGTCGGCAGCGTGGCCAGGCGCCGGGATGCCGCGCGGGCGGCGCGGCAGATGTCGGTGACGGATGCGACGGATACGGCCATGGAGGAAGGGTAACGGCCGAGGTGTCACGACTCTGCGTCAGGTGTCAC
>DASYBY010000133.1:0-5928 GCA_036500525.1 Baekduia sp. | reverse complement strand
CCGGCGGGCCCGCCGCGCCGAGCCCGAGCCCGCCGTCGTGACCGTGCCGGTCACGCGGGCGACGCTCATCGGCGCCGTGCCGGTGGGCGACGAGGACGCCGCCGCGGCGTGGCTGGCCGACGCCGACCTGACCCGCGAGGTCCGTGCCGCGGTCGAGGTCCTCAACATCGTGCTCCACGCCGAGCGGATCGTGCGGGCCGACCCGTTCGTCCGCGAGATCGCCCCCGAGCAGGCGCTGGCCATCCGCGTCGGCATCGGCCGCGGCGAGGAGGTCGCCGAGGGCCGCTGGACCGACGCGCGCGCCCTGGCGCCGCTGGCGACCGCGCGGCCCAAGCGCACGCGCGCGCTGCGCCCGCAGGAGCGCCTCGCGGCCGTGCTGGCGGGCCGCGACGTGGCGCTCGCCGCCGAGGAGCTGACGCTGCGCGCGCGGCTCGACCTCGATCGCGGCCGCACGCGCGAGGCCGCGCTGCAGGTGCGCGTCGCGCTGGAGGCCGCGCTGGCCGAGCTGCAGGCCTGGGCGCACCACGACGACCTCGCGGCGCGCCTGGCCGAGCTGGGCGAGGAGCGTGGCGCCGTCGGCGCGGCGGCCAACCGCGCGCTGCAGGGCGGGCTCGACACCGCGCAGATCGCGGACGTCACGCGCGTCGTCGGCCGGCTGGAGGCCATCCTGGCCGCCCGCGTGGCCGGCGGGCTCGAATAGCGCGCCGGGCATACTCGGACCCATGAGCGGCGACGCCACGATCCGGATGCACGCCCCCGTCCTGCGCGACGGCGGGGTGGCCGATCGCGTGGCCGTCGAGGAGCCGCTGGAGATCAGGGTCGCCGGCGATGCGCTGGCGATCACGATGCGCACGCCCGGCCACGACGAGGAGCTGGCCGTCGGCTTCCTGCACGGCGAGGGCCTGCTCGCCGGACCGGTGCGCCACGTCGGGCCGACGCCCGATCTCGTCGCCAACGTCGTCGACGTCGACGCGCCGCTCGCGCATCGCCCGCAGGCGCGCCGCTTCTACACGACGTCGTCGTGCGGCGTGTGCGGCAAGGGCGCGCTGGAGGAGGTCGCGGTGCACGCCGATCCGCTGCCGCCCGGGCCGGTCGTCGAGCGCGCGCTGCTCGCCGCCCTGCCCGACGGCCTCCGGCAGCCGGGCTTCGAAGTGACCGGCGGGCTGCACGCGACCGGCCTCTTCGACGCCACCGGCACGCTGCTCTGCGTCCGTGAGGACGTCGGCCGCCACAACGCCATGGACAAGGTCATCGGGCGCGCGCTGCTCGACGGCGCGCTGCCGCTGCACCAGCGGCTGCTGTGCGTCTCGGGCCGGCTCTCGTTCGAGCTGGTGCAGAAGGCGGCGGTCGCCGGCTGCCCGATCCTCGTCGGCGTCGGCGCCCCCTCCTCCCTCGCCGTCGAGCTCGCCGCCGACCGCGGCATGACGCTCTGCGGCTTCGCCCGCCACGGCAAGGTCAACGTGTACACGGGCGCCGAGCGCGTGCGCGTCGCCTAGCCGAACTCCTCCGGGCGCGCCTCGCGCGGCAGCAGGAACGAGAGCGCGAGGGCGACGACGAACAGCCCGGCCGAGATCAGCGCGGTCGTGCGCATCGCCTCCGGCGACCCGTGGCCGTGGTCGGTCAGCGAGAAGAAGATCGTCGCCAGCACCGCCACGCCGACCGCGTTGCCCAGCTGCTGCACCGCGTTCAGCGTGCCCGACGCCGAGCCGACCTGGTCGTCGTCGACGCCCGCCAGGATCACGTTGAACAGCGGCCCGAAGATCAGCCCCATGCCGACGCCGAACCCGGCCAGCCCGGGCACGAGCGACCAGGCCGAGGTGTCCAGCCCGCCGTGGGCGACCGACAGCGCCACGACCGACAGGCCCGCCACGACGATCACGATGCCGACCTGCAGCACGCTGCGGCCGAACTTCGCCACGAGCGGGAACGAGCCGCCCGCACCGACCGCGACGCCGAGCGACATCGGCACGAACGTCAGGCCCGCGTGGCGGGCCGTGAAGTGCAGCCCGAGCTGGAGGAAGAGCGACAACACCATCAACACCCCGGCGAACCCGGCGAAGAGCGCGATCCCGGTGATCAGGCCCGACGTGAACGCGCGATTGCGCAGCAGCCCCGGGGCGATCAGCGGCGCTCCGTGGCCGCGGCGCTCGACGGCCGCGAACGCGCCCAGCAACACGAGCCCGCCGGCGAGCATGACGAACGTCCACGCGGGCCAGCCCGCCTCGCGCCCCTGCACGAGCGGGTAGATCAGGCACAGCGACGCCGCGGCGATGAGACCGACGCCGAGCGGGTCCAGGCGCGTCCGCACGCTCGCGCGCGACTCGGGGAAGAAGCGCCGCGCGCCGATCAGGCCGGCGACGCCGAGCGGGACGTTGATGAGAAAGATCATCCGCCAGCCGGTGCCGAGCAGGTCGGCGGAGACCAGCCAGCCGGCGAGGATCGGCCCGCCGACGGCGGCCAGCCCCATGATCGGGCCGAACGCGCCGAACGCGCCGCCCAGCTCCGACGGCGGGAAGACCGTCTTGATGATCCCCAGGCCCTGCGGGATCAGCAGCGCGCCGAAGCCGCCCTGGAGCACGCGCATCGCGATGAGGAAGTCGGGCGACGGCGCCAGCGCGCACGCGGCCGAGGCGAGCGTGAAGCCGACGATCCCGATGGTGAAGACGCGGCGGCGGCCGAAGAGGTCGCCGAGCCGGCCGCCGATGATCATGAACACGCCGAAGGCCAGCGTGTAGCCGGCGGCCCACCACTGCATGGTGGACGTGCTGCCGCCCAGCTCGCGGCGGACGGTGGGCGCGGCGATCGTGATGACCGTGCTGTCGAGCAAGTCCATGATCTCGGCGATCAGGACGACGGCCAGGCAGACCCAGCGCCAGCGGAAGGGCTCGTCCGCGGCGGCGGGCGCGGCGGCAGGCGGCGGGGCGGGGGCGGCGGTGAGGGAGGTGGAGGACATCCAGGGGTCCGATCTTGGGGAGCGGGGCCAGAGGGGTCCGCACTGCGAGCGAACGCCGTTCGTGACGAACACCGTACGTCACGAACGTCGTTCGCGTCAAGGTAGACTGCCCGGCGATGGCCTCTGACGCCTCCGCCCCGCGCAGCCGCCGGGATCGCCCGGCCAAGCCCGCGCTCAGCCGCGAGGCGATCATCGACGCCGGGCTGGAGATCCTCCGCAGCGAGGGCGTCGACGCGCTGAGCATGCGCCGCGTCGCCCAGGCGCTCGACACCGGGCCGGCCTCCCTCTACGTCTACGTCGCCAACCGCGCCGAGCTGCACGCGCTGCTCTTCGACGCCGCGGCCGGGACCGTCGAGGTCGAGCCGACCGACCCCGCGCGCTGGCGCGAGCAGCTCCTCGACCTCGTCACGCGGATGACGCGGCTGATGTCGGAGGAGTACCCCGGCATCGCCAAGATGGCGATGGCGACGATCCCGACCGGCGAGAACGCGCTGCGCATCACCGAGTCCATGTTGTCGCTGTTGAAGGCGGGCGGCGTGAGCGACCAAGCCGCGGCCTACGCGGCCGACCTCATCTCGATGTACGCGACGGCGATCGCCTACGAGCAGAGCCTCTACGCCACGCAGTACGCCGACCCCGACCACCAGGAGCGCGAGGTCCAGCGCATCGCCGCGCACTTCAGGTACCTCTCGGCCGACAAGTACCCGACGATGACCGCGCTCGCCCCCTTCCTCACGCGCGGCGACGGCCACGAGCGCTTCCTGCTCGGCCTCGACGTGATCATCAACGGCCTGCTCGCCACGCCGACCGAGGGCCGCCTCAGCGCGCAGGCCTGGGGCGGTGCGCCGGACGCGTAGGGCCTCGGCCGCTACAGCGCGGCGACCAGCGCCTGCAGCTCGGCGACCACGTCGCCGTCGAGCTTGACCGCCGCGCGGCCGTCCCAGGGCGTGGGGCCCTGGGTGATCAGCGCGACCGCGCCGCCGTTCTGCCGGGTCACGCCCGGCAGCTGCGCGATCGGGTGGACCTCCAGCGACGAGCCGATGCAGAGCAGCACGTCGGCGCCGGCGGCCAAGGCGTAGGCCTCGTTGAGCGCGTCCTGGGAGAGCCACTCGCCGAAGAGGACGACGTCGGGCTTCAGCGGCTCGCCGCAGTCGCAGGCGGGGACGGAGACCGGCGAGTCGTCCAGCCGCCGGCGGACCTCGGCGATCGGGTGGCGCGCGCCGCAGCTCAGGCACGACGAGGTCTCGATCGACCCGTGGACCTCGACGAGCCGCTGCGATCCGGCGCGCCGGTGCAGGCGGTCGATGTTCTGGGTGACGATCGCGTCGAGGTGGCCGCGCCGCTCCAGCTCGACGAGGGCCGCGTGCGCGCCGTTGGGCTCCTTGCCCTCCAGCGTCTGGAAGCGGTTGCCGTAGAAGTGCCAGAACCGCTCGGGGTCGGCGCGCCAGGCGTCGATGTGCGCGACCGCCATCGGGTCGACGTTCTCCCAGAGACCCGTGCCGGGCGAGCGGAAGTCGGGGATCCCGGACGGCACGGAGATCCCCGCGCCGGTGAGCGCGACGACCGAGCCCGCGTCCCGGATCAGGGACGCGAGCTGGGCGGTCTGCCGCATCGGCCGAGGCTACTGGCCGCGCCAGTTCGGCTTGCGCTTGCCGAGGAAGGCGCTGACGCCCTCCTTGCCGTCGTCGCTGGCGAAGATGCGGCCGAAGGCGGCCTTCTCCTTCTCGATGCCCTCGTCGAGGTCGCCGGCGGCCGAGACCGACTTGATCTCGCCCAGCGCCAGCGGCGCCGCCTCGCTGAGCTTGCGGGCCCACGCGAGCGCGGTGTCCAGCAGCTCGTGGTCGGGCACCGAGCGGTTGACCAGGCCGAACTCGTAGGCCTCCTCGGCACCGACCGGGTCGCCGGTGAGGTTCATCTCCAGCGCCTTGTTCTCGCCCACCAGCCGCGGCAGGCGCTGCGTGCCGCCGAAGCCGGGGATCAGCCCCAACTTGATCTCGGGCTGGCCGAAGATGGCCGACTGCGCGGCGATGCGCACGTCGCAGGCCATCGCCAGCTCGCAGCCACCGCCGAAGGCGAGGCCGTTGACGGCGGCGATCGTCGCGACGCCCTTGGTCTCCAACTCGCGGAACAGCGCGTGCGCCTTGTGCATCAACTCGGCGCCGCCCGCCTCGTCGAGCGTCGTGAACGCCTTGATGTCGGCGCCGGCGCTGAACAGCAGCGGGTTGGACGAGGCGATGATCAGCGAGCGGACGCCGTCGGCCTGCACCTTCTCCCAGACCTTGGCCAGGTCGTCGATGACCTGCGGCGCGATCGAATTCATCATGCCGTTGGCCAGCCAGGCGATCGCGGTCTCGCCGCGGCTCTCCAGCTTGACGACGGCGTTCTCGCCGGCCGGCTGCTCGGCGTCGGGCTGGGCGTACGCGTAGAAGCCCTGACCGCTCTTCTGCCCCAAGCGACCCTGGGCGACGAGGCGGCGCAGGATCGTCGGCGGCGCGAAGCGCTCGCCCCACTTCTCCTCGGCGGCCTCCAGGCGCTCCAACACCGTGTCGAGGCCCTCGATGTCGGCCTTCATGAACGGCGGCAGCAGGCCACGACGGGGGTCGAGCCCGGCGCCGCCCATCATCCCGAAGTCGATGTCGCGGTGGGTGGCGACGTTCTCCTCCAACACCAGCGCGGCCTCGACGAACGTCTTGAGCACGAGCTTCTCGACGAGCTCCTCGATGTTCGGATCGGCCTCGCCCGCGAGGTTGGCGTTGCCCTCGGCGTCGTAGAAGCCGTTGCCGCCGGTCTTGGCGCCGAGCTTGCCGTCAGCCACCAGCTGCGCCATGCCCGCGGGCGCGTAGAAGCGGTCGCCGTAGGACTCGCGCAGGTGCTCGGCGACGTGCAGCACGGTGTCGAGGCCGAGCAGGTTGATGAGGAAGTACGGCCCCATCGGCACGACGTTGGCGGCGCCGACGCCCTCGTCGATCTTCTTG
>DASYBY010000132.1:0-12485 GCA_036500525.1 Baekduia sp. | reverse complement strand
CGTCACGATCAAGCTCCCGACGCAGCTGCGCGCCTCGGCGGGCGGCAACGCGACGATCCCAGTCGAAGGGGAGACCGTCGGCGCCGTGCTCGAGGCGCTCTACGCGGCGCACCCCGAGCTGCGCGACAGCCTCTCCGACGGCGACGGCGGCCTGCGCCGCTTCGTCAACGTCTACGTCGACGGCGAGGACGTCCGCTTCGGCGACGGCCTCGCGACGTCGGTCCGCGACGGCGGCGAGGTGCAGATCCTGCCGGCGGTGGCCGGGGGCTGACGTCCCGCGCGGCGGGGTAGGAGAAGCGCCATGGACGATCTCGGCGCACCGACCTCCTACCTCGCCCTCGACACCGGCATCGCGGTGCTGACCTCCGACGGCCAGGAGATCGGGACCGTGCAACACGTCCTCGCCGCGCCGGAGGAGGACGTCTTCGACGGCCTGGTGCTGGAGACGCCCGACGGCCCACGGTTCGCCGACGCCGAGCTGGTCGAGCACCTCTACGAGCGCGGGGCCGTGCTCCGCATCGACGCCGCGGCGGCGCGCTCGCTGCCCGAGCCGAGCGAGAACCCGGCCGAGCTGGCCGCGGGGCCCGACGACACCGTCGACGACGGCGCCGACCTGAGCGGCAAGCTGCGGCGCGCCTGGGACCTCATCTCCGGCAAGTACTGACGCCGATCTCGTACCTAGGCAGCATCCTCCGCACCTCCGTTAGGGTCATCGGCAATGGACACCGGCGATCGCCGGTGGCGACGATCGAAGGACATCATCATGAAGCGGGTACTGGCAGCGCTGGCCATCGGCGCGATCGGGGTGTTCGGCCTGGGCGCGGCATCGGCATCGGCATCGAGCACGCACCTCGACCTCGGAGGCGCGGAGAGCTTCGCCGTGCTCGGCGGCACGACCGTCATGAACACCGGACCGACGGTGGTCAACGGCGACCTGGGCACCTCCCCGGCCTCGTCGGTCATCGGGTTCCCGCCGGGCATCGTGACCGGCGGCACGCACCGGGCCGACGCGACCGCGGTGCAGGCCCAGGCCGACCTCACGACGGCGCTCGGCACCGCTGCGGACATGCCCTGCGACACGACCTTCCCCTCCGGCCACGACTTCGGCGGCACCACGGTGACGCCGGGCGTCACGTGCGTCACGGGCCCCGCGCAGCTGATCGGGACCCTCACGCTGGACCATCAGGGCGATCCCAACGCGTTCTTCCTGTTCAAGATCGCCGGGACGCTGACCACCGCGGACGCGTCGTCGGTCGGCGTCGCCAACGCCGGTGACGAGACCTGCGCGCCGAACACCACGTGGCGGGTCATGTCCTCGGCCACCCTCGGCTCGTTCAGCGACTTCACCGGCGACGTGCTCGCGGGCACGAGCATCACGGCGGGCAACAGCGCGTCGACGACCGGACGCCTGCTGGCCCGCAGCTCCGGCGTCGGCCTGGTCACCAACACCGTGTCGGCGTGCCCGACCCCGCCGTCCTCGGCGGACGTGTCGATCGACGCCACGGGCTCGCCCGACGCCGTCGCCCCGGGCGACACCATCACCTACGCGATCACGGCGACCAACGACGGTCCCGACGACGCGTCCGACGGGCTGATGACCGCGTCGCTGCCCGCCGGCGTGGACTTCACGTCGCTGACGGCGCCCGACGGGTGGACGTGCAACCTGCCGGACGTGGACACGACCGGCGAGGTCAGCTGCACCACGCCGAGCATGGCGATCGGCACGGCGGACTTCACGCTGGCCGCGAAGGCGGATCCCGGCGTGGCCGCCGACGAGACGGTGGCGTTGCCGGTCGCGGTGTCCTCGACGACCGCCGATCCCGACAGCGAAGACCAGACCACCAACGTCTACACGCTGATCGCCGTGCCGGACGCGGTCGCGCCGATCGACGCGCCGGCGGTCACCCCGCCAGGCACGCCGGAGGCCACGCCGCCGGTCGTGCCGCCGGCGAACCCGGCCCCGACCAGCTGCCGCAGCGCGCGCCAGTTCACGCTGCACCTGAAGTCGCTCGGCCGTGCGGCCCGCGGCGCGCGGGTGGTCAAGGCCAACCTGGTCAGCGCCAAGGGCTTCCGGCTCCGCAAGCTGTTGGTCAAGCTCACGCAGGTCCACGTCGACCTCCGCGGGCTGAGCCGGGGCCGCGTGACCGTGCACGTCACGATCCGCAAGCACTCGGGCAAGAACGCCGTGATCAGCCGCACCTACACGACCTGCACGCTGCCCAGGCTGCCCTAGGCGCGGCGTGCAGCAGGGTGGGCGGCGCTGAGCGCGCCGCCCACCACCCCGAGCAC
The DNA here is from genome assembly GCA_036500525.1 of Baekduia sp. Lineage (GTDB taxonomy): Bacteria > Actinomycetota > Thermoleophilia > Solirubrobacterales > Solirubrobacteraceae > Baekduia. Next base: position 10,196 of record DASYBY010000132.1, on the reverse strand, counting down.
CACGGCGGCCACCCCGCCGCCGATCGCCCAGCTGCGCAGCGGCCGGGCGAGCACGTCGAAGACGGCGGCCGCGACGTCGCCGCCGGGGTCCTGGTCGTTGAGGATCCCGCGGGCGACGATCCAGCCCGCGACCAGCAGGATGGTCGAGACGCCGAGGCAGCCGGCCAGCCGCAGGAAGCCGCTCGCCGGCCGCGGCGCGGTGAGCAGCACGCCGATCAGCGCGAGGATCGCCAGCGGCAGCGAGAACGCCCGGATCACCCGCACGGTGCTCGCGGCGTCGTGGGCGCGGCGGACCTGCTCGCGGTCGGCGATGACCACCGGGCGCGGATCGGGGATCGCCTCCGCGACCGGCCCCAGCCCGGCGGCGCTCGCGCGACTCCGGAGCACGGTGGCCGCGCGGGCGAGGTCGAGGGTGAGCGGCTCGTCGACGTCGCCCGTGAGGCGGGCCGCGAGGCGGGCGTGCGTCGTGCGCTGGATCGCCCGCCAGGTGCTGCGGTAGGCGGCCGTGGTCGTCGCCTGCTGGGCCAGGACCCGGACCTGCGAGCGCGCGGCCGACGGCACGCTGTCGACCAGCTCGTCGATGACCGCGTCCTGCACCGTGCGATCGGTCGCCAGCGGCTTGGCCGTCGCGGTGAAGCGCGCGGTGTCGGTCGCCTGGCCGTAGGCCCACCACGAGCCGACCGCCACCGCGGGCAGCACGGCGGCGAGCACGAGGGCTACGGCAGCGAGGGTCCGGCGCATCCCGGCGAGGATAGGCGGGGCGCCCGCCGTCCCGCCGGTGCACCGCTAGCCGCGGGCGGGCTGGGCTACCGAGGCCGCGGCGAACCCGCCACGGCGGTGGCGGAGCACCGAGAGGCCCGTCGCCCAGAGCGCCAGCACCATGACCGCGATCCCGTACACGTTGGTCGTGTGGAGCAGTCCCTGGTGCGCGACGGCGACGCCCGCGGCGATGGCCGGGAGGCTGAAGCCGGAGTAGGCCAGGACGTAGAGCGCGGCGATCAGGCCGGCGCGGCCCGAGGGCGGGGCGAGCAACATGATGGACTTGAAGGCGCCCGCGAAGCCCGGGCCGAAGCCGGTGCCCGCGATGACGCTGCCTGCGAAGAAGAGCGCGGTCGAGCCCTGGTTGAGGCCGATCAGCGTGATCCCCACGCCCGCGGCCAACAGGACGGCGCCGGCGATCATCGCGTGCTCCGGCTGGTGGCCGCGCGCCGCGATCGACGCGAACGCCCCGGTCGCCGCCAGCGCGACGATCACCAAGCCGCCGGTCACGTGGCTGGAGCTGTGCAGCAGCGAGGCGGCCAGCGACGGGCCGAGCGAGAGGTAGAGGCCGCCGAGCGCCCAGGTCGCCACGATGATCGGGGCCACGGCGACGAACGTGCCGCGGACCTCGCGGGGGACGCCGATCTGCGGGCGCAGCGCGCCCTTCCAGTGGCTGCGGTGGGCGTCCACCGGCTCGTCCATCGTCAGCGCGGCGAGCGTCGCGAGGACGAAGACGCCGACCAGCAGCCAGAAGACGAGGCGCATGGGCGCGGGCGCGTACTGCACGAGCAGGCCGGCGCCGAGCGCGCCGGCGGCGAGGCCGAGCAGCGGCGCCGCGCTGCTGATCAGCGCGCCGAGGTGGGGACGGCGGGCCGGCTGCAGGTCGATGAGCGCGGCGCTGATCGCGCCGGTCGCGACGCCGGTGGCGAGCCCCTGGACGATGCGGGCGGCGAAGAGCATGTCCACGTCCTGGGCGAGCGCGAACATCACCATGCCGCCGATCTGCACGGGCAGCGCGATCAGCAGCACGGGCCGCCGGCCGACGCGGTCAGAGAGCGAGCCGGCGAAGACCAGCGCCGTCATCAGCGCCAGGACGTAGACCGCGAAGACGCTGGTGAGCGTCAGCGCCGAGAAGTGCCACTCCGCCTGGTAGACGACGTAGAGCGGCGTCGGGGCGCCCGACGCGAAGAAGAGGAAGGCGAGCGTCGCGGCCATGAGCCAGAACGCGGCGGTGGAGGGGAGCCGCCAGGAGGAGCGGGGGCGAGCGTGAGACAGGGCGGGCATGGGAGAAGGACGTCGGGAGGTGGGAGTGGCGTGAGGTGCGTTGTTCGATATCCGACGAACTATCAACCATTCTAGCAACGGTTCGATGATTATCGAACCGTGGTGTCCGCGCGATCGACGCGCAGCGCCAGCGACAGCTCGAAGCGCTCGTCGGGATCGTCGAGCGCGTCGCCGAGCAGCTCGCGCAGCGTCCTCAGGCGGTAGCGGATCGTCTGCACGTGCAGGCCGAGGCGGTCGGCCATCGCCTGCGGGCGGCCCGGGTCGGCCAGCCACGCGGCCAGCGTCTCGAGCATGCGCGTGCGCGCGCCGTCGTCGAGGGCGGCGAGCGGCGCGAGGCGGCGGCGCGCGACCTCCAGCGCGAGGTCCGGCGCGGCGCCGAGCAGCAGGGCGATCTCGTGGTCGTCGCAGCGCACGGTGTCGCCGGCGGTGCGCAGGGCGCCCGCGCGCACGTGGTCCAGCAGCGCGATCGCCCGGGCGGCGCTGCGGGCCGCGCCCGCGGGCTCGGCCGCCGGGCCGATCGCCAGCGGCGCCTCCAGCCCCAGCGCCGCGGCGGCGCGCTGCAGCCACGTCTCGGCCTCGCCGTCGTCGGCGACCACGAGCGCCTGGCGGCCGTCCGACAGGGTCGCGGCCAGCACCCGCGCGGGACCCGCGCCGGCGCCGGAGCGCAGCGGGTCGGCGGGGAGCGCGCCGACCGCGACGCGCACGCGCTCCGGCAGCGCCCAGCCGGCGGCGCGGGCGGCGGCCTCCAGCGTCTCGTGCGTGGTCGGCGGGTCGCTGAGCAGGAGCGAGACGAGGCGCTCGCGCAGCGCGCGCGCCCGGCGCTGGACCTCGGCCTCCCGCGCGCTGAAGCCCTCGGCGGCGGCGACCGACAGCTCGTCGATCAGCTCCAGCAGCGCGCTGCCGAAGGCGAAGATCTCCTGGGCGGGCAGGTGCGCCGACGGCGGCAGCAGCGCGGTCGAGCGCTCCCACATCGCCAGGCCGCCGAGCCGGTAGAACGACAACAGCTCGGTCAGCGTCCGCCCGGCCGCCTGCTGGGCGCGGCCGTGGGCGACGAACACGTCGACCTCGGCCACGGCCTGCGCGCCCGAGATGCGCTGCAGGAAGCACTCGACCGCGGCGCGGGCGCCGAGGCGCAGGTTGCGCAGCGTGGCCGCGTCGGGCGCGCCCTCGGGGCCCTCGCCGGCGCGGAAGCGCTCCAGCACGGTGTCGGCCAGCTCGTCGGCGTGGCCGGCGAGCAGCGCGCCGAGGTCGATCGAGCCCATCGTCGGAAACCTACAACTGTCGAAGAACGCGCCCCTTTGGGCAGGAAACGACGGGGTTGCGGAGTAGTGTCCGCCTCGCATGGTTCGCGTCCTGCACTGCGACGACTCGGCGGCCTTCCGGGCCCTGCTTCGCGCCGAACTCGAGGGTGACGCCGACATCGAGATCGTCGGCGAGGCGCCCGACGTCGACGTCGCGATCGCGGTCGCCGGTCAGACGCGGCCCGACGTGGTGCTGCTCGACCTGCTCGACGTCGACCGCGACGCGGTCGGCGAGCTGCGGAGCGTCGCACCGGACGTGCAGGTCGTCGTGCTCAGCGGCCATCCGCGGGTCTACGGCGAGGGCCGGCGCGCGGGCGCGGCGGCGTACGTCGAGAAGGACGCGTCGATCGCCGAGCTGCGCGAGACGGTGCTGCGGGTCGCCGGCGGGTAGACCGCCCGCCGATGGCACCGCGGGCCTCCCTGACGGACTACCTCGCCAAGCGCGACTTCGCCGGCACGCCCGAGCCGGCCGGTGGCGAGGGCGACGACGGCGCGGACGGCGGCGGGGCGGGCAACCGCTTCGTCATCCAGGAGCACAGCGCGACGCGCCTGCACTGGGACCTGCGGCTGGAGCACGGTGGCGCGCTGGCCTCGTGGGCGATCCCCAACGGCCTGCCGTGGGCGCAGAAGGACAACCGCCTGGCGGTCCGCACCGAGGACCACCCGCTGGAGTACCTCGACTTCCACGGCGAGATCCCGAAGGGCAACTACGGCGCCGGGACGATGACGATCTGGGATCGCGGCACGTTCGAGGTCGTCAAGTGGGACGCCAAGAAAGTCGAGATCGAGCTGCACGGCGAGCGGGTGACCGGCGGCTACGCGCTCTTCCCGATCGGGCCCGATCCCAAGGACTGGATGATCCACCGCATGGGCGAGCCGGCCCGCGGCGGATGGGTCCTCGGTGACGAGGCGATGCCCGACCAGCTCGTGCCGATGCTCGCGCGCGCCGGGAACGTCCCGGCCACCGACACCGGCTGGGCCTACGAGATCAAGTGGGACGGCGTGCGGGCGGTGTGCTTCAGCGAGCCCGGGCGCATGCGGTTCGTGACCCGCAACGGCAACGACGTCACCGCGCGCTATCCCGAGTTGGTGCGGTTGAACCGCGCGCTGTCGATGCACCGCGCGATCCTCGACGGCGAGGTCGTCGCGTTCGACGCCGACGGCCGGCCGTCGTTCGGCGCGCTGCAGGGCCGGATGCACCTCACGCGCGAGTCGCAGGTCAAGCGGTTGGCCAAGGAGGCGCCGGTCTCCTACCTCGCGTTCGACCTGGTGTGGTTGGACGGGCGCTCGCTGATGGACCGGCCCTATGAGGAGCGGCGGGCCGCGCTGCGCGAGCTGCTGGCCGACGGCGAGCGCTGGCAGGTCCCCGACCACGTGGTCGGCGGCGGCGCGCAGCTGCTGGCCGCCACGCGTGAGCAGGGGCTGGAGGGGATCGTCGCCAAGCGCTTGGACTCGACCTACGAGCCGGGGCGGCGCAACGGCCAGTGGCTGAAGGTCAAGAACACCAACCGCCAGGAGCTGGTCATCGGCGGATGGCTACCGGGGGAGGGGCGCCGGGCGCGGAGCCTCGGGGCGCTCCTGGTCGGCGTCCGGGAGGACGGCGGCCTGCGGTTCGCCGGCCGCGTCGGGACGGGTTTCAGCGACGCGGAGCTGGACCGCCTGATGGGCCTGCTCGCGCCGTTGGCCCGCGACGCCTCGCCGTTCGCCACGGTGCCCAAGGGCGTGAAGATCCCGCGCGAGGCCACCTGGGTCGCGCCGCAGCTGGTCTGCGAGGTCGAGTTCACGGAGTGGACGCGCGAGGGCGTGCTGCGCGCCCCGTCCTACAAGGGGCTGCGCGACGACAAGCCCGCGGCGCTGGTCATCCGCGAGGAGGCGGTGGGCGGGACCGGCTCGCCGGTGCGCGCCGAGGTCGGCGGCCGCGAGCTGCGGCTCACCAACCGCGACAAGCCGCTGTGGCCGTCGGGCCACACCAAGGGCGACCTGATCCGCTACTTCGTGGAGATCGCGCCGGCGCTGCTGCCGCACCTCGAGCATCGCCCGCTGACGCTCAAGCGCTATCCCAACGGCGCCACCGAGAAGCACTTCTACGAGAAGCAGGCGCCCAAGCACCGGCCGGAGTGGGTGGCGACCGCGCCGGTCACGCTGGAGCGAGGCAAGGTCATCAACTACGTGCTGGCCCAGGACGTCGCGACGCTCGCGTGGCTGGGCAACCTCGCCGACCTGGAGCTGCACACGCCGATGCACCGCGTGCACGACGAGGGGCAGGGGCCGGGCGGCCCGACGATGATCGCCTTCGACCTCGATCCCGGCGAGCCCGCGGGCCTGCTGGAGTGCCTGCGCGTCGCGACCGTGCTGGAGGGCATGTTCTCGCACTTGGGCTTGCGGTCGTTCCCGAAGGTGTCGGGGTCCAAGGGGCTGCAGGTCTACGTCCCGCTCAACACGCCCGACACCACCACCTACGCGCAGACCAAGGGCTTCGCCAAGGCGGTCGCCGAGCTGCTGGAGGCCGAGGCGGGCGACCTGGTGGTCGCGCGGCAGACGAAGGCGCGGCGCACGGGCAAGGTGCTGGTCGACTGGAGCCAGAACGACATCAACAAGACGACCGTGTGCGTGTACTCGCCGCGGGCCCGGGATCGCCCGACGGTCTCGCTCCCGCTCAGCTGGGACGAGCTGCGCGAGGCGCTCGACGACGGCGACGCCGACCGGTTGATGGTGGACATGGACGGCGCGCTGGCGCGGGTGGCCGACCAGGGCGACCTCTTCGCCGAGGTCCTCACGCTGGTGCAGGAGCTGCCGGCGGGCTGAGCGCCCGCCCGGCGTCAGTCCTGCAGCGGGCCGACGGCCTGCGCGCTGGCGGCGGCGGCCGAACGGGCGGCGGCGCGCGACGCGGCGGCGGCCTGGCCGAGGATCCGGCGCTCTTCGGGCTGGGCCTGCGGGATGAGCCGGGCCGTGGCCTCGCCGAGCTTCAGGTGGGCCTGCGACAGGCGCTCGAGCTCCTGGGCGAGGCGGGTGAGCGGATCGTCGGCGGCGGCGGGCATCGTGGTCGAGTGTGTCACCCGATCCGGCGGTCCTCAAGCAAGTTGGACCTCAACACGGACGGGTGGACGGCGTCCAGGTCCAGGCCGAGTGCGGGATCCGTTGGACGAGACCGCTACGATGCCTGACACGCGCGAGTAGCTCAGTGGATAGAGCGCCTCCCTCCGGAGGAGGAAGTCGGGGGTTCGAATCCCTCCTCGCGCGCTACGGCGGGGCTACGCCGGCGCCGGACCCGCGGCCACGCCGATCTCCTCGGTGCAGAACGCGCAGCGGCGCGCCGCGCGCGGGATCTGGCTGAGGCAGGCCGGGCACTCCCGCGTGTGCTCCTCGACCGGCGGCTCGGTCCGCATGCGGTCCAGCAGCGTGTTCATCGGCTTGACCACCAGGAAGAAGATGACCGCCGCGATGATCACGAAGCTGACCATCGTGTTGAGGAAGTCGCCGTAGGCGAAGCGGCTGCCGTTGATGGTGAAGTCGAGGTCGCCGAAGTCGGGCTGCCCGCCGATGGCGGCGATCAGGGGCGTGACGAGGTCCTTGACCAGCGCGGTGACGACGGCGCCGAACGCCGCGCCGATGACCACGGCGATCGCCAGGTCGACCATGTTGCCGCGCAACAGGAACTGCCGGAACTCCTTGAGCATGCGCGGAACCCTACCCACGCCGATACGCTGCAACCGCGCCCGATGGACCTCTCGATCTTCTTCGCCGGCACCGCGGGCTCCGTGCCCACCGCCCGTCGCGGCCTGCCCGCGACGCTGCTGCGCCGCGGCTCCGACAAGCTGCTGATCGACTGCGGCGAGGGCACGCAGCGCCAGCTCGTGCGGACCGTCGGCCTGCCGGAGATCACCGAGGTCTTCCTCACGCACCTGCACGTCGACCACTGGCTCGGCCTGCCGGGCATGGTGAAGTCCTTCGAGCTGCGCGACCGCACCGCGCCGATGACCGTCTTCGGGCCGCCCGGCACCAAGGCGCTGATGGCGATCATGAGCAAGACGATCCTCGGTCGCCTGAGCTTCCGCTTCAACGTGGTCGACCTCGAGCCCGACGCGATCGTCGAGTTCGACGGCTACGAGGTCCAGGCGCTGCGCGTCCGCCATCGCGGCGAGGCCTACGGCTACGCGCTGATCGAGGACGACCGGCCCGGGCGCTTCGACGCCGAGCTGGCGGCGTCGCTCGGCGTGACGCCGGGCCCGGACTTCGGGCGGCTGCAGCGCGGCGAGGCGGTCGGCGACGTGCGGCCCGAGCAGGTCGTCGGCACCACGCGCCGCGGGCGGCGGCTGGTGTTCTCGGGCGACACCGCGCCGTGCGACATGGTCCGCGTGGCGGCCGACGGCGCCGACGTGCTGGTCCACGAGGCGACGTTCATCTCCGAGGAGCGCCAGCGGGCGATGGAGACCGGCCACTCGACCGCGGCGCAGGCCGCCGAGCTGGCGCGCGAGGCCGGCGTCGAGCTGCTCGCGCTCACCCACGTCTCCACGCGCTACATGGGCCACGAGATCCGCGACGAGGCCCGCGCGATCTTCCGCAACACCGAGGTCCCGCGCGACTTCGACCTCATCGACGTGCCCTTCCCCGAGAAGGGCGCGCCTGAGCTGCACCGCTGGGACTCCGGCCGGCCCCGGCCCGCCGAGTCGACGCCCGCCCCCTGAGGGGTCAGACCCCTTCCTGCAGTGCCACTGCGAAAAGGGGTCAGACCCCTTTTCGCGCGGCGACTGCGAAAAGGGGTCTGACCCCTAGGGCGCGAAGGGGGTGAAGCCCGGCGCGGTCAGCGGCCACGGGCGCTCGCGCTCGATCGCGTGGGCCAGGCCGACGGCGAGGCCGTCGCGGCGGCGGGGCGCGACGAGCTGCATGCCGAAGGGCACGCCGTCGGGGTCGCGGCCCCACGGCACCGAGACCGCGGGGTGGCCGGTCATGTTGAGGTCGGCGCAGTTCAGCGCGACCAGCGGATCGCCGGTGCGATCGCCCGCGTGGTCAGGCAGCGGGCCGGCGGCCGGCCAGGAGGTCGCGTTGGCCGTCGGCGTCAACAGGACCGTGTCGTCGCCGAGCAGCGCGTCGAGGCGCGCGCACTGGACGAAGCGCTGGCGCTCGGCGCCCACGTAGTCGAACGCGCCGATCTGCGATCCCAGATCCAGCTGCAGCTTCACCGACGGCTCGGTCTCGTCCCACCGGTCGCGGAACTCGGTCAGCGACTCGGCGAGCTGGACGCACGCGATCATCGCCCACCACAGCGAGGTCACCGGGTCGATCGGCTCGTCGACGAGCTCCAGCGGCAGGCCGAGCGTGTCGGCCACGAGCGCGCAGGCCTCGTCGAAGCCCGCCGCGATCGGCGCGTCGACCGTTCCCGGCCCGCGCAGCGACGGACAGGCGACGACGCGCCGCGGCAGCGTCGGGACCAGGTCCACCGACGCGATCGACCCCGGGTCGCCCGGCACCGGCCCGATCACGACCGACGCCTCCAGCAGCACGTCGGCCACGCTCGAACCGGTGCAGCCCATGGTCGAGAAGTCCATCCACCGCGGGATCACGTTGCGCCCGATCGCGCCGTTGGTCGGCTTGTAGCCGACCAGCCCCGACACCGACGCCGGCCCGCGCACCGAGCCGCCGCCGTCGCTGGTCGTGGCCAGCGGCACCATCCCGGCGATCAGCGCCGCGGCCGACCCGCCGCTGGAGCCGCCCGGCGAGCGCTCGGCGTTCCACGGGCTCACCGTCGTGCCGAACACCTTGTTGGTGGTGAACGCCGTGTGCCCGAAGGCGGGGACGTTGGTGCGGCCGACGACGATCGCGCCCGCCGCCCGCAACCGCGCCACGGCGGCATCGTCGACCGTGTCCGGCGCGCGGTCGACGAACCATGGCGATCCGTAGGTCGTGACCATCCCCGCGCACGACGCGAGGTCCTTGACCAGCAGCGGCAGCCCCGCCAGCGCGCCGGTCCGGGGCGCGCCCTCGGCCTCGGCCAGCGCCTCCTCGGCGCGCAGCGCGACCACCGCGTTCAGCGGCCCGTCGAGCGCCTCGATCCGCGCCAGCGCCGCGGCGACCAGCTCGCGCGGCGACACCTCGCCGGCGTGCACCGATGCCGCGAGGGCGGCGCGGGCGCCACGGGTGAGCAGGTCCGGCGGGATGGCCTCCATGCGCGCCACCCTAGAGGCGGGCGCGCCCGGCGGCTTCCGTCCGCGCGCCGCTGCTAGGTTGAGGGTCACACCACCACCACCTTTAACCCGGTCCCGTGAGGCCAGGAAGGCGGAAGCAACCGATGGACCATGACAAGGTCGTTCTCGACGAGGACGACATGCGCCGAACCCTGGTGCGCATCGCGCACGAGATCGTGGAGCGCAACGACGGCGCCGACGGGGCCAACTCCCTCGCCATCGTCGGCATCCACCGCCGCGGCGCAATCCTCGCCCGCCGCATCCACGCCCTGCTCGGCGACCTGCTGGAGCGCGAGGTGCCGATCGGCGACCTCGACATCGCCTTCTACCGCGACGACGTGGGCCGCCGCGCGGAGCAGCCGACCGTCCACGCCTCGCACGTCACCTTCCCGCTGGACGGCCTGACCGTCGTCCTCGTCGATGACGTCCTCTTCACCGGGCGCACCGTGCGCAGCGCCATCGAGGCGCTGTTCGCCTACGGACGCCCCGCCCGGGTGCAGCTCGCCGTGCTGGCCGACCGCGGCCACCGCGAGCTGCCCATCCGCCCCGACTACGTCGGGAAGAACCTGCCGACCTCGCGCGCCGAGCGCGTCAACGTCCGCGTCGAGGAGCTCGACGGGGTCGACGAGGTCCGCATCGCCGCGTACTCGGAGGTCACGCTGTGAGGCAC
>DASYBY010000131.1:0-6870 GCA_036500525.1 Baekduia sp. | reverse complement strand
ACGTCATCGGGCACGAGGTGCCCGGGCTTGAGCTGCCGATCGCCGCGCGTGCCGACGCGCACCTCGCCGGCCATCACCGACGCGGCCGCGCGCGAGCGCGACGCGAAGAGCCCGCGCTCGTGCAGCAGGGTGTCCAACCGGACCTTGACCACGACGCAACCGTAGCGTCGCGGCCCCCGAACCCCGCCGCCGCCCCCACTGTGTCCGTGATCACAGTGCGCTCCGCCCACATGCGGCATCTTGTTCTTAGCGCAGGGAACGCGGTCACCAAGACCGCAGCGGCACGCAGACTTCTCCCATCGCTCGCCGGCTTCGGCCGGTCCCACATACGACACACATAGCAGTATCTCTCCTCCCCTGAAACGGCCTGCCTCTCCCGGCGGGCCGTTTCTCTTTAAGCGCTCGGAGCGGACGCACTTTCGAGCTGGACTCTTCACGGCTCAGGAATGCCCGGCATGCGACCGATCACCGGTGAGATGGCCGAGCACCTCACTCTGGCGGCCACCGCGCCCCCCAGCGCTCCGCCTCATGACGCCGAAGTCCTCTTCGCGCGCCAGCCGATCCTGGACGCCGCAAGCCGCCTCGCCGGCTACGAGCTGCTCTACCGCGGCGAGGGTCACGAGAGCCCGCACGCCGCGACGTCCCGCGTCGCCGCCAGCGCGCTGAGCGACCTCGGCCTCCGCGCCGCCACCGGCGGCGCCCCCGCGTTCCTGAACGTCACGACCGAGTTCCTGATGGCCATGGACCCGCTGCCGTTCGGGCCCGAGGGCGTCGTCCTGGAGATCGCCGCCGACCGCGTGCCCGACGCGGCGCTGCTGGAGCGCCTCGGCCGCCTGCGCCAGCACGGTTACCTGCTCGCCCTCGACGGCTACGCCGGCCAGCCGCTGGCCGAGCCGTTGCTGGACTTCGCCACGCTGGCCAAGGTCGACGCGCGCGGCTCGGGCGCCAACCAGCTCACGACGCTCGTGTCCAAGCTGCGCTCCCGCGGGCTGCGCCCGATCGCCAACGGCGTCGAGTCCCACGTCGAGCACGACCGCTGTGCCGACGCCGGCTTCGAGCTCTTCCAGGGCGACTTCGTGTGCCGTCCGCGCGAGGTCGTCGGCCACAAGGTGCCGACCGCGAGCATCGGCGCGCTGCGCCTGGCCGCCGGGATCTCCGCCGCCGAGTCCGACGTCGACGAGCTGCAGAAGGCGATCTCGCTCGACCCCGGCCTGAGCCTGCGCCTGCTGCGCTTCGTCAACAGCGCGGCGTTCTCGCTGCGCCACCAGATCAAGTCGGTGCGCCAGTCGGTCGTCCTGCTCGGCCCGCGCACCGTGCGGCAGTGGGCGATGCTGCTCCTGCTCTCGGGGATCGACGAGCAGCGCGGCCCGCTGCTGATCACCGCGCTCTCGCGAGGCCGCACCTGCGAGGCGATCGCGCTGCGCCTCGGCGCCGACGACGCCAACGCCTACTTCTTCACCGGGATGCTCTCGGTCGTCGACGCACTGCTGGACCAGCCGATGGAGCAGGCGATCGCCGACCTCCCGCTGGCCGACGACGTCGTCGCCGCGCTGGTCGATCGCGCGGGCGGCAAGGGCCGCACGCTGACGATGGCGGAGTGTTGCGAGCGCGGTGCGTGGGACGAGGCGGCGCTGCCCGGCCTCGACGCCGCCGAGCTCGCGGTCCTGCACGTCGAGGCGATCACCTGGGCCGACGCCACCGCCGCCGGGCTGACGTGATCGCCGACACGACCACGTCCGAGACCCCACGCGTCCTCTTCGCCCGCCAGGCGATCGTCGATCGGCGCGGTCGCGTCGCGGGCTACGAGCTGCTCTACCGCGGCCGGCGCAACGAGGACGGCCAGATCCCCGACGCCGAGCACGCGACCTGCCAGGTCCTGGTCGGCGCGTTCGCCGAGGTCGGCTTCGGCGCCGCCGTCGGGCGCAACAGCGCGTTCATCAACGTCACCGAGCGGTTCCTGCGCGAGATCGATCCGCTGCCGCTCGCGCCCGAGACCACGGTGCTCGAGCTGCTGGAGGACGCCACGCCGTCCCAGGCGCTGATCGAGCGGCTGCGCGCACTGCGCACCCAGGGCTTCCGCGTCGCGCTCGACGACTACAACCCGACGCCGGCCAACACGCCGCTGCTGGAGGTCGCCGACCTCGTCAAGGTCGACCTGCGGGCGCGCGACCGCGCGGCCTCCGAGGCCCTGATGCGCAACCTGCGCAGCCGGGGCCTGAAGGTCGTGGCCGAGAAGGTCGAGCAGCAGGAGGAGTTCGACTGGAGCCTGGCCGCCGGCGCGTCGCTGTTCCAGGGGTACTTCTTCTGCCGGCCGGTCGAGCTGGCCGGCACCGAGCTGCGGGCGGCGTCGCTCGGCCGGCTGCGCGCCGCCGCCGGGCTCACCCATCCCGACGCCGGGCTGACCCAGATCCAGTACGCGGTGCAGACCGATCCAGCGCTGAGCCTGCGCCTGCTGCGCTACCTCAACAGCGCCTCGCTCTCGCTGCCGCGGCGGATCTCCTCGATCCGCCAGGGCGTCATGCTGCTCGGCCCGCGCACGGTGCGCCAGTGGGCGCTCGTCCTGCTGATCTCGGGCGTCGGCGAGCACCGCGGACCGCTGCTCACGACGGCGCTGGCCCGCGCCCGGACCTGCGAGACGATCGCTCACGCCACCGGCGCGCGCGACCCCGACGCGTGGTTCTCGGTCGGCCTGCTGTCGATCAGCGACGCGCTGGCCGGGCTGCCGCTGGCCGAGGTCATCGGCGAGCTGCCGCTGGCCGACGACATCACCTCGGCGCTCATCCGCCGCGAGGGGCCCAAGGGCGCGGCGCTGACCGCGGCCATCGCCTGCGAGCGCGGCGAGCTGCCGGTCGACAACCCCGGGCTGGTGCTCGCCGCCTACGCGGACGCGGTCGCCTGGGCCGACGCCCACGCGGTCGCCGCGGCCTGAGCCGCTCCGCCCGGCCTCAGGCCTCGGGCGCGCCCGTGCGCGAGCGCGCCGCGGCGCCCAGCCAGCTCAGCAGCTCGCCGGCGGCGTCGACCACGCCGCCCCAGCGCAGGAACCCGTGGACCAGGCCGTCGAACGTGCGCTGCTCCACCGCGGCGCCCGCGGCCCGCAGCACCTCGGCGTAGCGCAGGCCGTCGTCGCGGATCGGGTCGAGCTCCGCCACGGCGATCCAGGTCGGTGGCAGGCCGTCGTGATCGGTGGCCAGCAGCGGCGCGGCGTCGGGATCGCCCGCGCCGGCGCCGTCGAGGTAGAACCCCCAGCAGCGCTCCATGTCGGCGCGGGTGACCATCGGCCCGTCGGCGAACGAGGTGTAGGACTCGCTGCTCAGCGTCGGATCCAGCGCCGGGTAGACCAGCAGGAGCGCGCGCAGCGGCGGGAGGCCATCGGTCCGCGCGTGGCGCGCCGCGACGACCGCCAGCTGCCCGCCGGCGCTGTCGCCGCCCAGCACGACCTGCGCCGGATCGATTGCCAGCTGCTCCGCGCCGGCCGGCGAGCGCACCCAGGCGACCGTCGCGTCCGCGTCGCCGACCTGGCTCGGCCAGTGGTGCTCGGGCGCCAGGCGGTACTCCACCAACAACACCTTGGCGCCCGACGCGTTGGCCAGCGCGCGGGCGACGCGGTCGAAGGTCGGGATGTCGCCGACGTACCAGCCGCCGCCGTGCAGCCAGACGATCACGGCGTCGGTCTCGGGCGCGTGCAGCGGCGCGTAGAGCCGCGCGGGCAGGCGGATCTCGCCGTGGGGCACGACGAGGTCGACGGCGGAGGCGACCGGCTCGGCCGCGCCGCCGAGGCGCATCGCGGAGTCCAGGTAGGCGGCGCGCTCGGCCGCCAGGTCGGCGGGCTCGGGCTCCCCCGCGCTCGCCATCGCCTCCAGCAGCGAGCGGACCTGCGGATGGAGCGGGGCGCTCAAGCCTCGGACAGCACTTCGCCGCGGCCGGCGAAGAGCACGGCCTCGACGCGGCGCGCGATGTCGCGGCCGGTGAAGCCGACCTCGGCGTGCAACAGCGCGGGCTTGCCGTGCGTGACGTAGCGGTCGGGCAGGCCGACGCGCAGGATCCGCGGCAGGCGCACGGCGACGTCGTTGAGCGCCTCCCACACCGCGGAGCCGAAGCCCCCGGCCAGCACGCCCTCCTCGACGGTGACCAGCAGCTCGTGCTCGGCGGCTAGGCCGCGCATCAGCTCGAGGTCGATCGGCTTGGCGAAGCGCGCGTCGGCGACCGTCACCTCCAGCCCGTGCTCGGCGAGCAGGTCGGCGGCCTCCAGGGCCTTGCCGACGCCGCTGCCGTAGCCGACCAAGGCGACGCGCGAGCCTTCGCGCAGCAGCTCGCCGGTGCCGACCGTGAGCGCCCGGACCTCGGAGCCCGTCGGCAGCGGGACGCCGACGCCCTCGCCGCGCGGGTAGCGCAGGCCGAACGGGCCGCCGTGGGTCAGCGCGGTGCGCAGCAGCAGCTTGAGCTGCGCCTCGTCGCGCGGCGCGGCCAGCGTGATGTTCGGCAGGCAGCGCAGGTAGGCGATGTCGAAGACGCCGTGGTGCGTCGGGCCGTCGTCGCCGACCAGGCCGGTGCGGTCCATGGCGAACGTGACGTCGAGTTCCTGGAGGCAGACGTCGTGGACGATCTGGTCGAAGGCGCGCTGCAGGAAGGTCGAGTAGATCGCGCAGACGGGCTTGGCGCCCTCCAGCGCGAGGCCGGCCGCGAAGAGCACCGCCTGCTGCTCGGCGATGCCGACGTCGAAGTAGTGGTCGGGCTCGGCCTTCTGCAGCAGGTTGAGGCCCGTGCCGGAGTTCATCGCCGCGGTGATGCCGACGACGCGGCGGTCGCGGCGGACCTCGTCGATCAGCGCCTCGCCGAAGACCTGCGTGTACTGCGGCGGCGGCGTGGGCTTGGCCGCGGCGGCGGCGGTGGCCGCGGGAGTCGCGACGGTCGGCACGCCGTTGGTGATGGAGTTGGGCTTGGCGGCGTGCCAGCGCTCCATGCCGGCCAGGCCGCCCTCCTCGGCGGGGACGAAGCCCTTGCCCTTGACCGTCGCGGTGTGGACGACGACCGGCCGGCCGGCCTCCAGCGCCGCCTTGAGCGCGGCGCGCAGCGCGCCGACGTCGTGGCCGTCGATGACGCCCATGTAGGCCCAGTCGAGCTCTTCCCAGAACAGGCCGGGCGCCCAGAACGACTTGATGGACTCCTTGAGCTGCGGACCGAGGCGGTCGAACGCCGCGCCGATGCCGCCGGGCAGCGTCGTCAGCTTCTCCTCGACGCCCTCGCGGGCGTGCCAGAGCTTCGGGTTGAGCCGCACCCGGTTGAAGTAGCGCGAGAGCGCGCCGACGTTCGGCGCGATCGACATGCCGTTGTCGTTCAGGACCACGACGATCGGCGTGCCGAGGCCGCCGGCCTGGTGGATGGCCTCGAAGGCGACGCCGCCGGTCATGGCGCCGTCGCCGATGACCGCGACGACCTTGCCGGCGTCGAGCTTGCCGGCCAGGCGCATGCCCTCCTTGATCCCGACGGCGTAGCCGATCGAGGTCGAGGCGTGTCCCGCGCCCATGATGTCGTGCTCGGACTCGGGGATCGAGCAGAAGGGCGCCAGGCCCTCGTACTGGCGGATCGTCGACAGTTGGTCGCGCCGACCGGTGAGGATCTTGTGCGGGTAGGCCTGGTGGCCGACGTCCCACAGGATCTTGTCCTTGGGCGAGTCCAGCAGCGAGTGCAGCGCCACCGTCACCTCGCACATGCCGAGGTTGGCGCCGAAGTGGCCGCCGATCTCCCCGACCGTGTCGATGATGTGCTCGCGGACCTCCTGCGCCACCTGCTGCAGCTCGATCTCGGTCAGCCCGTGCAGGTCCTGCGGGCGATCGATGCGGTCCAGGAGGCGTGTGGTGGCGGTCATGAGGTCCTGGTGAAGATGAAGTCGGTGATCTGCTCCAGCTCGGGAGCGCCATGCGGAGCGGAACCCGACAGAGTAGCCCTGGCCGCGCCGTGACACTCGCTCGCGAGCTTCCTGGCGCCTTCCAGTCCGAACTCGGTGACGTAGGTGCGCTTGCCCTGGCGCTCGTCGCTGCCCTGCGGCTTGCCGAGTCCCTCGTCGGTGCCGGTGACGTCCAGGATGTCGTCGACGATCTGGAACAGCACGCCCAGCTCACCGGCGAAGCGCCGCCAGCGGGACATCGCGCCGTGCTGCTCGGTGGCGCCGGCCAGCAGCAGGACGCAGATGACCGAGGCGCCGATGAGGCGGCCGGTCTTCAGCTCGTGCAGGCGCCGCAGGTCCGCAGGAGTGTCGGAGACGCCGGACACGTCCAGGTACTGCCCACCGACCATGCCGTCCACGCCGGTCGAGGCCGCCAGCTCGCGGGCGGCGGACAGGACGCGCACGGGATCGCCCGGCTGCGCGGTGAGCAGATGGCGGAAGGCCTCGGCGTAGAGCGCGTCGCCGGCGAGGATCGCGACGTCCTCCCCGAACTTCACGTGGCACGTCGGCCGGCCGCGACGCAGGTCGTCGTCGTCCATCGCCGGGAGGTCGTCGTGGATGAGCGAGTAGGTGTGAATCAGCTCCAGCGCGGCGGCCAGCGGCAGGACCTGCTCGCGATCGAGGCCCGCGGCGCTCGCGGTCGCCAGCGCGAGCACCGGGCGGATGCGCTTTCCGCCGGCGAGCAGGCTGTAGCGCATGGCCTCCTCCAGCCCCGCGGTGCGCGGGGCGCGGCTGGGGAAGCGCAGCCCGTCGAGGTATGCGTCGACCTGCGTCCGGAGGTGGTCCGGATAGGTCACGACCGTGCCGCTCAGAGCAGCGGATCCTGGCCCGGCATGGGCTCGGCGGTGGCGGCGCGCGAGAGGCGGTCCAGCTCGGCCGAGGCCTGCGAGGCCAGCGATGCGGCGTCTTCGACCAGCGTCGCGGCG
>DASYBY010000130.1:0-4128 GCA_036500525.1 Baekduia sp. | reverse complement strand
GAGCGCCCTCGCCCAAAACCACGGCTGGACGATCGGGGTCGTCGACGCGACGCCCATCGGCCACACCATCCGCCCCGCCGCCGACGGCTACCCGCGCGAGACCGCCGCCGCCGAGGCGCGCCGCTTCCTCGACGGCCGCCCGTACGTCACGCGCGACGAGACGCGCACGCTCAGAACACACAGGATCGGTGAACGATGAGGGTTCTCGTCGTCGCCGAGTTCTACCCGCGCGCCACCGACCCGACCCTCGGCGTCTGGGCCCATCGCCAGGCGCTCGCCGCCCGCGACGCCGGCGCCGACGTCCGCGTCGTCGTCCTCTACCGCCCGATCGCCCCCGCCGCCCGCGCCCGCGCCCCGCAGGCCTGGCGCGAGGCGCTCGCCCAGCCCGGCCGCGCCAACCTCGACGGCCTCGACGTCCGCTACGTCAAGTTCGTCTCGCCGCCGCGCGGGCGCAGCTACCCGTACTGGGGCGCGTTCGCCGCCCCCGCGCTCGCGCTGGAGCTCCGGCGCATCCGCCGCACGTTCCCCTATGACTTGATCCACGCCCACTACGCGCTGCCGTCCGCCGACGCCGTCCTGCGCACCCGGTCGCGCGTCCCGCTGGTCATCTCCGAGCACGGCGGCGACGTCTTCCACACCGCGCACCTCGGCCCCACCGCCCGCGGCCGCGTCGAGCGCGCCTTCCGCTCCGCGCGCATGGTGCTCGCCAACTCCCTGGGGATCGAGCACGCGGTGCAGGACCTCGGCGCGCGCTCGACCCGCGTCGTGCATCTCGGCACCGACCTCACGCCGATGGAGCGCCGCCCGCCCGCGGTCCCGACGCTCTCGACCGTCGGCCAGCTCATCGCCCGCAAGCGCCAGGCCGACGTGCTCCGCGCGATGTGGGTCCTGCGCGACACCCGCCCCGACCTGCGCTACCGCATGATCGGCGACGGCCCCGAGCGCGACGTGCTGGCGCGCCTGGCCGAGCAGCTCGACCTGCAGGACCGCGTCGAGTTCACCGGCTCACTCCCCCATGCCGAGGCGATGCGCCGCGGCCGCGACGCGTCGGTCTTCGTCATGCCGTCGATCGACGAGGCCTTCGGCGTCGCCTACGTCGAGGCGATGGCCGCCGGTCTGCCGGCGATCGGATCGCGCGGCGAGCCCGGCCCCGAGGACATCGCGCGCCTCGGCCACGGCATGCGCCTCGTCCCGCCCGGCGACCCCGAGGCGCTGGCCGCCGAGATCGACACGCTGCTCGACGGCGACTGGGGCGCGCGCATCGGTGCCGCCGCGCAGGCGACCGTCACCGAGCACTTCACGTGGCCCGCCTGCGGCGCCGCCACGGTGGCGGCCTACCGCGAGGCGCTGGACGGATGAGCGCAGGCCCGGCCCGGCCCCCGGCCCCCAGCGCGGATCCCCGCCCCGTCCTCGTCGTCACCGTGACGACGACCCCGGAGGCGCCCGTCGGATGACCGACCCCCGCCCCGTCCTCGTCGTCACCAACCACGTCCCCCCCGACCGCGCCGGCGCCTTCCAGGCCCTCCACGCCGCCGAACGCATCGAGCTCGCCCTCTTCGGCGGCCGCTCCCACCACGCGACCGGCGCCGTCGCCGACCCCGGCGTCCCGCACCGGACGATCACCCAGCGCCAGGCCTACGCCACCGCCACCTCCGGCCGCTACCGCGCCGTGATCGCCGGGACCGCCGGCCGCACCGCCCTCCCCGCGGCGTGGCGTGGCGCCCGCCGCGCCCGCGTCCCCTTCCTCCTGTGGTCGGCCCTCTGGTCGCACCCGCGCACCCCCGCCCACCTGCTCGCGGGCACGCCCCTCCTCCGCGCCATCTACCGCGACGCCGACGCCGTCGTCACCTACGGCCCCCACGTCAGCGCGTTCGTGGCCGCCCGCGGCGCCCGCAATGTCCACGTCGCGCCCCAGGCCGTCGACGTCGCCTTCTGGAGCGCGCCCGCCCCCGCGCCGCACCGCCCGCCACACGCCACCTTCGTCGCGCTCAACGTCGGCCGCCCCGCCCGCTACAAGGGTCTCCCGGAGCTCACCACTGCCTGGCGGATGTCCGGCCTCGGACCACCCGCCGAGATCCTGGAGCTCGCCGGGGAAGCCGTGCAGGAGCGCGACCCCGTTCCCGGCATCCACCCCGCCGGCCGTCTCGATCCCACGACCCTGCGCAACTTCTATGCAGGGGCGGACGTCCTGGTGATGTCGGCCATCGCCACCCGGGACTTCTTGGAGCCCTGGGGCCTGGTCGCCAACGAAGCCATGCACCAACGACTGCCCGTCATCGCCACCACCGCCGTCGGCGCCGCCGCCGGAGGACTCGTGCGCCACGAGCGCAACGGTCTGGTCGTCCCCGCCGGGGACACCGCCGCGCTCGCCGGAGCCCTGCGCCTCCTCCGCGACGACCCCACGCTGCGCGCCCGCCTCGGCGCCGCCGCAGCAGAGGACGCCGCGGCCCACACGTTCACCGCGTGGACCTCCGGATTCTCCGACGCACTGGTGAGCGTGGGCGCGGGCCACGAAGGGGATCGCTAACTTGTCTTTCCAGCAGGGACTCCAGCGTCAGGATCGCCATCCCGGAGGCCCGCGTCGCGCCGTGCGCCTCCGCCTCCTCACTGCCCTCGCAACACTCGCCGCCGTGCTCGCCCTCCCGGCGCTCGCCCAGGCCAGCGGCTCTGCGGTCATCAAGGACTGCACCTACGACGGCGTGC
Source organism: Baekduia sp. (assembly GCA_036500525.1). Classification (GTDB taxonomy): domain Bacteria; phylum Actinomycetota; class Thermoleophilia; order Solirubrobacterales; family Solirubrobacteraceae; genus Baekduia. The sequence continues at coordinate 1,425 of DASYBY010000130.1, read as the reverse complement.
TCAACGGCACCTACACCGCCAAGGACTACGCCGACGCGCTGTCCAACCTCGCCGCCGACGTCGACGAGTACAGCGACTGCCGCGACGAGATCCGCCGCGCGCAGCTCAGCGCCGGCCGCAAGACCAAGACCTCCCACAGCGGCGGCGGCGCGACCACCGGCACCGGCGGCGGTCCGACGACCGGCGGCGGCACCACCGGCGGCGGCGGAGCGCCCAGCGGCAGCGGCGACACGGGCACCAGCAGTGGCGGCCGTGCCGCCGATCCGCTGTCGACCGCCACCCCGCAACAGCTGGCCTCCTTCAAGAAGGCCGTCGACGCCGGCGCCGCGCCGGTCAAGCTCGACGGCCGCCCGGTCGATCCGAGCGCCCTCGGCGGCGCCGAGCACCAGGGCCTGTCCGACCTTCCCACCGCGCTGCTGATCATGCTCGCGCTGCTCGCCGTCGGCGGGTTCGGCGCGGCCGCCCTTGGAACACGACGGCTTGTCCACGGTCGCCGCACCGCGTAGCACGCCGTTGGGCCGGCGCCGGGCGCTGCGGCTCCCGTCGGCCGAGCTCCTCTTCGGGGCGGCGCTCGCCGTCGCCCTCACCGCCATCGGCCTTCGGGGCGGTGGCGGTCTGTCGCTGGGCCCGACCACCAAGGTCGAGCTGCCCCTTGACGTCGCCGCGGGCCTCCTCGCCGCCCTCGCGGTCCTGGCGGCCAGCGGCCGGCGCTGGTGGGGCGGCCTGAGCATCGGCCTCTTCATCGTTCTGGCCGGCGTCACCGCGATCTCGATCACATGGGCGATCGAGCCGTCCGACGCGTGGCTGGAGGCCAACCGCACCATCACCTACGTCGGCGTCTTCGCCGGCGGCGTCGTCCTCGCACGGGTCGCGGGCGCATGGTGGAGCGCGATGCTCGGCGCGATCGTCGTCGCGACGACCGTCATCTGCGTCTACGCGATCGCCACCAAGATCTTCCCCGAGGCGCTGGCCAAGGACGAGATCTACGCCCGCCTGCGCGAGCCGTTCGGCTACTGGAACGCCGTCGGCCTGACCGCGGCGATCGGCGTGCCCCCGACGCTCTGGCTCGGCGCCCGCCGCTCCGGCCACGCGGCGGTCAACGCGCTCGCCTTCCCCATCATGGGGATCCTGCTGCTGACGGTGCTGCTGGCCTACTCGCGCGGCTCGCTGCTGGCGGTCGTCGTCGGGTGCGCGTTCTGGTTCGCGGTCGTGCCGCTGCGCCTGCGCGGCGTCGTGGTGCTGGCGGTCGGCGCGCTCGGCGCGCTGGCGGTCACCGGCTGGGTCTTCGCACAGGACACGCTGACCAAGGACAACGTCCCGATCGGCGAGCGCACGACCTCCGGGTACGAGCTGGGGATCGCCCTCGTCGCCATGGCGCTCGTGCTCCTGGCGATCGGCCTCGCGATCGGGTTCGCCGCCGCCCGC
>DASYBY010000129.1:0-2043 GCA_036500525.1 Baekduia sp. | reverse complement strand
GCCGCGCTGCAGGCCACCTACGCCGCCGCCGGCCCCCGGCGCGAGCGCCGCCGCCTGCGCACGCCCGACGCGCTGATCCTCGCGACCGCGACCATCGACGACGACATCGACGTCGTGGTCGGCGCCGACGGGCAGTGGTCGGGCGTGCCGGGCGTCGGGGACGACCTCGTCGTGCAGCTCACCGCCGTGTCCGGCTGAGCGCGCGCCGCCGGACACGGCCGCCGCTCCGCTCTGGACTCCTGCACGGTCAGTGGCCATCATGATCCGATGACCGGTGACGCGCTGCGTGCGGATCTCGTCTTCGAGGGCGGTGGCGTCAAGGGCATCGGCCTGGCGGGCGCCTATGCCGAGCTGTACGACCGGGGATGGCGGGCCGAGCGGGTCGCGGGGACGTCGGCCGGGGCGATCACCGCCGCGCTGGTCGCCGCGGGCTACGACGGCGACCGGCTGCGCACGACGGTGCTCGAAGACATGGACTTCCGCCGGTTCGCCGACGGCGGGCTGCTCGGGGCGCTCGGGCTGTTGGAGCACAAGGGCCTGCACTCGGGCGACTACTTCCTGGGGTGGATGCGCGAGCGCCTGCAGGAGACGGGCATCACGCGCTTCGGGCAGCTGCGCGCCGACGACGACGGCGCCGGCGACCCGAGCCGGCGGTACCGGCTGCAGGTGATCGCCTCCGACGTGTCGCTCTCGCGCATGCTCGTCCTGCCGCGCGACGCGGCCCTGCTGGGGATCGATCCCGACGAGCTGGAGATCGCCTACGCCGTGCGGATGAGCATGTCCATCCCGGTGTTCTACGTGCCGGTCGTCGAGCACGACCACCTGATCGTCGACGGCGGCCTGCTGTCCAACTTCCCCGTATGGCTCTTCGACGTCGCCGCGGGCGAGGAGCCGCGCTGGCCGACGTTCGGCCTGCTGCTCGTCGCGCCCGGCCAGCGCCATCCGCTCGGCGAGGCGCCGCCAAGCGCCGGCGCCGCCGTCCAGCGGCTCGACTTCGTCCAGTACCTGTCGGCGATGGCCCACACCGCGATGGACGCCCACGACCGCCTCTACGTCGAGCGCGCCGACTTCGCCCGCACCATCCCAATCCCCACCGGCGGCGTCGGGACCACGCAGTTCGACATCGCCCCGGCCGCCGCCCGGGCGCTCTTCGCCGCGGGCCGCGCGGCCACCGCGGAGTTCCTGGCGACCTGGGACTTCGACGCCTACCGCGCGACCTTCCGCACCGACCTCCCGGTGCCCTCGCGGCGCGCCGCGACCGTCGCGGCGATGCACGCGCCGGCCGCGTCATCCATCTGACCGCCGATCGGAGGCCCGGGAAGGATCGCCCCGTGCGGTGGTCTTCCCCGACAGATCCGGACGCCCCCTCGTTCCGGCCTCAGCATCGGAGCACGACATGTCGCGCCTCACCCTCCTCCTCCTCGCGGCGGTCCTGGCGGTCACCGCCACCGCCGGTGTCGCCGTCGCCGCATCCAGCCCCAGCTCGCCCGCCAAGGTCGGCGTGCGGTCCACGTCGCTGGGCAAGGTCCTGGTCAACGGCAAGGGCGTCACGCTCTATCTGTTCAAGAAGGACAAGAACGGCAAGAGCGCCTGCAGCGGCACCTGCGCCCAGGCCTGGCCGCCCCTGTTGACCAAGGGCAAGCCCACGGGCTCCGGTGGCGTCGCGGCCTCCAAGCTCGGCACCACGCGCCGCTCCGACGGCACCACGCAGGTCACCTATGGCGGCCACCCGCTCTACACGTTCATCATGGACAAGAACAAGGCGGGCAGCACCAAGGGCGAGGGCATCGTCGCCTTCGGCGCCGAGTGGGATGTCGTGGGCACGAACGGCAAGGCGATCGCCAAGCCGAGCACCAGCTCCACCAGCCAGGGCGGCGGCGGCTACTAGCCGGCCCAGCGCACCTGCGGCGGGGGCGACGGATCGCTCCCGCCGTAGGCTTCTGCGCCGTGGACGGGATCGGCTACCAGCTCTGGCGTCAGCGGCTCGACGACGGCCACGAGACCACGCTCTACGCGACCCGCCACCCGCTGCGCACCACGCGG
>DASYBY010000128.1:0-5958 GCA_036500525.1 Baekduia sp. | reverse complement strand
GAGAGGATGATCGCGTCCTCGAAGTTGTAGCCCTCCCAGGACATGAAGGCGACCATCAGGTTCTTGCCCAGCGCCATCTCGCCGCTGTCGGAGGCCGAGCCGTCGGCCATGAGCTCACCCTCGGCCACCTTCTGACCGGTGTTGATGAGCGGCTTCTGGTGGATCAGCGTGCCCTGGTTGGACCGCATGAACTTCTGCAGCGGGTACTCGTCCTGGCCCTCGGCGTGCTCGACGACGATGCGCTCGGCATCGACGTAGGCGACCGTTCCGGCGTTCTTGGCCAGAATCAGGTCACCCGTGTCGAGGGCGGCGCGGCGCTCCATGCCGGTGCCGACCAGCGGGGCGTCGGTCTTCAACAGCGGCACGGCCTGGCGCTGCATGTTGGAGCCCATCAGGGCGCGGTTGGCGTCGTCGTGCTCGAGGAACGGGATCATCGCCGTGGCGACGGACCAGATCTGCTCGGGCGAGACGTCCATCAGGTCCACGTCGCGCGGACCGACCGTGACGTACTGGCCGGCCAGGGTGCGGCAGAGGACCTCGGGGCCCTTGAGCTTGCCCGTCTTGGGATCCACCGGCTGGTTCGCCTGCGCGATCAGCCGCTGCTCCTCCTGCGTGGCGTCGAGGTGCACGATCTTGTCGGTGACCGTGCCGTCCTCGATGATCCGGTACGGCGTCGTGACGAAGCCGTGCTCGGACACCTGCGCGTAGCTGGACAGCGAGCCGATCAGGCCGATGTTCGGACCCTCAGGGGTCTCGATCGGGCACATGCGGCCGTAGTGCGTCGGGTGGACGTCGCGGACCTCGATGGGCGCGCGCTCGCGGGTCAGGCCGCCGGCGCCCAGCGCCGACAGGCGGCGGCGGTGCGTCAGGCCCGACAGGGAGTTCGTCTGGTCCATGAACTGCGACAGCTGCGAGGAGCCGAAGAACTCCTTCAGCGCCGCGACGACCGGGCGGATGTTCACGATCGTCTGCGGCGTGATCGTGTCCTCGTCCTCCGTCGTCAGACGCTCGCGGACGACGCGCTCCATCCGGTAGAGGCCGATGCGGAAGGCCTCCTGGATGAGCTCGCCCACGGTGCGCAGACGGCGGTTGCCGAAGTGCTCGTACTCGTCCAGGCGGTCGGCGATCGGCTCACGCGGGAGCGCGACGGCCTCGGCGGCGAAGTCCTTGATCTCGATCTCCCCGTCCTCGGGGATGCCGAGGAGCTTCGGGAGGCTGATGAGCTCGCGGACCAGCGCGTGGATGTCGTCGTGCGTCAGCGTGCGGGTCTCGAGGTCGATGTCGAGGCCCAGGCGCGCGTTGAGCTTGTAGCGACCGACGCGGGTCAGGTCGTAGCGCTTCGGGTCGAAGAAGAGCTGGTTGAGCAGCGCGTACGCGGCGTCCACCGACGGCGGCTCGCCCGGGCGCTGCTTCTTGAAGAGCTCGATGAGCGCGCCCTTCTTCGTCTTCGTCGCCTCGGGATCGGACTCGATCGTGTTGCGGAGGTAGAGCGACTGGCCGAAGAGCTCGGCGAGCTCCTGGTCGAGGCGCTCGATGTCCTCGTGACTCTCCTCGTGATCGGCGTCCGTCTCCGGGTTGTACGCCATGGCGCGCAACAGGACGGTGACCGGCAGCTTGCGCTTGCGGTCGATGCGGACGAAGACCTTGCCCTTCTTGTCGATCTCCATCTCCAGCCACGAGCCGCGGGCCGGCATCAGGTTGGCCGTGAAGACCTGCTTCTCGCGGTCCTTGGCCTCCATGATGTAGGCGCCCGGCGAACGGACCAGCTGCGTCACGACGACGCGCTCGGTGCCGTTGATGATGAACGTGCCGCGCTCGGTCATCCACGGGAAGTCGCCCATGAAGACGGACTGCTCGCGGATCTCACCGGTCTCGTGGTTGATGAACGCGACCGTGACGGTCAGCGGGCGCGAGTAGGTGAGGTCCTTCTCGCGGCACTCGGCGATGTTGTTGGGCGGATCGTCGAAGACGAACTCGCCGAAGTTCACGGCGAGATGACCCGTGTAGTCCTCGATCGGCGAGATGTCGTCGATCGTCTCGCGGAGACCACCGGTCTCCGTGTCCACCAGCCACGCGAACGAGCGGCGCTGGATGTCGATGAGGTTCGGAAGGTCGAGGACCTTGTCCAGGCGCGCGAAGCTGCGGCGCGTCCGGAGGGCGTCGAGGGCAGGCACTACGGCGACTCCTCGGGGGGTCGAGGCGGGCAAACAGGAGAGGGCGTTCGCGCGGTGGCGCGTGGACGCGACCTATCAATCTAGCACAGGCCGAAGCGGACCCCCTCGGGGGCGGTCGACGCTCACGGACCCCGCCTGGGCTCCCGCGTATGTGGCGCGGGTCGCGTGCAGTAGGCGGCTACGACTATCGGTCGACGGGCGGCAGTGTAGCGCTGCCCGCAGACGAGCGCCACCATGCCGGTCGGCAGGGTCTGATCCCCGCAGGAACACAACGCGAACAGGCCCATCCCGGATACTGCCGCGATGCCCGACCCCTGCCTCGTGCGCCTCGTCGTCCAGTGCCGCGACCGGCCGGGGATCGTCGCCGCGGTGGCGCGGCTGCTGGCCGACAGCGGGGCGAACATCACCTCTTCCGCGCAGCACTCGACCGATCCGGAGGGCGGCTGGTTCTTCCTGCGCCTGGAGTTCGACCTGCCCGGCGGCGCGGTCGACGAGCTGCGCGCGGCGTTCGCGTCCGGCGTGGCCGAGCCCTTCGACATGCAGTGGCGGCTGGCCCGCTCCGACGAGCGCCAGCGGATCGCGCTGCTGGCCTCGCGCGAGGAGCACTGCCTGCTCGACCTGCTGTGGCGCCGGCGGCGGGGCGAGCTGCGCGCCGAGATCGCGGTCGTGATCGCCAACCATCCGGATCACCGCGCCGACGTCGAGGCCTTCGGCGTCCCCTACGAGCACGTGCCCGTGGCGGCGGGCGGCGGCGGGAAGGCCGGCGCCGAGGAGCGGATGCTGCAGGTGCTGGCCGCGGCGCGGATCGACCTGGTGGTGCTGGCGCGCTACATGCAGGTGCTGTCGGCGGACTTCCTGGAGCGCGTGGGCGCGCCGGTGATCAACATCCATCACTCGTTCCTGCCGGCCTTCGCGGGCGCCGACCCCTACGCGCGGGCGCGCGACCGCGGGGTGAAGATCATCGGCGCGACGGCGCACTACGCGACCGAGGTGCTCGACGCGGGGCCGATCATCGAGCAGGACGTCGCGCGGATCGACCACCATCACACGGTGACTGAGATGACGGCGATCGGCCGCGACATCGAGCGGATCGTCCTCGGCCGCGCGGTGGCGTGGCACCTCGACGACCGCGTGCTGGTGCACGAGGGGCGGACGGTCGTCTTCTAGACGGGGTATTCCGCAGGGCGGTCCGGGCGATCGGTGGTCCGGGTGACTGACGCCGCGCGGTTGCGTAACCGATCCTGGTTGGATCGGCAAGCGATCGGGTGGTGTCAGGCGCCGGCCGGGCCGCCGAGCGGCCGCACCGAACCCGCGGAAGAACTCATCTAGGCGCGTAGCGTCGCGGGCGCGCGCGAGGTCGCGGTGCGGCGCCACGGTGGGACGACGATCGCGCCGACGCTGAGGACCGCCGCGCCGGAGAGCGCGATGGCGGCGGCGGGATCGAGGGCGCGGGCGGCGGCGCCGACGGTGGGGCCGCCGAGGCCGACGCCGGCGTCGAACCACGAGAAGAAGAGGCCGGCGGCGGCGCCGTGGCGCTCGGGCTCGACGCGGGCGATCGCCATGATCCCGAGCGCCGGGACCGCGAGCGACTGGCCGGCGGCGAGGACGATCGTCGCCGCCAGCGCGACGACCGACCCGTGGGCGATCGCCAGCGCGCCGAGCCCGAGGCCCTCGGCCAGCACGCACGCGCGCAGCGTCGGGACCGCGCCGAGCCGGTCGGGGAGGCTGCTGCCCAGCAGGCGCCCGCCGATGACGGTGATCGCGAACACCGGGACGATCAGGCCCGCCGCCGCGGCGCCGTGCCCGCGGGCCACGGTCGTCCCGAACGAGATCACCGCGACGTAGCCGACGTTGACCAGGGCGAGGCCGATGCCGGGGCGCAGCGTCGCGCGCAGCAGCGATGGGGGCCGCGGCGCGCCGGGCTCGCGCGCCGCGGCGGGCCGGGGCTGATCCTCGGCCGGCGGCGGCGGTGCGATCCCGAGCACCATCGCCGCGCCCAGCAGCGGCAGCAGCGCCGCGGCGGCGAAGACGGGGTCGGCCGAGCCGCTCAGCGCGTCGGCCACCAGCGGACCTACCGCCAGGCCCGCGTAGTTGGCCAGGCCGATGTGGCCGAGCGCGGCGCCCCGGCGGTCGGGACCGGCGAGCCGCAGCAGCCAGAGCGCGGTCGCCGCCATCATCGCGCCCTCCCCCGCGCCGACCAGCAGGCGCGAGAGGTCCAGCGCCGCCAGCCCGCCGGAGCCGAACGCGGGCGCCGTGCCCGCCGCCATCACGACCGCGCCGGCGAGCACGATCGGCTTGGGCCCGACGCGGTCGGCCGCCCAGCCGCCGAGCGGGCGGGCGGCGATCGCGGTCAGCGCGGGCGCCCCGACCGCCAGCCCGACCGCGGCCGCGCTGCCGCCGAGGTCGGCGCCGACGTGGTCGGGCAGGATCCGCAGCACCGAGCCGAGGGCGGCGTAGCAGAGCCCGGCTGCCGCGAGGACCAGGACGTAGGAGCGGGACATGGTTCACAGGGTGCCCCGGATTCCGTTCGGTCCGGCCCGAAGCGTCGGCGCGCGGTCAGGCGGCGACCGGATCGGCCTCCCGCGCCAGCCGCCGGTCGCGCAGCAACGACGCGACGACGCCGGTCCCGAGGATCAGCGCGATCACGGGCAGGCTGATCTCCGGACCGAGCTTGCCCCAAAGCTCGCCCGCGGCCATCTTGATCCCGATGGCCACCAACAACACCGACAGCGCGGTCTTGAGGTAGTAGAGGCGCTCGACCAGGTCGGCGACCAGGAAGAACAGCGGCGCGAGGCCCAGCAGCGCGAACGCGTTGGCGGCGAAGACGATGAACGGGTCGTCGGTGATCGCGAGGATCGACGGCACCGAGTCGATGGCGAAGACGATGTCGGCGATCACCAGCGCGGCCACGGCGGCGGCCGAGACCGAGGCGCCGGGCAGCCGCGCCTTGAGCTTCTCCACGAACGCGGTCTCGCCGGCGCTGTCGTGGCGGTGGCGGTACATCCGCCAGCCGGTCCAGATCAGCAGGGCCGCGAAGACGTAGGCGATCCAGCTGGCGTGGTGCAGCGCGGTCGCGCCGACCGCGATGAAGGCGCCACGGAGCACCAGCGCGGCGACGATCCCCCAGGTCAGGAGGCGATGGCGCTGGGCCTCGGGGATGCCGAAGCTCGTCAGGATCAGCAGGAAGACGAAGACGTTGTCCAACGACAACGACTTCTCCACCAGGTAGCCGGCGAAGTACAGGCCGGAGTCGCGGCCACCGAGCAGCGCGAGCATGACGCCGCCGAAGGTCAGCGCGACGAGCACCCAACCGATGCTCTGCAGCGTCGCGGTGCGAACGCTCATGCCGGTGCCGTGGCGCTCGCGGCGGGCCAGCCACAGGTCGAAGGCCAGCAGCAGGGTCAGGGCGCCAATGAGGGCGATCCACTTCATGAAGGGACAGGTCCTTTCGCGGATGGGTACCGCGAAGGTTTGACCGCCTCTCATGCTGCAGAGGCCGCGCGCTCCGGGCGATCATGGGATCACCGTGCTGACGGAGACGCGCCGTCGGGCTACTTCCCTTCGACGCCACGGAGCCTACCAACGACGGAGGGCGCCCACCAGGGGCGCCCTCCGTACGAGGCGATGCGGTGGAGGGCGCAGGGCCCTCCGCGAGCTACTTGAGCTCGACCGACCCGCCGGCCTCTTCGAGCTCCTGCTTGAGCTTGTCGGCCTCGTCGCGCTCCAGGCCTTCCTTGATGGCCTTGGGAGCCTCGTCGACGAGCGCCTTGGCCTCCTTCAGGCC
>DASYBY010000127.1:0-7037 GCA_036500525.1 Baekduia sp. | reverse complement strand
TGACCTCGCCGGTGGCCGGGTTCTCGACCGCGAACTCGTTGATGCCGGCGGACTCGCCTTCGACGACGACGTCGTGGACCTGCTCCGTACCTGCCATGGATGCCTCTCCGGGTCGCTGAGCTGACGGGGTGTCAAGCCTAGTGGGATTGTCCGGGCAAACGCGAACGTCACCTCGCCCGCGCCACAATCGTTGCGAAGACACCAGCCATGCGTCGCAACCTCCTCTTCTTCGTCACCGGTGCCCTGCTCGCCCTCGCGGCCGTGCTGGTGGTGCGCGTCACCGACGACAGCGGCGCCACCTCCGCCGACGCCGCCGCCGCCGCCACGACGGTCACCACGCCCGCCGGCGCGACGATCGCCCAGCCGGCCCGCCTGCTGCGCGTCGGGCGCCGGCACCCGGAGGAGCAGCATCACGCCACGGGTGGCGGCGGAGCGACGACCGGCTCGGCCGCCGCGGTGACCCCGCCGTCCTCGCAGGCCACCGCGCCGCACCGGACCGACGGCGCGCCCTCGGCGCCCCCGCCGGCACCCGGCGGAGCACACCACGGCAGCGGCGGCGGGACGACCACCGAGCCCACCGGCACGGTGCCCGACGACGACACGACGACCGTGCCCGACGACACCACGCCCGATCCGCTCACCGGCGAGGACGGCACGACGACGACGGGCTCGGACGGAACCGCCGGGACGACCACGCCATCCACATCGCCCGGCAGCGGCGGCACCTCCACCACCGGCGCCGACTCCGCCGGCGTCACGATCCCGAACCCGGCGACGCCCGACTCCTCGGTCGGTCCCTGACCCGCACCGCCGAGCAGAGCAGCGCGACCCGCCCGCGCTCGGTCCCCGAGCCGTCGACGACCAGCCCCGCCGCGACGACGATCCCCCGCAGCTCGACGTCGCGAACGCGTGCCGCGACGCCACGCCGCACACCGAGTCGGCCGGGAGTCGTAGCGCCTCCAACCGTGCGCGGACGACCAGCGTCCCGACGTAGTTGATGAAGATCGCGATCCCGGCGGCGAGCCCGATCAGCTCCAGCGACAGGCGCCCGACGCCTGCACCGCCGCCGTCCTCGTCGGTGTGGCGATCGTCGGCCACGCCCCATGGGACCACAGCGGTGGTGGCGGGTCAACGGCCGCGGGCGATCGTCAGTAGCGCGGCGCCCGGACGGCCGACCGCGACGCGATAGGTCCCGCCGCTCACGCACGATCGCCCACCGCTGAACGTCGCGATCCCGCCGCGCGCCGCGAGATCGGCGGCGCGGACCCGCTGCACGGCGCCGCAGCGCGCGAGCCCGGCCGCCGCCCCGCGGCCCGCCGGCCGCACGCCGACCGTGAGCGCCGCGCCGTCGGAGAGGTTGAGCAGGACGACGCGCAGCGTGCCGTCGCGCGCCACGGTCGCCCACGCCCGCGCGCGGCCGTCGGCGCCGCCCGGCACGAGCCGCACGGGCACGGTCGCGCTGCCCGCCGGCGCCGCGCGCGCGAAGAGCAGCATCCCCGCGTACGGCGGCGCGGGCCGGGCGACCGGCGCGCGCGACCGCCCCGGCCCCTCCGTGGACACCGCGTAGAACGCGCCGGGCCACGTGTGCACGTCGACCTGCGCGGCCCCCGCGCTCACCACCGCGAACAGCGCGTCGACCAGCCACAGCGCCGCCGCGAGGCGGTCGCTCACCCCCGCCACGCCGCCGCAGACCGCGGTGTTCAGCTCGGTCACGGGCACGGCCAGCCCACGCGGCGCGGCGACCGCCACGGTCGCGCGCAGCCGCGCCGGCAGCGCATCCGTCGTCGCCGGCTCCAGCAGCCGGTCGGCCAGCCGCGCGGGCGGCGTGCGGTCCTCGCAGCCGCGCAGGCCGTAGAGGTGCGCGCTGACGCCGTCGACCTCTCCGCGCGTGGCGTCGAGGATCGCCGGGAGCGCGCTGAGCCACGCCGTCCCCGCGAAGCCGCCGATCACCAGCGCCGGGGTCGGCCGCACGCCGGCGCGCAGCGCGGCGAGGTAGCGCTGCACGTCCGCCGTGTAGCGCCGGGGACCGTAGGCGGCGCGCTTGCGCACGCGCCGCAGCACCAGCGGCCCGACGCGGAAGGTCCGCGCCGTCGCGTACAGGTCGGGCTCGTTGCCGAGCTCCAGCGCCCGCAGCGCGCCCGGCGGCAGGCGGCGCTGCGCGGCACGGGCGAAGGCGACCGCGCGCGCCGGCTCCCCCACCGCGAGGTTGACGCCCAGGGTCACGCGGGCGCCGGTCGCGCGCGCCAGCCACGCGACGTCGTCCAGCACCGCCGGCGTGAGGTCGAAGAGCACCGTGCGCGGCCGCGGGTCGCCGCGCGGGTTCCACCACGACTGGTCGGTGGAGTTGCCGCCGATGCGGATCACCGGCGCCGCCCCCGACACGGCGCCGAGGCGCCGGACGAGGCGCGCGAACGCCACGTTGCGCGCGCCCGGCGGCCCGACCAGCCGGCGCAGCGAGTCGTACTCGAGCGACAGGCCCGGCGGCGCCGCGGGCAGCGGCCGGCGCGGCGCGTCCAGCACGACGCGCGCGACGACCGCGCGCGGACGCGACGAAGCCTCCGGCCCACCGCCTCGCGCGACCAGTGCGACGATGACGACAGCGGCGCACATGACCAGTCCGACGGGCGGCACGAGGGCCCTGGACGTCACGCTGCCAAGCGTAATCGCTGATCGCGCACAACTCCTTCAACTGGTGTAGTCCACTTCCGGTTGCTGGTCTAGACCAGTGGTGGTACGGTCGGCACGACACCATCGCCTGAGGAGGAGAGATGTTCCCCAAGTTGCCCCGAGGAGCGACGGTCGGCCTACTGCTGACCGCCTCGCTCGCGCTCGCCGCCGCCGGCTGCGGATCGGACGACGACTCGTCCGGCTCGACCAGCACGCAGTCGAGCACGCAGGCCGCATCCAGCAGCTCGGCGGGCGGCAAGATCGCCTTCCTGCTGCCCGAGAACAAGACCGCGCGCTACGAGTCCCAGGACAAGCCGTTCTTCACCGACCGGGTGAAGGAGCTGTGCCCCAACTGCGAGGTCATCTACGAGAACGCCACGCAGGACGCGGCCAAGCAGCAGCAGCAGGCCGAGGCCGCCATCACGCGCGGCGCCAAGGTCTTGGTGCTCGACGCCGTCGACGTCGCCTCCGCGGCGAGCATCGTCAACCGCGCCAAGCAGGCGAACATCCCGGTCGTCAGCTACGGTCGCCTGGTCGCCAACGCGCCCCTGGACTACTACGTGTCGATCGACCCCTACAAGGTGGGCCAGCAGCAGGCGCAGGTCCAGCTCGCCGCGCTCAAGCAGGCGGGCAAGACCAACCCGCGGATCGTCATGATCAACGGCTCCCCCACCGACTCGAACTCCGCCCCCTACAAGAAGGGCGCCGAGGCGGTGTACAAGGCCGGCGGCGCGAAGATCGTCAAGTCCTATGACACGCCCGACTGGAGCGCCGACAAGGCGCAGACCGAGATGGACCAGGCCATCACGGGCCTCGGCAAGACCGGGTTCGACGCCGTCTACGTCGCCAACGACGGCATGGCCGCCGGCGTGGTCGCCGCGATGAAGGCCGACGCCGTCGACCCCACCAAGTTGTTCGTCACCGGCCAGGACGCGCAGGTCGACGGCGTGCAGCGCATCCTCGCCGGCCAGCAGCTGATGACCGTCTACCAGCCGCTGAAGATCATCGCCGGCAAGTCCGCCGAGATCGCGGTGCCGCTCGCGCAGGGCAAGCCGGTCCCGGCGAACATCGCCCCGGCCAAGACCGACAACGGCGCCGGGCAGGTCCCGTCGGTGCTCGTCCCGACGGTGTCCATCACCAAGGACAACGTGCAGTCGACGGTCATCAAGGACGGGTTCCTGAAGGCGTCGGACGTCTGCACCGCCCAGTACGCGGCGGACTGCAAGGACGCCGGCATCCAGTGAGCCCGCGCGGAGGGCAGGAGAACGGCGCGGCGATGCCGCGCCGGCTCTCCGGGCGCAGTCCCAAGGGCGAGCAGCTCCGGACGATCCTCGAGGATCTGATCGGCACGCTGCGCCCCGGCGACGCCCTGCCCTCCGAGCGCGAGCTGGCCGAGCGCTACGACGTGGCGCGGATGACCGTCCGCGCCGAGATCACGCGCCTGGCCGCCGAGGGCCTGGTCGAGCGGGTGCAGGGGCGCGGGACGTTCGTCGCCGAGCCCCGCGTCGCCCAGGCGGCGACGCTGTCGTCGTTCACGGAGGACATGAAGGCGCGCGGGCTCACGGCGGGCTCGCGCGTCCTCGGGCAGGAGACCGTCCCGGCCGATGCGGTGGTCGCCCGCGGGCTGCAGATCGCGCTCGGCGCCCCGGTTGTCCGCCTGCGCCGCGTGCGGACCGCCGACGGCGACCCGCTGGCCCTGGAGGAGGCGTTCCTCGACGCCGCGCGCTTCGCCGCGCTGGCCGACGCCGAGCTGGACGGCGCCTCGCTCTTCGACGTCCTGGAGACCCAGTTCGGCGTGCGCTTCCCCGCGGCCGACCAGCGCGTCGTCGCCGCGGAGATCGTCGGCGAGGACGCCAACCTGCTGCACGTCGCCCCCGGCCGCGCCGGGCTGAAGTTCCACACCATCCTGCTCGACGAGGACGAGCGCCCGCTCGCCTACGCCTGGTCGCTGTTCCGCGGCGACCGCTACGAGATCCGCCTGCGCCAGGAGCGCCGACCATGACCACGGATGCCGCCGGCGCGCCCGGCTCGCTGATGACCGCCGAGATGGCCGACCAGCCGCAGGTGCTCGCCGCGCTGGCGGGCCGCCGCGAGGAGCTCGTTGCGCACGTCCGCGAGGCCGTCGGCGCGCCGCCGGTCGGGATCGTCCTGGTCGCGCGCGGGTCGTCGGACAACGCCGCGGTCTTCGGGCGCTACGTGCTGGAGCTGGCGACGCGCCGTCCGGTGGCGCTCGCCGCGCCGAGCCTCGTCACGCGCTACGGCGTGCAGGACGACCTCGCCGGGTGGCTGGCGGTCGGCGTCAGCCAGTCGGGCAAGACGCCGGAGATCGTGTCGGTGCTGGAGTCCTTCGGCGCCGCGGGCGCGCGGACCGTCGCGATCACCAACGACCGCGAGAGCCCGATCGCCGCCGTCGCCCAGGCGACCATCGACACCGCCGCGGGCCACGAGCGCGCGGTGCCCGCGACCAAGACCGTGACCTCGCAGTTCGCCGCGTTCGCGCTGCTGGCCGAGGCCGTCGCGCGCGACGGCGCCGCGCTGCCGTGGGACGGCGACGCGTGGGCGGCGCTGCCGGGGGCGATCGGGACGATCCTCGCCGACGGCGCGCCCGCGGCCGCCGCCGCCGAAGCGATCGGCGACGCGCAGGGCCTCGTCGCGATCGCGCGCGGGCTGCTGCTCGGCGCCGCGCTGGAGGCGGCGCTGAAGTTGAAGGAGATGACGGGGATCCTGGCCGAGGGCGCGTCGGCCGCCGACTTCCTGCACGGACCGATCGCGGTCGTGCGCCGCGAGCTGCCCGTGCTGACGCTGGCCGGCGGCGGCCCCGCGGCGGCCGACGTCGAGGAGTTCGCCGCGGCGGCCCGCGCCCGCGGCGGCCGCGTCCTGACGATCGCCCCGAACACCACCGCCGACCTCCCCCTCCCCGCCGAGCTGCCCGAAGGCCTGGCCTCGATCGGCGCCATCGTCCGCGCTCAGCAGCTCGCCCGCGCGGTCTCCTTGCAACGCGGCATCAACCCCGACACGCCCTTCGGGCTCTCCAAAGTCACCGAGACCCACTAGGGGTCAGACCCCTTTCGCAGCCACCCTGCAACCAGGGGTCTGACCCCTTTTCGCAGTGGCAGTGCAACAAGGGGTCTGACCCCTTTTCGCAGGGGCAGTGCAACAAGGGGTCTGACCCCTTTTCGCAGGGGCGGTGCGAGAAGGGGTCTGACCCCTGGTGGTCAGGCCGCTGCGGCGGTGGTGGCGAAGCGCTCTTGCCCCGCGACGAGCGTGCGGAGGACGTGGAGGTCGTCGTCCAAGATGGTGATGTCAGCGACCGAGCCCGGCCGCAGGACGCCGAGGTCCGGGCGGCCGAGGAGGTGGGCGGGAGCGGTGGTCGCGGCGTGGACGGCGTCGGCCAGCGTGGCTCCGGAGCCGACGAGGTTGCGCAGCGCCGCGTCCATCGTCAGGACGCTGCCGGCGAGGCGGCCGTCGGCCAGCGCGGCGCGCCCGTCGCGCACCTCGACCTCGCGGCGGCCCAGGCGGTAGTGGCCGTCGCCCTGGCCCGCGGCCTCGATCGCGTCGGTCACCAGCGAGAAGCGTCCGCGCGCGGCCAGCGAGGCCGCGTAGGCCGTCTCGGGCGCGAGGTGCACGTGGTCGACGATCGCCTGCACGGTGACGCCGGGGCGCACGAGCGCCGCGCCGCCGAGGCCGGGGTCGCGCGGCGCCCAGCGGCGGTGCGCGTTGTAGACGTGGGTGATCGCGCGCGCGCCGCGGTCGAACGCCGCGCCGGCGATCGCCGCGTCCGCGTCGCTGTGGCCGCACGACACCACGATCCCGCGCGCGGTCAGCGCGCTCACCAGCTCCAGCGCGCCGTCCAGCTCCGGGGCGAGCGTGACCATCCGGACCGGGCCGCCGTCGCACAGCGCGAGCGCCTCGGCGACGTCCGGGCGCCGCAGCAGCGCCGGGTCGTGCGCGCCCGGCCACGCCGGTGACAGGTACGGCCCTTCGAGGTGGACGCCGAGCACCCGCGCGCCGTGCGCGGCCCCCGCGTCCGCGGCCTCGGCCGCGACCGCCAGCGCCGGCGCGTAGTCCGCCGGCGGCGACGTGATGAACGTCGGCAGGTAGCCGGTGACGCCCGACTGCGCGAGCGCGGCGCTCGCCACCGCGTAGCCGTCGACGCCGGTCGACAGGAAGTCCACGCCGGCGAAGCCGTTGATGTGCAAGTCCAAGAAGCCCGGGACCGCGACGCCGACGCCCGCGCCAACAGCGCCCCGCACGCCCACCGCCAGCACGCGCGCGCCGTCAACGAGCACGTCACCGGCGACGAGCTCGCCGTCGACGAGGGCGGCGCGGACCCCGAGCGCGGCGGGGCCGGAGGAGCGGTGCGGAGAGCC
>DASYBY010000126.1:0-2049 GCA_036500525.1 Baekduia sp. | reverse complement strand
CGTCGAGCCCGGCAGCTCGCCGCTCGGCCTGCTGATCGTCGACGGCCTGCTGCTGCGCGACCTCGACTTCGGCCGCCGCTCCTCGACCGAGGTGCTCGGCTCCGGCGACATCCTGCGCCCGTGGGACGTCGACAGCCCCGTCAGCGAGCTGCCGCTCGTCGCACGCTGGACGGTGCTGGAGGAGCTGACGGTCGCCGTGCTCGACCAGCGCTTCCTGCACTCGGCGATGCACTTCCCCTCGGTCGTCGACGCGCTCTTCGCCCGCGCCGCGCGCCGCCATCGCGGCCTCGCGGTGCGGCTGGTCGTCAACCAGCTCGTGCGCCTGGAGGACCGGCTGCTGCTGGGGATGTGGGCGCTGGCCGAGCGCTGGGGCCGCGTCACGCCCGACGGCGTGCTCGTCCCGTTGGGCCTGACCCACAGCGCGCTGGCGCGCATCGTCGGCGCGCGGCGCCCGTCGGTTACCTCCGCGCTCGGCGAGCTCGGGCGCGACCACCTGCTGGAGCGCACCGAGGACGGCTGGCTGCTGCGCGGCGACCCCGCGCATCTGGTCGATCCGGTCACCGAGCGCCTCCTCGCTCCCGCCTGACGTACGCTGGAGCGCATGGAGGAGGGGCGCGTCCGCTGGGCGCAGAGCGGCGACGCCAACATCGCCTACCGCGTACTCGGCGACGGGCCGGTGGACCTCCTGTTCCTCGGCGGCTTCCTGTCGCACATCGAGGTGCTGCTGGAGGAGCCGGGCCTGCGCCGCTGGTGGGAGCGGCTGGGATCGATCGCGCGGATCATCCTCGTCGACCGCCGCGGGCTGGGCCTGTCTGACCGCATCGACCGCCCGCTGTCGCTGGCCGAGGAGGTCGAGGACCTCAACGCGGTGCTCGACGCCGCGGGCTGCGACGGCGTCGTGGTCCAGGCCTACGCCGCCGGCGGGCCGCTGGCCATCGAGTACGCCGCGCGCCACCCCGAGCGGACGCTGGCGCTCGTGCTCTACGCGTCGATCATCGCCACGGTGCGCGACCCCGAGGTGCCGTTCGCCGACTCGCCGGACGATCGCAGCGACCGCATCGCCCGGCTGCTGGAGGACTGGGGCTCCGGCGCCAACATCGGCCAGATGGCGCCGAGCGTCGCCGGCGACGCCCGGATCCGCGACTGGCTGGGCAAGCTCGAACGCCAGTCCTCGACGCCGGCCGGGATGGTGCGGCTGGCCCAGAACCTGGAGGGCGTCGACATGCGCCCGCAGCTGGAGACGCTGCGCGTCCCGACGCTGATCCTGCACCGCACCGGCGACCAGCTGATCGACGTGGGGCACTCGCGGCTGGCCGCCGCCCGCATCCCGGGCGCGCGCCTGGTCGAGCTGCCCGGCAACGACAGCCTGCCGATGATCGGCGACACCGAGGCGCTGCTGGGCGAGATCGAGGAGTTCCTCACCGGCAGCCGCACGGCCACCGCCGGGCTGCAGCGCCGCCTGCTGACCGTGCTCTTCACCGACATCTGCGACGCGACCGGCCACGCGGCCCGCATGGGCGACGCCCGCTGGCGCGACCTGCTCTCCGCCCACGACGACGCGATCCGCCGGGAGGTGGAGCGCTACGGCGGCCGCGAGGTCAAGACCGTCGGCGACGGCTACATCGCCGCGTTCGCCGGCCCGCCGTCGGACGCCCTGCGCTGCGCGCGGACCGTCGTCACGGCCGTCCGCGGCCTGGGCCTGCGGATCCGCGCCGGCCTGCACACCGGCGAGTGCGAGCTGATCGGCGACGACGTCGGCGGGATGGCCGTCCACATCGCCGCGCGCGTGTGCGACATGGCCGACTCGGAGGAAGTCCTGATGTCCGGGACGACGTACGGGACCGTCGTGGGCTCCGGCCTGGAGTTCGAGATGCGCGGCGCCTACGAGCTGCGCGGCGTGCCCGGCCCGTGGCCGATCTTCGCGCTGCGGCGCTGAGCGCTCGGCGGCACGATCCATTGCAGCGCAGCACCCGCTGACACCCCACCGCAACCTTGGGCGGCGGGCCAAGTTGATGTTGGGAAAGGAAACCGACAGGGAGGCTTTCCACC
>DASYBY010000125.1:0-27802 GCA_036500525.1 Baekduia sp. | reverse complement strand
GGCGGCTACCACGGCGACACGTTCGGGGCGATGGCGGTCTGCGACCCGGTCGGCGGCATGCACACGGTCTTCTCCGACGTGCTGGCCCAGCACGAGTTCGTCGCGATCCCCCCGGCGGGCTTCGCCGCCGAGCTCGACCCCACCTACGTCGCCGAGCTGGACCGCGCGTTCGCCGTGCACGGGCCGGAGCTGGCCGCGGTCATCGTCGAGCCGGTGATCCAGGGCGCCGGCGGGATGCGCTTCCACGCGCCCGGCTACCTGCGGCTGCTGCGCGAGCTGTGCGATCGCGAGGGCGTGCTGCTGATCTTCGACGAGATCGCCACCGGCTTCGGGCGCAGCGGCACGCTGTTCGCCGCCGACCACGCCGGGGTCGCGCCCGACATCATGTGCTTGGGCAAGGCGCTGACCGGCGGCTACCTGAGCATGGCAGCGACGCTCTGCACCGAGGAGGTCGCCCACGGCATCGCGGCGGGGGAGGCCGCGGTGCTCATGCACGGCCCGACGTTCATGGCCAACCCGCTGGCCGCCGCCGTCGCCGACGCCAACCTCGGCCTGCTGCTCGGCCGCGACTGGGCGGCCGACGTGCGCCGCATCGCGACGGGGCTGACCGCGGGGCTCGGGCCGGCGGCGGGCGCCGACGGCGTGGCCGACGTGCGCGTGCTCGGCGCCGTCGGCGTCATCGAGATGGACGCGCCGGTCGACGTCGCCGCGGTCGCCGCGGCCGCGGCCGATCGCGGCGTGTGGCTGCGCCCGTTCCGCAACCTCATCTACACCATGCCGCCGTACATCACGCAGGACGCCGACGTGCGGCAGATCACCGAGGGGATGCTCGCCGCGGCGTCGGCTGCTGCCGCGACCGCCGCCTGATGTTTGCGACGATGGACGGGTGCCGGCCTTCCTCCCGAGCCCGTCCTCGAACGGGTTCCACCTCGGCCCGCTGCTGGTTCACGCCTACGGCCTGACCTACGTCGTGGGCGTCCTCGCCGCCGTCGCGCTGACCGCGCGGCGCTGGGAGCGCACCGGCGGCCATCGCGATCTCGTCACCGAGGTCGCGATCTGGGGGTTCCCGGCCGGGCTCGTCGGCGGGCGGCTCTACTTCCTGGCCACGAGCTGGGACCAGGCGCCGCACACCTGGTGGGGACCGCTGGCGATCTGGAAGGGCGGCCTCGGCATCTGGGGCGGCATCGCCGCCGGGACGCTCGCGGGGCTGTGGGTGCTGCGCCGCCGCGGCGCGGACATCCCGGCGTTCATGGACGCGGTGGCACCCGGGCTGCTCGTCGCCCAGGCGATCGGGCGGATCGGCAACTACTTCAACCAGGAGCTCTTCGGCGGCCCCTCGACGCTGCCGTGGGCGCTGCACATCGATCCCGCGCACCGGCCCGACGGCTACGCCGCGTTCGCCACCTTCCAGCCGACGTTCCTGTACGAGTTGGTGTTCAACCTGCTCCTGGCCGTCACGCTGATCTGGCTCGGGAGCCGGCGGCGCATCGCGCCCGGCGGCCTGTTCGCCCTCTACGTGGCCGGCTACTCGGGCTTCCGCATCTTCGAGGAGCTGCTGCGGGTCGATCCCGCCCACCACCTCTTCGGGCTGCGCCTGAACTTCTACGTCGCCGGCGTCCTGGCGATCGTGGCGCTGGCGTGGTTCGTGCGCCTGCAGGGCTGGAGCCGCCGCCGCGTGCGCCGGACCGGGGCGCTGCTGCTGGCCGGCGGCGCGCTGGTGACGTGCGGCTGCGGGCAGCGCACGGACGCGCCGCAGGACGCCGCCGTCCTGCACGGGGTGGCCCCGGCGGCGGTCGTCGACCCATCGCACTAATCTCCGCGGTGGTGAGATGACGTATGCCTGCTGACTCATATCGATCTCCGGTGACCGCCGACACGCCGCAGCGCGTGTTGATCCTGGGCGGTGACGGCTTCTGCGGGTGGCCGGCGGCGCTGCACCTGTCGGCCCGCGGGCACGGCGTGACGATCGCCGACAACCTCGCCCGGCGGGCGGCCGACGTGGAGCTGGGGATCGCGTCGCTGACGCCGATCGAGACGCTCGACGTGCGGCTGGCGACGTGGCGCGAGGTCTCGGGCGAGCAGATCGCCTTCGAGCATCTCGACGTCGCGCAGGACTACGACGGGCTGCTGGAGCTGATCCGCCGGCTGCGGCCCGACGCGATCGTGCACTACGCCGAGCAGCGGTCGGCGCCGTACTCGATGAAGAGCCCGGCCCACAAGCGCTACACGGTCGACAACAACGTCAACGCCACCCACAACCTCCTGGCCGCCCTGGTCGAGGCCGAGCACGACGCGCACGTCGTGCACCTCGGGACGATGGGCGTCTACGGGTACGCGACGGCCGGCGTCAAGATCCCTGAGGGCTACCTGCCGGTGCGCATGGACGGCATCGACGGGGGCGAGGTCGAGCAGGAGATCCTGTTCCCCGCCAGCCCGGGCAGCATCTACCACATGACCAAGGCGCAGGACCAGCTCTTGTTCGCGTTCTACAACAAGAACGACGGCGTGCGGGTCACCGACCTGCACCAGGGCATCGTCTGGGGCACCCAGACCGCGGAGACCCGGCAGGACCCGCGGCTGATCAACCGCTTCGACTACGACGGCGACTACGGCACCGTCCTCAACCGCTTCCTCATGCAGGCGGCCGTGGGCTACCCGCTGACGGTGCACGGCGCCGGCGGCCAGGCCCGCGCGTTCATCCACCTGCAGGACTCGGTGCGCTGCATCGCGCTGGCCGTGGAGACCCCGCCGCCCGCCGGCGAGCGCGTCCGCATCTTCAACCAGATGACCGAGGTCCACCGCGTGCGCGACCTCGCGGCGATCGTCGCGAAGCTGACCGACTCGGAGATCGACTACGTCGAGAACCCGCGCCGCGAGGCCGAGGAGAACGACCTGATCGTCGAGAACGCGTCGCTGCTCGGCCTCGGCCTGGAGCCGATCCTGCTCGAGGACGACCTGCTCGGCGAGGTCACCGAGATCGCGCGCCGGTACCTCGACCGCTGCGACATGGACAAGATCCCGTGCCGCTCGCGCTGGGTCCAGCGCACCACGCAGTCCGCCACCCCCTGACCCGGCCGTGATCCCCGCCGACCACGCGCCCGACCGCCCGGCGATCACGATGGCCCGGTCGGGCGAGCGCCGGACCTACGGCGAGCTGGACGCGGCGGCCAACCGCGTGTCCCGCCTGCTGCGCGGCGCGGGCCTGGCGCCCGGCGACCACGCGGCGTTCTGCGTGGAGAACGCCCCCGCCTTCCTGGAGATCGCCTGGGGCGCGCACTACGCCGGCCTGCTCTACACGGCGATCTCGACCAGCCTCAAGGTCGACGAGGTCGCCTACATCGTGGGCGACTGCGAGGCCCGCGTCCTGTTCCTCTCGGCCCGCTACGCCGACAAGGCCGCGGCGCTGAAGGCGGCGACGCCGGGCGTGGAGCGCTACATCGCGGTCGGCGGGCCGATCGACGGCTACGAGGAGTACGCGGCGCTGGTCGCCGCCG
Organism: Baekduia sp.; assembly: GCA_036500525.1. Taxonomy (GTDB): domain Bacteria; phylum Actinomycetota; class Thermoleophilia; order Solirubrobacterales; family Solirubrobacteraceae; genus Baekduia. Next base: position 24,308 of record DASYBY010000125.1, on the reverse strand, counting down.
AGGCGCCGCAGCCGCTGGAGGAGGCACGGATCGGCGGGCGCGACATGTTGTACTCGTCGGGCACGACCGGGCGGCCGAAGGGCATCCGCCCCGCGCAGCCGGCGCTGCCGCTGGGGGAGACGCCGATCGTCGTCACGCCGATCCTGCGCGACATGTTCGGCATCGGCCGGCAGGACGTCTACCTCTCGCCCGCGCCGCTCTACCACTCCGCGCCGCTGCGCTTCTCGATGGCGGTGCACCAGCTCGGCGGCGAGGTCGTCGTCATGGAGTCCTGGGACGAGGCCGAGTGCCTCGACCTGATCGGCCGCCACGGCGTCACCGCCGCGCAGTTCGTGCCGACGATGTTCGTGCGGATGCTGCGCCTCCCCGAGGCGGTCCGGCGCGCCGCCGACACGCGCACCCTACGCCTCGTCATCCACGCCGCGGCGCCCTGCCCGGTCGAGGTCAAGCAGCAGATGCTCGACTGGTGGGGACCGGTCATCCATGAGTACTACTCCGCGACCGAGGCCGCCGGGCTGACCTGGGTCACCCCGGAGGACTGGGCGGCGCGGCCGGGCACGGTCGGCCGGGCGCTGATCGGCGTGCCGCACGTCGTCGACGAGGCCGGCGCGGAGGTCGCGCCCGGCGTCGACGGCGCGGTCTTCTTCTCCGACGGCCCGCCCTTCGCGTACCACAACGACCCGGAGCGCACGCGGCAGAGTACCGACGCCCACGGCTGGCAGACCTTCGGCGACATCGGCCACCTCGACGCCGACGGCTTCCTCTACCTCACCGACCGCGCGTCGTACATGATCATCAGCGGCGGGGTGAACGTGTACCCGCAGGAGGCCGAGGACGTCCTGCAGTCGCACCCGGCGGTGATGGACGCGGCGGTCTTCGGCGTCCCCGACGCCGAGATGGGCGAGGCGGTCAAGGCCGTCGTCGAGCCGGTCGCGATGCCCGCCGACGAGGCCGCCGCCGCGGCGCTGGAGCAGGAGCTCATCCAGCACTGCCGTAGCAGCCTCGCCCACCTGAAGTGCCCGCGGAGCATCGACTTCCGCGCGCAGCTCCCGCGGACCCCGACCGGCAAGCTGCTCAAGCGCCTGCTCAAGCAGGAGTACGCGAACCCGCCCCGCTAGCGGCGGGCGCCCGCTACTCGCTGGCCGAGAACTCCCAGATCGCGATCCCGAGCATCGCGAAGCCGAGGGCCAGGATGACGCCGGCCTCCAGCAGCGCCGGCAGCCGCCAGCCCCACCACGTCACGCCCGGGTCCAGCGCCAGGCGCGCGGCGGCGCTGATGTCCAGGTGCGAGAACACGAGGCGCCGCATCGGGTCGACCGCGTAGGTCAGCGGATCCAGCCGGTTCAGCACCGCGAGCCACGCCGGCAGCCCCGACACGGGGTACAACGCGCCCGACAGGAAGAACATGGGCATGACGATCATCTGCATGACGCCCATGAACGACTGCATCTGCTTGATGCGCACGGCGACCATGACGCCGAACGCCGTGATGGTGAAGGCCAGCAGCAGCTGCAGCCCGAAGATCCCGAGGATCAACGCCGGGTCGTAGGGCACGTGCACGGCGCCGGCCAGGCACAGCACGATGACGCCCTGGAAGCTGGCGACCGTCGCGCCGCCGAGGCACTTGCCGATGACGATCGACGACCGCCGGATCGGCGCGACCATCATCTCGCGCAGGAAGCCGAACTCCCGGTCCCACACGATCGACGCCGCCGAGAACATCGCGGTGAACATCACCGCGATGCACAGGATGCCGGGGTAGATGAAGGTCTTGAGGTCGACCCCGTGCGTGCCCGAGCTCGACAGCGTCTGCAGACCCGAGCCCAACACGAACAAGAACAGCAGCGGCTGCACCAGCGAGGTGACGATGCGCATCCGGTCGTTGACGAAGCGGATCAGCTCGCGGCGCCAGACGATCCTGATCGCGCGCGCCTCGCTGCGCCAGCTGCGCGCGGGGACGCGGACGCGGATGACCCCGTCGGCGCCTTCGGCCTCGGACGCGGTCTGCACCGTGGCGCTCATCGAACGTGCCTCCAGCCTGACGAACCTTCGGCGTGTGGGACGTTCGACCTCATCGGCGGCCGCCCGCCATCGCGCGCATCATCATGCGGTTGCGGTCGGTGCCCGTCGCCGCCTCGGCGTCGCGGATCGTCGAGCCGGTGTAGGTCATGAACACGTCGTCGAGCGTCGGGCGCGAGACGCTGACCGCGGTGATGGCCGGGTGGGCGGGATCCCATTCTGCGAACAGCCGCGGCACGAACGCCTCGCCCGACTCCACGAAGAACGTCACCGCGCCCTCCGACATGTTGGCCTCGATCGCGAACCGCTCGGCGATCGCGGCGATCGCCGCCTCGTCGTCGGCGGTGTGGATCGTCACGCGATCGGCCCCGACGCTGGCCTTCAGCGCCTCGGGCGTGTCGAGGACGACGATCTGCCCCTGGTCCATGATCGCGATGCGATCGCAGAACTCGGCCTCGTCCATGTAGTGCGTGGTCATGAAGATGGTGGTCTCCTCGGTCTGCTGGAGGGCGCGGATGTAGCGCCAGATCGAGCTGCGGGTCTGCGGGTCCAGGCCGATCGTCGGCTCGTCGAGGAACAGCACGCGCGGGGAGTGCATGAGCCCGCGGGCGATCTCCAGGCGCCGGCGCATGCCGCCCGAGAAGGTCATGACCGCGTCGCCGCGGCGGTCCCAGAGGTCGACCATCTCGAGCATCTGGCGCATGCGCGCGCCGATCACCGATCCGTCGATGCCGTACAGCTCGGCGTGGAGCTTGAGGTTCTGCTCGGCGGTCAGGTAGCCGTCGAGCGTCGGGTCCTGGAAGACGAGGCCGATGTGGCGGCGGACCTCGTCGCGCTCGCGGGCGACGTCGTGGCCCGCGACGCGCGCGGTGCCGGTGCTGGGCTTGGTCAGCGTGCAGAGCATGTTGATGGTCGTGCTCTTGCCGGCGCCGTTGGGGCCGAGGAAGCCGAAGACCTCGCCGGGCGCGACGGCGAAGCTGACACCGCGCACCGCCTCGACGTCGCCGTAGGTCTTGCGGAGCTCGACGACCTCGATGGCCGGCGTGCTGGGGGAGGGGTCCATGGCCGCCAGGGTAAACGTACAGCGACTGTAAATCTAGGGTGGCAGCACTTACACTGTCGCCATGGACACCTCAGCGGCGCTCCCGGAGGGGCTGCGGGCGAGCAAGAAGCGCCAGACGCACGCCGCGATCGCCGCCGCCGCGATGGAGCTCTTCGTGGCCCGCGGCTTCGATGCCGTCACGGTCGCCGAGGTCGCCGCCGCCGCCGGCGTGTCGGAGAAGACGGTGTTCAACTACTTCCCCGCCAAGGAGGACCTCGTCTTCGAGCACGGCCAAGAGCGCCGGGCCGCGCTGATCGAGGCGATCCTCGACCGGCCGCCGGGCACGGCGCTCGTCGACGTGTTCCGCGAGCGCACGCTCGCCTTCCTCGACCGCGTCGAGCACGACCCGGTGGAGTCGATCGTCGCGGTGCCGCGGCTGGTGATGAACAGCGCCGCGCTGCGCGACCGGCTGGCCATCGGCTGGGAGCGCGAGTCCGCCCTCCTCGTCCCGGTGATCGCGGCCGCGGCGGAGGTGGGCGAGGACGACTTCGTCGCCACGGTCGTCGCCCGCACCCTGGCCTGGACCCACCGCCTCGTCTTCCGCCAGGCCTTCACCCGGCTGCTCGCGGGCGAGGACCAGCGCGTGGTCGCGCGCGAGCTGCGCGACCACGCCGGCCATGCGTACGACCAGCTCGCGAGCGGGCTGGCCGGCTACGGCGCCTAGGACAAGCGCTTGATCGTCAGCGCCGCGTTGACGTTGGTCTGCGTGCCGCCGGTCAGCGTCTGCAGCGTGACCGCCGACGCCGAGCTGTGGTTGACCAGCGTGAGGACGTCCCCGGCGGAGAACGCCAGGATCACGTCGGCGTCGTCCTGCTGGGTCCCGGCGCCCGAGCCGAACGTCGTGCCCGGCACCGCTGAGCCGTTGACGAAGAGCGCGAACTGGCCGGGCTCGACGCCCGAGACGCTGTAGCGCAGCTCGTAGACGCCGGTCTCCGGGACGACCACGCCCGCGTTGCCCGGCGCGTGGAGGATGCCCGACAGCGGCCCGTTGCTGTCGAAGGTGACGGACGCCTCGATCGGGACGACCTGCGCGGTCTCGTTGTAGATGTAGCCGAAGCCGGTCACGGCATCGGTGCCGGGGGCGCCCTGGAGGCCGGCCGGGCCGATGGGGCCGATCGGGCCTTGCGGGCCGGCCGCGCCGTCGCTGCCGTCGCTGCCGTCGCTGCCGTCGGCACCGCGCGCGCCCGTCGCGCCCGTGTCACCCTTGGCGCCGGCGTCGCCCTTCGGCCCCGCCGGGCCGGTCGCGCCCGCAGCGCCCGTCGCGCCGGCCGGCCCGACCGCGCCGGCCTGGCCCGCCGCGCCCGCGTGACCCGCCGCGCCGGCCTTGCCCGCCGCGCCGGCCTTCCCCGCCTTGCCCTCGGCGTTCCACGAGATCTTGTGCTGCCCGGGCGCGCAGCTGCGCGTCTTGGTCGAGAGGTTCAGCGTCCCGAAGTCGTGCGTGACGCACGCGTACACCTTCCCGGGGTCCGCCGCCGACGACGACCCGCTCGTCGCCAGCGCGTACGACCCTCCGCCCACCGCGAAGAACGCCGCCACCAACCACGGCGCGTAGCGCCGCATCCGCACTGCTGCACGACCAACCATGAGCTTCCTCCGACCTGTCGAGTCCCGCACGCCCGCGACGCGCGGGCGCGCGGGCCCGTGCCCACGCGCGGGCGAACCCTATGGCAGCGCGTGGGCAGCGGCGGGCGCGCCCCTCAGGCCGGCCGCAACAGCTCGCCCACGGCGCGCACGTCGGGCACGCCGCGCAGCAGCCCGGTGAGGCCCGAGAGCACCTCGGCGCGCCCGTGCCACACGGGGTCGCGATCGGCCAGCGGCCCGACCATGTCGGCCAGCTTGGTGGCCAGCGCGGTGTCGTCGAGGCGCGTGTCCTCATCCCACGGCCCGCCGAACCCGGCGTCGACCGCGGCCTCGTACACGCGCCCGCGGGCGGTGACGACGGCACTGCCCGGCATCCTGCGCAGCATGCCGTCGACCGCGAGGTCGTCGCCGGCCTCGGTCCGCGGATCGATCTCGACCGCGACCTTCTCGCGCAGCGCCGCGACCTCCGGGTCGGCGAAGGCCGCCTCGTCGAACCATCGCGGGCCGGGCGGCACGCGCAGCGCGAGCATCGCCGCGGTGTGCGGGAAGTTGAACTGACCGGTGACGAACCCTTCGGGGTGCTGGTCGCGGAAGCGCGGGGCGCCGCTGCGGCTGTTGGTGCGCAACACGATCGACTCGATGTCGGCGGCAGCGAGGTCGTGCTCGAGCAGGATCTGGTCGAAGGCCCGCAGCGCGCCCTGCATCCAGTACTGGCACGGCCAGAGCTTGAAGCTCGCCTCCAGCGTCCACCAGCGGGTCCCGAGGCCGGCGGCCGCCGCCTCGAAGTCGAAGCTCTGGTGGCCGAGCGCGCGCCACAGCCCGTTCGGTCCGTCGAGGATGTCGCGGTGGCCGGTCATGCCGAGCTGCGCCAGCAGCGCGGAGCTCAGGCCGGCCGACGCGCTCCACCCGTTGTCCATCGACTTGACCATCGGGGCGGTGCTGCCCTCGAACCACTTCAGCGGCGCGACGTCGATGTGCGCGCCCGCGATGCCCAGCGTGTGCGCGATCGTGTCGGCGTCGAGCCCGAGCAGCCGCGCGGTCGCGGCGGCCGGGCCGAGCACGCCCGCCGCGCCGCCGCCGACCTTCCAGCCGCCGGGGCGCGGGACGAGGTCGTGAGCCGGGACGCCGACGCCGAAGCGCGCGCCGACCTCGTAGCCCGCGGCCACCGCGGTGAGCAGGTCGTGCCCGGAGGCGCCATCGCGCTCGGCCAGCGCGAAGGCCGCGGCGACGGTCGGCGCGCCGTGGTGCGAGGTCTGCCCGGCGCTGGCGAAGGTGTCGTCGGCGTCCAGCGCGCCGGCCATGCGGCCGTTGGCGCCGGCGGCCAGCAGCGCCGTCGTGCGCCGGCCGCTGGAGGCGACGCTCGCCTCGTCGTTGCCGCCCGCGCCCGCGTCGGCGAAGCGCACCGCGACGTTGCCGAGCGGCGTCTGGCTGCCGCCCAGCGCGCAGCCCAGGGTGTCGAGCACGAGGCGCTCCACGTGGTCGACGACGGCGGACGGAAGGTCCTCGAACCGCAGCTCGGAGGCGAACGCGGCAAGGCTCGCGGTCACCGTCGGGGCCCTCTCGTCGGGCGGGGTGGTCACGGTCGGCGCGTCGCTCATCGATCCTCCAGCTACGGTTGGCACGGGTCTTGACTATATGATATATGTTGCCGCACAGCAGCCGGTCGAGCTGCGTCAGGAGGAGAGAGGAGAACCATGTTGCGTCGCGTACGGGTTAGAGGGGTCGTGCTGATGGTGGGCATGACCTTGACCGCGGTCACGATGGCCGCCTGCGGGTCGAGTGGAGACTCGAGCACCGCGTCCGGATCCGCTTCGAGCGGACCGACGAAGATCAAGTTCGGGTTGACGAGCGTCAACATGTTGTACGCCCCTTACGTCGTGGGGCAGTCCGCGGGGATCTTCAAGAAGAACAACCTGGACCTGAGCGTCGTGCTCACCAAGGACGCCGCCACCGCCGAGACCGCGGTCGCCAGCAAGTCGACGCCGATCGGCGCGATCACCACCGACGCCATCGCGATCGCCCACAAGGCGCAGCCCAGCGTCGCGATCATGTTCCCGGTGGTCAACGGCACGCCGTACAGCCTGGTCACCCAGGCCAAGTACAAGAAGCCGCAGGACCTCAAGGGCGCGGCGCTCGCCGCCTCGGGCCTGAAGACGGCCGACGGCGCGATCATCACCACCATGTTGAGCAACTTCGGCATGAAGGTCAACAAGGACTACTCCCTGCTGATCGCCGGCGATCCCGCCGCGCGCACGCAGTCGCTGCTCAACGGCAAGAGCGCGGGCCTGGCGACGCCGGAGCCGCAGCTCAGCCTCCTGAAGGCCAAGGGGTTCAACGCGTTGGTCAACGCCGCCGACATCCCCGGCCTCGCCACGCGCCCGTTCAACACCATCGCGGTCAACCGCGACTGGGCCAAGTCCAACCCGCAGGCGACCGTCGACTTCGAGACGGCCTGGCTGCAGTCGGTCAAGTACATGTACGACCCGGCCAACAAGGCCGCCGTCGTCGCGTCGCTCGCCAAGGCGTTCGCGACCGACCCCAAGATCATGGACGCCGCCTACCAGGACTGGATGGTCGATCAGCAGGTCTACAACAAGACCTGTGACACCAACGTGTCCGGCATCCAGTCGGTCATCGACGCCAACAAGGCCGCCGGCAATCTGACCGGCGACGTGCCCGACCCGAACAGCATGCTGCTCGGCGGCGACACCTGCACGAAGGCGACGGCCGCCGGATGACCGCGTCCCCGCGCCTGCTGCGCAGCGTGCTCTACACGCCGGGGCATCGTCAGGACCTGATCGCCAAGGCCCCGCGGTACGGCGCCGACGCGCTCTGCCTCGTCCTCGAGGACAGCGTCCCGGACGAGCTCAAGCCGCAGGCGCGGGAGACGGTCGCCGGCTGCATCGCCGAGCTGGGTGGCGCAGGGGAGACCCTGTTCGTCAAGGTCAACCCTCCGGGCGGCCCCAACGGCCTGGAGGCCGACCTGGCGGCCATCGTCCGCCCCGGCCTCGCCGGGATCGTGCTGCCGAAGGTCGGCAGCGAGACCGACGTCCACCACGCCGACAAGCTGCTGTCGGCGGCCGAGGCCGAGGCGGGCTGTGCGCCCGGCTCGGTCGCGATCCTCGTGCTGATCGAGACGCCGCTGGCCGGCGTGCGCGCCTTCGAGCTGGCGTCGGCGTCCCCGCGCGTCGCGTCGCTCATCCCGGGCGCCGCGGCCAACGGCGACATGGCCCGCGAGCTGGGCTTCCGCTGGACGGCCGAGGGCATCGAGCGGCTGTACCTGCGCTCCAAGGTCCTCATGGATCAGCGCGCGGCCGACATCGCCAACCCGCTCGACGGGATCTACGGCGAGGTCGCCGACCTCGACGGCTTGACCGTCGAGGCCGAGCACGCCCGCCAGCTCGGCTACCGCGGCAAGTTGGTGGTGCACCCCTCGCACGTCGAGCCGGTCAACCGCGTCTTCACGCCGTCGCCCGCCGAGGTCCTCGAGCACCAGCGTGTCCTCGACGCCTTCGAGGCGGCGCTGGCCGACGGCCTGGCCGGGACCGTGGTCGACGGCCGCTTCGTCGACTACGCCATGGCCGCGACCGCCCGCCAGATCCTCGACCTGGCCGCCCGCGCGGGCGTCGGGCCCGCGGCGTGATCGTCGACGCGCACGCCCACGCGTTCCCGACCGTGGAGTGGGGCCACGAGTGGCAGCGGATGCTCGGCGTGCCCGAGCCGCGCCGCTCGGGCCAGATCGACGAGCTCGGCGCCCTCATGGACGCCGCGCCGATCGACCGCACCGTGGTGCTCCTCAACGCCCGCTCGGGCGAGTACTTCGCCGAGCTGACGGCGGCCGGCGTGCCGGAGGACGAGGCGCGCGAGCGCGTCCGCACCCAGATCTTCGAGCTCAACCGCTGGGGCGTCGAGCTGGGCGCGCGCGACCCGCGCTTCCTGCCGTTCGTCGGCGTCAACGTGCGGTTCATGTCGGCCGCCGAGATCATCGCCGAGATCGAGGAGCTGGCTGCCCGCGGCGCCCAGGGCGTGAAGATCATCCCGCCGTCGATGCAGGTCTACGCCGACGACGAGCTGCTGTGGCCCGTCTACGCGCGCTGCGCCGACCTCGGCCTCCCGCTGCTGTCGCAGTCGGGCACCGGCGGCGGCCCGCCGCCCCATCCCGGCGCCGACTCCTTCGGCCGCCCGGCGCGCTTCGACACCGCGCTGCGCGAGTTCCCCGGGCTCACCCTGATCCTGGCCCACATGGGCCACGGCTACGAGGAGGACATCGTGGAGCTCTGCGCCCGCCATGACCACGTGTACACCGACACCTCGCTGCGGCTCAGCCGCCTCGGACGCGAGGGCCACCCGACCCCCGAGGAGCTGGTGGCGCTGATCCGCCGCATCGGCAGCGACCGCGTGCTGTTGGGCACCAACTACCCGTTCGTCGACCCGGTGTCCTACCGGCGGCGGCTGGAGTCGCTGCCGCTGACCGACGGTGAGCGCACGCTCGTGGCCGGCGAGAACTTCCTGCGCGCGGTGGCCGCATGATGATCGAACACCGGACCGCGAACGAGTCCACCATCAAGCGGTCAGCCGCATGAGCGGCCAGCGCGTCCTCGACGGCGTCAAGGTCGTCGACCTCACCCACCACATGGCGGGGCCGTACGCGACGCTCGTCCTCGGCGATCACGGCGCCGACGTCATCAAGGTCGAGACGCTCGACGGCGACGCGTCACGGCGCGGGGGTGCCGATTACTTCGGCGACCAAAGCGCCTTGTTCCTGTTGTGGAACCGCGGCAAGCGCTCCATCTCGGTCAACCTGCGCACGCCCGAGGGCCTGGCGATCCTGCACGACCTGATCCGCGACGCCGACGTGCTGATCGAGAACTACCGCCCGGGCGTCGCCGACAAGATCGGCGTCGGCTGGGAGGCGATGTCGGAGCTCAACCCGCGGCTCATCCACGTCTCGGTCTCGGCCTTCGGGCCGCAGGCGCCGCTGCGCGAGGCGCCGGGCACCGACCCGGTCGTCCAGGCGACCTCGGGCATCATGTCGCTCACCGGCGAGCGCGGCGGCAACGGCGTGCTCATCGGCGCGCCGGTCGCCGACTTCACCGGCGCGATGCACGCGGTCCAGGGCGTCCTGCTGGCGCTGCTGGCGCGTGAGCGCACGGGCCGCGGCCAGCACGTCGAGGTGCCGATGCTCTTCGGGATGATCAGCATGCTCAGCACGCGGCTGGGGACCTACTGGACGACCGGCGTCGACCCCGAGCCGATGGGCAGCTCGCACGCCGTCCACGTGCCCTACCAGGTGTTCCGCACCGCCGACGGCCAGGTCATGGCCGGCTCGTTCGGCGGCGACAGCTGGCCGAAGTTCTGCCGCGCGATCGAGCGCGAGGACCTGCTGGCCGATCCGCGCTTCACGACCGGCCCGCTGCGCCGCGAGCACCGCGACGCGATCACCGCGATCATCGAGCCGGTCTTCGCCCAGCGCACGACCGAGGAGTGGCGCGGCCGCTTCCTCAAGGAGGGCGCGCTGTTCGCCCCCGTGTTGAAGATCTCCGAGATCCTCGATCACCCGCAGGTGCGGGAGGCCGGGCTCGTCCAGTCGGTCACGCACCCGACGGTCGGCGAGGTCCCGCAGATCGGCCCGCCGATCACGCTGTCGGAGACGCCCGCGTCGATCGACCGGCCGCCGCCGCTGCTGGGCGAGCACACCGACGAGCTGCTGCGCTCGATCGGCTACGACGACGCGCGCATCGCGCAGCTGCACGCCGCCGGCATCGTCGGCGCGCCGGACGCGGCCTGATGGCCCCGCTCGACGGCATCCGCGTCCTGGACCTCACGCGCGTCCTCGCCGGTCCCTTCAGCACGATGGCCCTGGCCGACCTCGGCGCCGAGGTCATCAAGGTCGAGGACCCGGGCGCGCCGGACTACACGCGCTCCATCCCGCCGCACGCCGGCGAGGTCAGCCACTACTTCCTGTCGGTCAACCGCGGCAAGCAGAGCGTCGCGCTGGATCTCAAGGACCCGGCCGGCCAGGCCGCCGGCCGCGCGCTCGCGCTGACCTGCGACGTCATCGTGGAGAACTTCCGCCCCGGCGTGCTGGACCGCCTCGGCCTCGGCTACGAGTCCCTGCGCGCCGAGAAGCCGGGCATGATCGTGTGCTCGGTCAGCGGCTTCGGCCAGACCGGCCCGTTCTCGCGGGAGCCCGCCATGGACGTCGTCGTCCAGGCGCTGACCGGCGCGATGAGCCTCAACGGCGATCCCGACGGCCCGCCGATGAAGCTCAGCCTGCCGATGGGCGACGTCGCCGGCTCGCTCTGGGCCGTGATCGGCGTGCTCGCCGCGCTGCGCCAGCGCGAGGAGACCGGCCTCGGGACGCACGTCGACGTGCCGCTGGTCGACAGCCTCATCAGCCTCTCGACCTACTTGTCGCAGATGTACCTCGTCACCGGTGAGGAGCCGCCGCGCAGCGGCAACCGCCACCTCACGGTCCCCGGCTTCGGCCGCTACCCGACGCGCGACGGCGACCTCGTCCTCACCGTGCAGATGGACCCGCTCTGGCGGCGCTTCTGCATCGCGGCCGAGCGGCCCGAGCTGGCGACCGACCCGCGCTTCGCGACGGTCCCCGCCCGCCAGGAGCGCTTCGCCGAGGTCGAGGCGATCGTCGCCGGGGCCATCGCCGAGCACGACCTGGCCGAGTGGATCGAGCGGCTGCAGCGCGCGGGCGTCCCGTCGGCGCCGGTGAGCAGCCTCGGCGAGGCGCTGGAGGGCGAGTACGCCCAGTCGCGCGGGCTCGTGCAGGAGATCGAGCAGCCCGGCGCCGGCACCGTCCGCGTGCTCGCCCCGGCGATCCGCTTCCTCGACGACGTGGCGGCGCCGGTCCCGGCCCACGCGCCGGCGCTCGGCGAGCACACCCACGCGCAGCTCCAGCGCGCCGGCCTCACCGCTGCGGAGGTCGACGCGCTGATCGCCGCGGGCGCTGCGTGCTGACCCCCTCAGGGGATCAGCAGCAACTTGCCCGCGGTGGCGCGGGAGCCCAGCTGGGTGAGCGCCGCGCCGGCCGCGTCGAGCGGGTGCGACCCGGCGATGAGCGGGCGCACCTCGCCGCGGCGGACGAGCTCGATCGCCGCGGGGGCGGTGGCCGCCACGAAGTCCGGGTTGCGCTCGCGCAGCGCCTTGAAGCTGAAGGGCACCAGGGCGACCGAGCGCTCGCGCAGCTCCTGGAAGGCCGGGAACGCGGGCGGCACCTCCGAGCTGGCGCCGACCAGCAGCACGCGGCCCAGCGGCTTGGTCGCGCGGTAGGCGGCGGCGAACGCGTCGCCGCCGACGCCGTCGACCACCACGTCGGCCGCGGGCAGGTCGTCCTCGTAGGCGAAGGCCTCGTCGGCGCCGTGGGCGAGGGCCAGCGCGCGCTTCTCCGGCGTGGAAGCGACCGCGAAGACGCGGCCGGCGCCGAGCGCGCGCGCCATCTGCACGGCGGTCGAGCCGAGGCCGCCGGCGGCGGCGAGCACGAGCACCGTCTCGCCCTGCTGCAGGCGCGCAGCGTGGGCCAGGCCGAAGTACGCCGCGAGCGTCACCAGCGCGTAGCCGCCGGCCTGCTCGAGGTCGAGCCCCTCGGCGTCGAGCATCAGCCGCGCGTCGGCGAGGGCGAGCTCGGAGTAGCCGCCCGAGGGCACCAGGGCGAGCACCGGACGGCCCGTGGCGACCTCGTGTCCGGCGACCTCGATGCCCGGCGTGAAGGGCGGCGGCGGACCCGGGTAACGGCCCGAGATCGCGAGCAGATCAGAGAAGTTGACGCCCGCCGAGACGACGCGTACCGTCGCCCTGCGGCCGTCCGTTTCGGGGTCGGAGACCTCGTGGACTTCGAGGACTTCCGGTCCGCCATGGCGGACGGCGACGACAGCACGCATGGTGCGCTCCCTAGGACGGAGATGGCTCTCCGGCGGCGCCGGAGCCACCTCGTTGACGTGACCAACTATATCATATATGCTGTACTCCAGGGGTCACCGGGAACAGGAGATGAGTGCTGTGTCATCGACAACATCCGCAGCTGCCGACGGCGTCGCCGGCCTCGAGCCGAAGACGGTCCGCAGCCGCTTCACCAAGCTTCAACGCGACCACATCACCGCGATCCGCGGGGTCGCCACCGTCATCGTGCTGCTCGTCGCCTGGCAGATCATCGTGAAGGTGTTCATGAAGGGGTCGATCGCCGTCTCGGCGCCGACCGACATCTACCACAAGTACGTCTCGCTCGCCCGCAGCGGCGACCTGGGCAAGGACATCTCGGCCAGCGGCCAGGAGTTCCTCTACGGCTTCGCGCTCGCCGTGGTGGTCGGCATCACGATCGGCCTCCTCATGGGCGCCAGCAAGGCCGTGCGCGACTACCTCGATCCGGTCGTCAACGCGCTCTACGCGACGCCGGTCATCGCCCTCGGGCCGCTGTTCATCCTGTGGCTCGGGATCGGCATGTCGTCGAAGGTCGCGGTCGTCTTCATCTTGTCGGTGATGCCGATCCTCATCAACACCGACACGGGGATCCGGAACGTCGACAAGAACATCCTGGAGACCGCGAGCGCGTTCTCGGCGACGCGGATGCAGGTGTTCTTGAAGGTCATGCTCCCCGCCGCGCTGCCGCTGATCCTCACCGGCATCCGGCTCGGCGTGGGCCGCGGGCTGATCGGCGTGGTGGCCGGCGAGCTGTTCGCCTCGCAGGCGGGCCTCGGCTACCTCGTGCTGTCCTCGTCGCAGGTCTTCGACCCGGCCGGCGTCTTCGTCGGCATCACCGCCCTGGCCTTCGCGGGCATCGTCTCGATGATCCTGCTGCGGCGCCTCGAACGGAAGCTCGCGCCCTGGCGCGTGGACGACAACAACTGATGAGCATGAGCGAACCCGCCAACACCACCATGAGCCCGGACCAGCCGTCCGAGGACGCCCTCGGGCTCCAGATCCAGGGCATCACGCACCGGTTCACCCGCCACGGACAGACCATGGAGGTCTGCCACGACGTCAGCTTCGACGTCCGCCCGGGCGAGTTCCTGTCGATCGTCGGCCCCAGCGGCTGTGGCAAGACCACGCTGCTGCGGATCGTCGGCGGGCTGATCGAGCCCACCGACGGCGCCGTCCAGATCGGCGGGGAGACGGTCACCGGTCCCGGACCCGATCGCGGGTTCGTCTTCCAGCAGGACTCGCTGTTCCCCTGGCGCACGCTGACCGGCAACGTCGGCTTCGGCCTGGAGGCGCTGGGCATCCGCAGCCGGCGCGGCGACCTGACCCGTTCGGAGTGGCGCAAGCGGTCCGCCGAGCGCACGCAGGCGGCGATCGAGCTGGTCGGCCTCAAGGACTTCGCCGAGCACTACCCGCACGAGCTGTCGGGCGGCATGCGGCAGCGGGCGAACCTCGCCCGCGCGCTGGCCATCGGGCCGAAGGTCCTGCTGATGGACGAGCCGTTCTCGGCGCTGGACGCCCAGACGCGCGAGATCATGCAGGCCGAGCTGCTGCGCGTGTGGCGCCAGGAGCGCGCCACCGTGATCTTCATCACCCATCAGATCGACGAAGCCGTCTACTTGTCTGACCGCGTCGCGGTCATGAGCTCGCGCCCGGGCCGGATCCGCGAGATGGTCGACGTCGACCTGCCCCGCCCGCGCGACCTGCACGTCAAGCGGACCGCCGAGTTCGTCACATACACTGATCACATCTGGCGACAGATCGAGCACGAGGCCCGCACTGCGGCGATGCCGTCGATGGGCGGCGACTGAGTCATGGCAGCACCACGCAAACCACGGAAGACCGCCGGCGCCACCACCCGTGGACGCGTCTCGACCGACGGGGGCCTCGCCCCCGGAGGATCGTTGGTCGAGTTCGCGGCCGATCGCGTGCGCCAGAGCATCCTGCTCGGCGACCTGCCGCCCGGCGAGCGCGTGCTGCTCGACGACCTCGCCGCCGACCTCGGGATCAGCGCGATCCCGGTCCGCGAGGCGCTGCGCATCGTCGCCACCGAGGGCCTCGTGGTCCCGGTCGCCCGGCGCGGCTACACCGTCGCGCCCGTGCGGGTCAAGGATCTCGAAGAGACCTACCGCCTGCGCCTGCTGCTCGAGCCGCTCGCGGTGAGCCTGGCCGTCCCGCGCCTCACGGCCGAGGACCTGCGCCAGCTCGACGAGGAGCTCGAGCTGCTCGCCGGCGCGTTCCGCGAGAGCGACTGGCCGAGCCACCGGATCCACCACCGCGCGTTCCACTTCGGCATCTACGCGAAGTGCGACTCGACGTGGCTGATGCGCTTCATCGAGATGCTGTGGACCAACAGCGAGCGGTACCAGCTCATGACCACGCGCATGCGCGGCGAGCTGACCGAGCGCCTGTCGGAGCACCGGCGGATCATGAAGGCGTGCAAGAGCGGCGACGCCGCGGCGGCCGCCGAGCAGATGCACGATCACCTGAGCCGGGCTGCCGCCTCGCTCGCGGCGTTCATCGCCGCACACGAAGACGTCGAATCGTCATCTGACGAGTCCGACGGCATCGCCGTCCCCAGCTGAGTCCAACCCCGCTCGCGCAGGGCCGGGTGCTCAGTCACGGCGCCTGGCCAACATATATTATATGTGCGAGTTCTAGTCAGCAGTTCAAGGAGAAGTCATATGGCAATCGAAGAGCGGGTCACCGCATCCGTGGCGACCACGGTCGACATCGGCACGATGGGCGTCGACTGGGAGGACCGGATCGACTTCGCGCGGCTGCGTCGCGAGCGTCTGCAGAAGGCCCAGGACGCGCTCGTCGCCTCCGAGGCGGACCTGCTGTTCGTCTTCCGCACCGAGGACGCGCGCTACGTCACCGGCTACCGCCACCACCTCGGCCCGACGCCGCTGCTCGGCAACGCGACCGTCGTCCTGCGCCCCGACGACGACCCCATCCTGTACACGATGGACTACGAGCACTGCCGCACCCGCATGAAGTGGCTGTCGGAGGAGTGCCTGCGGCCGCGCGCGAACTTCCGTGAGGACGTCGGCATCCGCAAGTGGGCCGACAGCGTCGAGGAGGTCACCGGCAGCCTCGCCGGCAAGACCATCGGCATCGACCTCTGGAACCTGACGCTGGAGGAGGGCCTGCGCAAGGCGTTCCCCGACACCAAGTTCGTCGACGGCTACAAGATCCTCATGGACGCCAAGGTCATCAAGACCGAGGACGAGATCTCCTGCCTGAAGATCGCCAACGCGATCACCGAGGCCGGCATGGACTCGGCGCGCAAGGCGCTGAAGCCGGGCGTGCGCGAGTGCGAGGTCCTGGCCGCCGCGTGGTACACGATGACCGCGATGGGCAGCGAGTGGACGCAGTGCTCGAACATCGTCGCGTCGGGTCCCTACACGGCCCCGTACCGGCGCTTCACCTCGGACCGCGTGATCCGCACCGGCGACCCGGTGATCATCGACATCGGCGGCTGCTTCAACGGCTACTGGGGCGACCTCACCCGCACCTGGATCTGCGGTGACATCAAGCCCACCGAGGCCCAGCGCGACCTGCACCAGAAGTGCTACGACGCGCTGTGGAACTCGTGCGCCGCGGGCGTCGCCGGCAACACGACCGCGGACGTCTTCGCCGCCGCCGACCCGTACGTGCTCGACTCGCTCGGCCACGGCTCGGGCATGGCGCCGTGGGAGCCGCCGTACTTCTCCCCGCACTCGATCGACGACCCGCAGGAGCTGCGCGTCGGCATGCAGTTCAACCTGGAGCCCTACGCCGGCCAGCCCGGCATCGGCGGGTTCCGCCTGGAGAACAACCTCGTGGTGACCGAGGGCGCGCCGGACGTGTACACCACGTACCCGTTCGACGAGCGCCTCGTGATCGACCTCCACGAGCTGGACACGTCCACCGGCCGGACGCGCTGAGGCGCAGCCCGATGAGCGCCGACCTCGACTACCTCGGCGGCCTCTTCGGGCTCGAAGGCCGGACCGCGCTCGTGACGGGCGCGCGGCAGGGGGTCGGGCGCGAGATCGCGCTCGGCCTCGCCCGGGCCGGGGCGAGCGTCGCGGTGACCGGACGGGACGGTGCGTCGCTCGCGGAGCTGGGCGCCGAGCTGGAGGCGCTCGGCGCCCGGCACCTCGAGCTGGCGCTCGACGTCGCCGACCCGGCCCAGGTCGACGCGTGCGTCGCCGCCGTCGTGGGGGAGTGGGGGCGGATCGACATCGCCATCAACAACGCGGGCCTGTCGATCCGCCGTCCCGCCGCCGACTACGACGTCGCCGAGTGGGACGCCGTCATCCACACCAACTTGCGCGGCCCGTTCCTGGTCGCGCGCGCCGCCGCCGCGCACATGGACGACGGCGGGCGCATCGTCAACCTGTCGTCCACCTTCGCCCACACCGCGGCGGCCGAGCGCGCGCCCTACGCCGCGGGCAAGGCCGGCCTGGAGCACCTGACGCGCGTGCTCGCGATCGAGTGGGCCGCGCGCGGGATCCTCGTCACGGGCGTCGCGCCCGGAGCGACGCCGACCGAGACGCGCCGCGGAGTGCTCGACGATCCCGCGGTGGTGGAGCAACGCGTCAAGCAGATCCCGCTCGGCCGCCTCGGGCGCGCCGACGACGTCGTGGGCGCCGTGCTGCTGCTGGTCAGCGACGCCGGGCGCTTCATCACCGGACAGACCATCGTCGTCGACGGTGGATACACCTTGGGAGCAGGCTCATGAGCACCACCGTCGTCGCCGTCGACCACCGCTTCGCCGATCTCGACCTGGAGCGCGAGGTCCTCGCGCCGCACGGCATCGAGCTGCGCGACGCGCGCGAGCTGCCGGCCGCGGAGGCACTGGCCGCCTGCGCCGAGGCCGACGGCATCCTCACCGGCGCGCGCTTCAGCTTCGACGCCGCCGCGGTCGCCTCGCTGCAGCGCTGCCGCGTCATCGCGCGCTACGGCGTCGGGGTCGACAACGTCGACGTCGACGCGGCGGCCGCCGCCGGCGTCTGGGTCGCCTTCGTGCCCGACTACTGCATCGAGGAGGTCGCCGACCACGCGATCGCGATGCTGCTGGCGATGAACCGCCGGCTGTTCGCCTTCGACGCGAGCGTGCGCGAGGGCGCCTGGGGCATCCCGGCCGGGATGCCGGTCCGCCGGCTCTCGCAGTCGGTGCTCGGCGTCATCGGCTTCGGCCGCATCGGCGAGGCCGTCGGGCGCCGCGGCGCCGCGCTCGGCATGACCGTGTTGGCCGCCGACCCCGTCCGCCCCGAGGCCGACGTGCGCGCCGCGGGCGCCGAGGCGGTCGAGGTCGACGAGCTGCTGCGCCGCTCCGACTACGTCTCGCTGCACGCGCCGCCGGCGCGCGACGGCCGCGCGGTGCTCGACGCCGAGCGGATCGCGCTGCTGCCCGCGGGCGCCTGTCTGATCAACGTCGCGCGCGGCGGGCTCATCGACGAGCCCGCGCTGATCGCGGCGCTGCACGACGGGCGCCTCGGCGGCGCCGCGGTCGACGTCGCGGCGGCCGAGCCGCTGCGCCCGCCCGACCCGCTGCTCGACGCCCCCAACGTCATCGTCTCGCCCCACGCCGCGTGGTACTCGCTGGACGCCGTCCGCGAGCTGCGCGTGAAGGCCGCCGCCGAGGTCGCCCGCGTCCTCGGCGGTGAGCCGCCGCTGCACGCCGCCAACACGCCGGCCACGGCCGCGGCATGAGCCTCGCCGACGAGCTGCAGGCCCGCTTCGAGCACGCGCTCGCGACGCGGACGCCCGAGATCAACGCGACGATGGACGCGCAGATCGACGAGCTGCGGCGCACCGGCGCGGTCCGCGACGCCCCGCGCCCCGGCGACGCCGCGCCCGCGTTCACGCTGCCCGACACGCACGGCGCGACCGTCGAGTCGGGCGCGCTGCTGGCCGGCGGGCCGGTCGTGCTCGCCTTCTACCGCGGCGGCTGGTGCCCGTACTGCAACATCCAGCTGCGCGCCTACGAGCGCATGCTCCCCGAGCTGGGCGCGCTCGGCGCCACGCTCGTCGCGGTCTCGCCGCAGCTGCCCGACGGGTCGCTCTCGACGGTCGAGAAGAACGCCTTGACGTTCCCGGTCCTCAGCGACGTCGGCAACCACGTCGCGCGCGCGTACGGCCTGGTGTTCACCGTGCCCGAGGCCGTGCAGCGGTTCTACCTGGACGACAAGGGCGTCGACCTCGCCGCGATCAACGGCGACGCGGCGTGGGAGCTGCCGGTGCCCGGCTGCTTCGTGATCGGCGCCGACGGCCGGGTCCTGCTGGCCGACGCCGATCCTGACTACACGCGCCGGCTCGAGCCGGCGGCGATCCTCGAAGCACTGCGATGAAGGAGGCGGGCCGATGGCGTTCGCGCTGATGGTCGTCTGGACGGCCAAGCCGGGTCACGAGGCCGAGGTCGGGGAGCTGCTGGCCGAGCTGCAGGAGCACACGCGCACCGAGCCGGGCTGCCTGGAGTACTTCGCGCACCGCACCGACGACCCGGCCGTCTTCGTGCTCTACGAGCAGTTCGCCGACCGCGCCGCCTTCGACGCGCATCGGGCGACCGGGCACTTCCAGCGGCTCGTCGAGCAGCGCGGCCTGGGCCTGCTGGCCGAGGACCGCAAGATCACCTTCGCCGAGCCGCTCTGAGCCCGGGCGCGGCCGTGCCGATCTTCGACGCGCACTTCCACGTCATCGACCCGGGGTTCCCGATCCGGGAGAACCGCGGGTACCTGCCGCCGCCGTTCACGATCGAGGACTACCGCGCGCGGACCGACGGGCTGGAGGTCTCCGGCGGCGCTGTCGTCTCCGCCGCCTTCCAGTACTTCGACCAGAGCTACCTGTACGCCGCGCTGGAGCGGCTCGGACCCGGCTTCGTCGGCGTCACGCAGCTGGCGCCCAGCGCGACCGACGCCGAGATCCACGCACTGGCCGACGCCGGCGTGCGCGGGTTGCGCTTCAACATGGTCGGCGGCGTCCAGGACGTGGACGACATGGTCGCGGTCGGCCGTCGCGTCGCCGACCTCGTCGACTGGCACGTCGAGCTGCACTGCCACGCCATGCAGCTCCCGGCGCTGGCGCCGCGGCTGGTCGGCCTGCGCGTGATCGTCGACCACCTCGGCCTGCGGGCCGAGGGCCTGCCGGATCTGCTGCGGCTGGTCGATGGTGGCATCCGCGTCAAGGCCAGTGGCTTCGGGCGCACCGACCTCGACGTCCCCGACGCGCTGCGCGCCATCACGGCGATCGACCCGAGCGCGCTGATGTTCGGCTCAGACCTGCCGTCGACGCGGTCCCCGCCGCAGCCCTTCTCGCACGACGACGTGCAGCTGATCCGCGACACGCTGGGCGAGCGGCTCGCCCAGCGTGTGCTGTACGACAACGCGGCGGCGTTCTACCGGATCATGTAGCCCACGACAGGACGCGGCGGGCGGTCTCGGCCATCGCGATGTCGACCATCAGGCCGTCGACGGTCGTCGCGCCGAGGCCGTCGGCCTCCGCCGCGGCCAGCGTCGCGAGGACGCGGCGGTGGAAGTCCAGCTCGGCCTCGGTCGGGCTGAAGATCTCGTTGGCCAGCGCGATCTGGCTCGGGTGGCTGAGCTTCCTGCCCCGGTAGCCGAGGCGGCGGGCGAGGCGCGTGCTGACCTCGAACGCCTCGAGGTCGCGGACGCCGCTGAAGACGCCGTCGATCGGGTTCTCCAGCCGGGCGGCGCGGGCGGCCAGCAGCACATGGGAACGGACGTGCAGCGTCGCGATCTCGTCGGGGGTGTGCTGGTAGCCGAGGTCGTGCTGGAGGTCGCCGTTCTCGGCGACCCCCGGCATCGCGGACACGACGCGCGGCGAGGCCGACAGGATCTCGTAGGCGCGCAGCACGGCGATCGCCGACTCGAGCGACACGATGATGCCGACCGTGCCGGGCGCGACGCCGGCGGCCGCCTCGGCCTCGTCGAGGAGGGCGGAGACGTGCTGGACGTCGTCGGGAGACTCGGCCTTGGGCAGCTGTACGCCGACCAGTCCGGGCGCGACGATCGCTTCGATGTCCTGCGCGATCAGGCCGCTACCGACCGGGTTGACGCGCGCGTAGAGCAGGGGCGCCCCGGGGGCGGCGCTCTCCAGCGCCGCCCGCAACGCGGACCGTGCCCGCGGCTTCTCAGCCACGGGCACGGAGTCCTCCAGATCGACGATGATCGCGTCGGTCTGCGAGCCCAGCGCCTTCTCGAGCATCCCCGGGCGGTGGCCCGGGGTGCTCAGAAGGCTGCGGACGTTGTTCATCCGCCGGCGGCCTGCAGGTAGGACAGGTCGGCGTACTTCGACGTGTCGGTCGACGCGTCGGGCGCGGCCGACAGCTTGGCCAGCTTGACGCCGGTGGTGAGGTCCTGCTGCGTGATGTCCGGCGCGAGCACCTTGTTGCCGTTGCCGAGGAACGCGTCGTACGTGGAGGCCGCGGCGGCCGCGTCGAGCCCGACGGGCTTGTCGGTCAGCAGCTTCAGCGCCGCGGCCTTGTTGGCCGGGTCGTACAGCCACGCCGCGCCCTGCCGGTAGGCCTTCAGGAACCGGACGACGACGTCGCGGTTGGAGCTGGCCCAGTCCGAGCGCGCTCCGACGTTGAGGAAGTTGAAGTCCGACCCGGCGGCCTTGTCGGCGCCGCCGAGGACCGCGAAGCCCTTGTCCTTCAGCTCGGTCGTCCACGGCTCGGTCATCATGGCGCCCTTGATCTGCTTGGCCTCGAGCGCCGCCTGGCGCTGCGGGAACGTGCCGACCGAGACCAGCTTGATGTCCTTGGCGTCGACGCCGGCCTGCTCGACGAAGAGCTTGGCGTAGAGGGCGTCAGACGACGTCAGGTTCGTCGCGCCGAGCGTGGCGCCCTTCAGCGACGCGGCGCTGGTGGTCCCGGGCGGTGCGACGAACTGCAGCGCCGACACGTTCTGGATCCCCCCGACGACCTTGATCTTCGCGCCCTTGGAGATCGCGGCGACGGCCGAGTCGGTCGCCACGGCGAACATGTCGAGCGATCCACCCTCGGCGGCCGCGACGATGTTCGGCGAGCTCGGGATGATCGTGATGTTGAGGTCGATGTTGTTCTTGTCGAAGAACCCCTCCTTCTGCGCGGCGTAGAGCGCCCAGTAGGCGCCCGAGTAGACGGCCATGCCGAAGCGGACCGTGTCCTTCTTGGCCGCCGGCGCGCTCGCCCCGCTGGTGGACGCGCTCGCGCTGCCGCTGTCGTCGTTGTCGCTGCCGCCACACGCGGCCAGCAGCGCTCCTGCGGCCAGCAACGGGACGACGGCCCCGGCCAGCTTCTTCTGATGCAACTTGAACATCGCTCTCCTCCTAGATGACGGTCAACACATCGCCGACCCGGTACTGACGCACCCGGTCGGGGTCCAGCTCCACACCGAGCCCCGGGGCGTCGGGCAGGGTGAGACGCCCGCCCTCGATCCGGAGGGGCTCGGCAAGCAGGCTGTCGGCGAGCAGGGTGTGGACGCCCAGCTCCGACGGATACGTCATGGCGCCGTAGGCGCCGGCCAGCTGCGCGCTGGCCGCGGTGGCCACGCCCAGCTCGCGGTGGCTGCCGACCAGGCAGGGCACCTCGGCCGCGTCGGCGAGGCCGACCATCTTGCGGCTCCAGGTGATCCCGGTCCGCGGGCTGCGGATGCTGAACGCCCCCGCGGTGCCCAGGGCGATCTCGCGCAGCGCGTCGCTGGGCGCCTGGATGCTCTCGTCGAGCAGGAGCGGCACCGTGCTGGTCTGCGCGATGCGCACGCGGCCGGCGACGTTGCCGGCCGAGACCGGCTCCTCCAGCAGGTCGATTCCCGCCTGCTCGAACTCGGCGGCGGCCTTCAGCGCGTCGGCGGTGCCGTAGCCCTGGTTGGCGTCGACGTAGAGCAGCATGTCGGGGCCGATCGCCTCGCGGACGATCTCGACCACATGCACATCGCGCCGCAGGCCCTTGCCGACCTTCAGCTTGACGCCGCCGTAGCCGCCGTCGACCGCGCGCTGGGCCTGGGCGACGACGTCGGCGTCGTCGGCGATGGCGATCGGCATCGTCAGCGGCAGGTCGGTCGCCCAGCCGCCGAGCAGCTGGTGCAGCGGCAGGCCGGCGGCGCGCCCGCAGAGGTCGTGGCAGGCCATGTCGACGGCCGCCTTGGCGGTGGTGTTGCCGACGATGCGGCGCCACTTGTGCCACATGCGCTCGACCGAGAGCGGGTCGTCGCCGAGGATCGGCGGGACCAGCAGGTCGCGCAGCGCGGCGACGATCGAGTCCACCGTCTCGCCGTAGACCGAGGGGCGCGGCACGGCTTCGCCGAGGCCGACCAGGCCCTCGTCGGTGCGCACCTCGATGAGCACATGGTTGGCGCCGGTGAGGACGAGGCCGGCGGTGACGATCTGGCCGACGCCGGGCTTGTAGGGGACGTCGACGACGGTGACGTCGACGGAGACGATCTTCATCGCTGGACCTCCGGGTCGGGCTCGGGCCAGCCGAGCGGCTGCCCGTCGTGCGCGCCGAGGCGGGGGCCGCCGTGGGCGATGTGGCCAGGGGTCTTCGAGAACTTCGGGACGAGGCCCGGCATGAGCACCGAGCCGAGGCCGGCGATGTCGAAGTCGATGAGGCTCTCGCGCTCGCGCAGCTGCTCGTCGGCGGCGACCTCGCGCATCGTGTTGACCGGGCCGACCGGGACGTCGTTGTCGTCCATCACGGCCATGACCTCGTCGAAGTCGTGCGCGGCGAACCACGCCTGGACGATGTCGTTGACGTCGTCGGGGTGCTCGATCCGCGCCGCGTTGGTGGCGAAGGCGGGGTCGGCGAGCAGGTCGTCGCGGCCGATCGCGCGGGCCAGGCGGACGAAGACCGTCTGCGTCGCCGAGCTGTGGAAGACCCAGCGGCCGTCGCGCGTCCGGTAGACGTCGGACGGCGCCACGTTGACGTAGCGGTTGCCCGTCCGCGTGGAGACCTGGCCCGTCGCGCCGTAGCGCGTGATCAGCGGATCGAGGAGGCGGATCATCGTCTCGTAGAGCGACACGTCGATCTGCTGGCCGGTGCCGTCGGGGTGCGCGTCGCGGTGGTAGAGCGCCATCGAGACGGCCATGGCCGCGTTCATGCCGGCGATGTAGTCGACCAGCGGGACGCCGATCTGCATCGGCGGGCCGTCGGCCTCGCCGGTGTTGTTCATCAACCCGCTGACGGCCTCCAGCACGCGGCCGAAGCCGGGCATCTGGCGCTTGGGCCCGGTCTGGCCGTAGCCGGTGATGCTGACCATGATCAGCCCGGGGTTGTGCTTGCGCAGCTCCTCGTAGCCGAGGCCCCACTTGTCCAGCGTGCCGGGCCGGAAGTTCTCCACGACGACGTCGGCGGACGCGGCGAGCTGCCGCACGCGCTCCTGCCCGTCGGCGTGGTGCAGATCGGCGGTGATCGACCGCTTGCCGCGCCCGAGCACCGCCCACCGCAGGGACTGGCCGTCCTGGAACGGACCCATCCCGCGCAGGCTGTCGCCGCGCTCCGGCATCTCGACGTGGACGACGTCTGCACCGAAGTCCGCCATCAATGACGTCATGTGCCCGGCCGCGAGCATGGTCGCGACGTCGAGCACGCGAACGCCGTCCAGCGCGCCGCGTGGTTGCTGCTCAGGCATAAGCCTTCCTCCCACTCCGAGTCTCTCTCCGAGGACGAACATATATGATATAGATCCGAAGT
>DASYBY010000124.1:0-5948 GCA_036500525.1 Baekduia sp. | reverse complement strand
CGCGGTTCGTGGATCTCGCCGACGGCAGCGCCGCGCCGTGGCTGTACGGCATCGCACGCAACGTGCTGCTGATGTCGGTGCGCCGCGGTGAGCTGGAGCGTGGCGCCGCCCAGCGGCTCGGCGTCCTGGAGCGCCTGGGCCGCGACGACGCCGTCGCCGCCGCCCCGCCCGGCACCGCCTGGGCCAACGGCGCCGACGAGCTGCTCGACACCCTCCCGCCCTCGCAGCGCGAGGCGGTGCGACTGCGCGTGCTGGAGGACCTCGAGTACGCCGAGGTCGCCGCCCAGCTCGGCACGTCGCCCTCCGCCGCGCGCGTGCGTGTTCACCGTGGATTGTCCGCGCTCCGCGCGCGGCTCCGTACCCCCGAGGAGACCTCCTGATGACCGATTCCCCGACCCTCACGCCGGAGCTCGAGCAGCTCGGCGACGCGCTGCAGGCCGCGACCACCGCCGACCTGCACCGCCGCACCACCGCCACCACCGCCGCCGCCCCCGCCCGGCAGAGGCGCCGGCGCCGCATCGCCCTCGGCGTCGTCGCCGCCGCGATCCTGGTGCCCGGCGCGGCCGTCGCCGCCACCCAGCTGATCTCCAACGACGACGTCGCGCAGAGCATCCCCGCGGGCACGTTGTCGCTGTTGAACACCCACCCGACCTGCACGACGATCACGGCTGGCGTCGAGTTCGACTGCACCCTCGCCGACGCGCCCCACGGCGAGCTGGCCGCCGGCGCCTGGAAGGGCACCGTCGAGCCGACCGTCGACGCCTCCAAGCACGTCAACGGCGGCTGCCGCTCGCTCTCGGCCGACGGCCGCCACTGGCGCTGCTACATCGGCCAGGAGGCCGTCCGCCAGCAGATCGTCGGCCCCCAGATGCTCGGCAGCTTCTCCTCCGGACCCGGCGTGGGCTGATCGCGCGGGGTCGGGTCGCGCGGCGGGGTAGGTTGGGCACATGCCCGCCGCCGACCGTCACCTGCCCGACCGCGACGCCCCGCCGCGGCTGGCTGACTACGACGCCGAGCGCGCGTCGTTCCACCTCGACATCCCCGAGCGCTACAACGCGGTGTTGGGGATCGTCGAGGCGTGGGCGGCCGAGGATCCCGACGCGCCCGCCGTCCTGTCGCTCGACGGCGCCGGCGAGGTCGTCGCCGAGCAGACGATCGCCGACCTGGCGCGCGCGTCGCGCGAGGCGGCGCGCGCCCTGCTCGCGCTCGGCGTCGCCAAGGGCGACCACGTCTTCGTGATGCTCCCGCGCATCCCGGCCTGGTACGCGGCGCTGCTGGGCTGCATGCGCATCGGCGCGGTGCCGATGCCCGGGCCGAACCTGCTCACCCCCAAGGACATCGCCTTCCGGATCGCCGAGGGCGCGGCCGTCGCCGCGATCACCGACGTCGCCGGCGCCGCCAAGGTGCAGGAGGCCGCGCCGGACCTGCCGATCAAGCTCTGCGTCGGCGGCACGCCGGACGGGTGGCTGGACTTCGAGGAGCGGTGCGCCGCCGCCGGCGACGGCGACACCCCGCAGGATCCCACGCACCGCGACGATCCGTTGTTGTTGTTCTTCACGAGCGGCACGGTGTCGAACCCCAAGATGGTGCAGCAGCCGCAGGCCTACGCGCTCGGCCACGTGTCGACCGCGCGCTTCTGGCACGACCTGCGTCCCGGCGACCGCCACTGGACGATCACCGACACGGGCTGGGCCAAGGCGGTGTGGGGCGGCCTCTTCGGCCAGCTGCACGAGCGTGCGTGCATCGTGCAGGTCGCGCTCGGCCGCCCCGACGCCGCCACGATCTTCGGCATCCTCGCGCGCCACCGGATCAGCTCCTTCTGCGCGCCGCCGACGCTCTACCGCATGCTGGTCCAGGGTGACTTCACCCAGCACGACCTGTCGGCCCTGCGCCACTGCACGAGCGCGGGCGAGCCGCTGAACCCCGAGGTCATCCGCGCCTGGAGCGAGGCGACGGGCGGCCTGACGATCTACGACGGCTACGGCCAGACCGAGACCACCTGCGTCGCCGCGAACCTCCGCGCCGTGCCGGTCCGCCCCGGCTCGATGGGGCGCGTGATGCCCGGCTGGGACGTCACGGTGGTCGACGACGACGGCGCGCCGGTGGAGGCCGGCGCGGTCGGCAACATCGTCGTGCGCTACGAGCCGGTCCGCCCGGTCGGCCTGTTCCCGGGGTACTACGGCGACCCCGAGGCGACGGCCAAGGCGTTCCGCGCGCCCTTCTACTTCACCGGTGACAAGGCCGCGATGGACGAGGACGGCTACCTCTGGTTCGAGGGCCGCAACGACGACGTCATCACCTCCAGCGCCTACCGGATCGGCCCGTTCGAGGTCGAGAGCGCGCTCGTCGGCCACCCGGCCGTGATGGAGGCCGCGGTCATCGGCCGCGACGATCCGGCGCGCACGCAGATCGTCGTCGGCGTCTGCATCCTCGCGCCTGGTCACGAGCCCTCAGCGGAGCTCGCGAGCGAGATCCAGGACTTCGTCAAGCAGTCGACCGCGCCCTACAAGTACCCGCGCGAGATCCACTTCGTCGACGAGCTGCCCAAGACGGTCAGCGGCAAGATCCGCCGCACCGAGCTGCGCGGCTGGCTCCTGGACGGCCGCCTGCCCAAGAGCGAGTAGACGGCCCGCGCGCCGCCACCGCTCAGACGGTGACGGCCCCGCGCTCGTCCTCGGCCGGCTCCAGCTCCTCGCGCGCCAGCTGGTGCGTGCGGTGCTTCGTCATCCGGCTCGACGCGACCCCGGCGCCGCCCAGTGCGAGCAACACCACCACCAACTCGCCGATGCCCCACAGCCAGGTCGAGCCCTTGATCTCGGGCGCCGGCGCCTTCTCGGCCTCGGCCGGCTCGGTGGTGACGTCGAGCGCGAAGGTCGCCGGCTGCTGCTGCGCCGCGGCCACCTGCACCCGCCACGCGCCGGCCATCGGCGTGTAGAGCCCGGAGACGCGGTAGCGGTCGCCGCCCAGCGCCGTGGCCGACACCGCCGTCGCGGGGACGCCGAGCTTCGGCGACGCGAAGTCGACGGTCACCGGACCGCCCTTGGCGCCGGGCACCCACACGTCGTAGTCGGTCACGCCCGGCTGGGTGCCGGACGGGCGCAGCCGCACGGCCTGCCCGGCGACCTGCTGCGTCTGCGTGAGGTCGGCCGCCTTGTCCTGGAACGCCTGGTTGCGGGCCGATCCGGAGAGGAACGGGACGACGAGCAGGATGAGGATCCCGACCAGCGCCTCGAACCCGACGACCACGCGGAAGTGGCGCAGCGCGAGCGACACGGCCGAGCCCTCGACGCCCCGCTCGCGCAGCGCGTTGAGCCGTGGCAGCAGCCACATCTGGTTGATGCCGCCGAGCCCGACCAGGACCAGCACCAGGATGAGCTTGACCAGCAGCGTCTCGCCGTAGAGCGTGTGGAACAGCAGGCGCGGCGGGCCGAGGTGGATCCACGCGGTCCACAGACCGGTGAGGATCATGGCGCCGACGCAGATGGTCGCCACGAGCGAGAAGCGCTTCAGCGCGAGCGGCCAGAAGCGGCCGCGCTGCGCCGCGGGCACGCGCAGCGACACGCCGAGCACGGCGAGGCCGACCAGGCCGCCGACCCAGACCGAGGCGGCGAACATGTGGCCCCAGTCGAGCAGCTCGGTGAAGATCTCCCGCGGCCACGCCGGCGGCGCCTTGGTGGGGAGGACGCGGACGATCAGCTCCGCGGTGCCGGCGGCGAGGCCGAAGAGCATCACGCGGGTGACGAGCTCGGCGCGCTGGGGGCGGTGCCGCTGCAGCGCGGCGACGGCCGCCGGGACGACGACGATCGCCGCGAGCGCGGTCAGGATCAGCCGGATCCCCCAGAGGTGCCCGTCGGGCGTCTCGGTGAGGAAGTCCCACAGGTCGCCCGGCCGGATGTTCCCCCAGAGGCTGCGCCCCGCATCCTCGTCGGCCGCCTCGTTGACCAGCTGCGCCAGCGTCGCGGGGATGAACAACAGGATGGACGCGCCGGCGAGCACCAGCAGCCGACGGTCGCTGGTCCCGCCGACGGCCGCGTGCTCCTCGGCCGTCAGGCGCGCGGCGGCCGGCGCGGTGACCAGCAGCCGCAGCGCGAGCGCGCCGATGAAGGTCATGATGAAGGCGAACGCGAGCCAGCGCGGGATGGCCTCGACGGCGGGGGTGAGCTGGTCGTCGGGCTTCTCGTTCTGCACGAGCGTGGCCGGCACGCCGACGGTGAAGGCGAAGCTGCCGGTCGTGGCGGCGGCACCGGGCGTGCTCCACACGACCGTGTAGACCCCGTTCTTCAGCTTCGGCAGCGGGCTGACCAGCGTACCGTCGCGGCTGGTCACCGGACCGGCCGCGGCGACCGGCTTGTGCTCGGCGTCGTAGACCGTGACGCGGCTGGCGCGCGCGTCGGCCGCGCCGTCAGGATGCAGCACGACCTCGGTCGGGGACTGTTGGACGGTGGCGTTGGCGGCGGGGGAGGTGGCGAGCGCCGCGGGGTCCGCGGCGGCCGGCGCGACGGCGACCAGCAGGGTCGCGAGGAGCGCGGCGAAGAGGGAGAGCGTCGGGCGGAACGAGGTCGGCATCGGCCGGTTAGGCTAGCCTAATTAGGGCCTCCTAATTGTTACTGAGGGCCGGAAGTGCATGGGACTTAAGTCCTAGTGCGGGTACTCCAGGGCGATGCGCCTGCTGGCCGTAGCCGACGAGGAGCCGTGGCTGCCGCTGGGCGCGTTGGTCGAGTCCCACGCGCCCGACGTCATCCTCACGCTCGGCGACCTCACGCCCGACGTCCTCGATCCGCTGGGCCGCTACGCCGTGCCGGTGCTCGGCGTCTACGGCAACCACGACGACGGCCGCTACCTCGACGCCGCCAACACCACCAACTTGCATATGCGCTCGGCCGAGGTCGGCGGGATGGTCTTCGCGGGGTTCGAGGGCTGCGTGCGTTATACGCGCGGCGCGCCGCTGCAGTACACGCAGAAGCAGGCGTCGCGGCTGGCCCGGAAGATCCCCAAGGCCGACGTCCTCATCAGCCACTCACCGCCGCGCGGCGTGCACGAGGAGCCCGACGACCGGGCGCACGAGGGGTTCGACGGCCTGCGCGACTACCTCCTGGCCGTCCAGCCGCGCCTCCACCTGCACGGCCACACGCCCGCGCCCCCGCGGCGGCCGGCGAGCGTCGGCGCGACGATGGTCGTGCACGTCGTCGGCCATCGCGTCATCGACTTGTAGGTGAACTCGCGCGGTCGCGCGCGAGACCTCCGCCGCCTACGCGGTCCCGCTGATCCGCTCGGTCTCGCTGGTCGGCGGGCCGGCGTCGGCGGTCGCGTCGAGCTGCAGCGTGACGTCGACGCCCTTGCGGCCGCCGAGCGCGTGGCGCAACTTCGCCGCGTCGGCCTGCTTGACGACCAGGCGCACGATCTTCGTCGTGCCCGCCGGGATCGTCACCTTCTGCGCGGCGAGCGCGATCGACACCGGCTTGGCCTTCTTCTTGCCCTTGCCGGGCGTGGGCGTGCCGCGCTGGACGATCGTGGCCGACGCGGTCAGCGTGCAGGTGGTGTCGCAGCCGACGCTCACCGGCAGGTTGCGCGTGGTCAGCAGGCCGGACTTGCGCACGACCTTGACCGTCAGCTGCGGGCCGAGCGGCTCGGGGAGCGTCGGGAACTTCAGCGCGGGCGGCGCGGCCGGGGCGGGCAGCGGCGCGCACGCGAGGTTCACCGGCGGGTTGGCCAGCGTCATCGTCTGGACGCGGTTGTTCTCGCTGTCGGTGACGGTCAGCTTGCCGTTGCAGTCGACGCTCACGCCGGTCGGGTGGATGAACTGGCCGTCGCCGATGCCGCGCCCGCCGAGCGTCAGGAGGCGCTCGCCCGCGGGCCCGAACTCCTGCACGCGGTTGTTGCCGCGGTCGGCGACCCACAGGTCGCCGGCCGAGTCGAGCGACATCTGCGCCGGGGCGTTGAGCTTGCCG
>DASYBY010000123.1:0-16983 GCA_036500525.1 Baekduia sp. | reverse complement strand
CTGGACGCGGCCGGCCGCGGGCTGTCGGTCGCGCTGGTCGAGGCGCGCGATCTCGCCTCGGGCACCTCGTCGCGGTCGAGCAAGCTGATCCACGGCGGGCTGCGCTACCTCGAGCAGCTCGACTTCCCGCTCGTGCGCGAGGCGCTGCACGAGCGCGCGCTGCTGCTCGACCGCCTCGCGCCGCACCTCGTCCACCCGCTGCCGTTCCTGGCGCTGCTCAGCCATCGCGGCTGGGAGCGCCCGTATGTCGGCGCGGGCCTGGTGCTCTACGACTCGCTCGGGACCGCGTTCGGCCGCTCGCGCGGCGTGCCGTCGCAGAAGCACTTCACGCGCACGCAGACGCTCAAGAAGTTCCCCGCCTTGAAGAAGGACAGCTTCACCGGGGCGATCCAGTACTACGACGCGCAGGTCGACGACGCGCGCCACACGATGTTCCTCGCGCGCACCGCCGCGGCCTACGGCGCGCAGGTCGCTACGCGCGCCCAGGCCGTCGGCTTCCTGCGCGAGGGCGAGCACGTCACGGGCGTCAAGGTCCGCGACCTGGAGGACCCGGGCGCGCCGCCGATCGAGCTGCGCGCGCGCCAGACGATCAACGCCACCGGCGTGTGGACCGACGACACGCAGGACATGGTCGGCGCGCGCGGGCAGTTCCACGTCCGCGCGTCCAAGGGCGTGCACCTGCTGGTGCCGCGCGACCGCATCCACGGCGACACCGCGCTGACGATCCGCACCGAGACCAGCGTGCTGTTCGTGATCCCGTGGGGCCGGCACTGGATCGTCGGGACGACCGACACCGACTGGACACTCGACAAGTCGCACCCGGCGGCGAGCAAGAAGGACATCGACTACCTGCTCGACCACGTCAACGCGTACCTCGTGACGCCGCTGGGCCACGACGACGTCGAGGGCGTCTATGCCGGGCTGCGCCCGCTGCTGGCCGGCGAGTCGGAGTCCTCCAGCGCGCTGTCGCGCGAGCACATCGTCGCCCATCCGGTGCCGGGGCTGGTCGCGGTCGCCGGAGGCAAGTACACCACCTACCGGGTGATGGCCGCCGACGCGGTCGATGCCGCGGTCCACGGGCTGGAGGACGAGGTGCCCGAGTCGGTGAGCGACCGCGTGCCGCTGCTCGGCGCCGACGGCTACATCGCGCGCTGGAACGCCCGGGCGCGGATCGCCGAGCAGTCCGGCGTGCACGTCACGCGCGTCGAGCACCTCCTCAACCGCTATGGGTCGCTCGTCGACGAGCTGCTGGCGCTGATCGCCGCGGACCCGGCGCTCGGCGAGCCGCTGGAGGGATCGGACGACTACCTGCGGGCCGAGATCGTCTACGCGGCCACGCACGAGGGCGCGGCGCACCTGGAGGACGTGCTGACGCGTCGCACGCGCACGTCGATCGAGACGTGGGACCGCGGGCTGAGCGCGGCCGAGCCGGCGGCGCGGCTGATGGCAGGCCCGCTGGGCTGGGACGAGGCGCACGTCCAGCGCGAGGTGGAGCACTACCGCGCGCGGGTCGCCGCCGAGCGCGAGTCCCAGGAGCAGGACGACGACCTCGGCGCCGACGCCGCCCGCCTCGGCGCGCCGGACATCGCGCCGACGCTGCCGGTGGAGCGGCTCACCGATCGCAACACGCGCGCGGCGGCGGGCGAGGAGCCGGGCGGCGACCAGCAGCACGCGGGGGAGCCGGTGGCGCCGAAGGGCTGAGGCGGGGCGCCGGGGCGGCCGGGCTCCGCTACGGACGCGTGGTCACGGCCACCAGGCGCTGCGGGCCGGCGGTCACGACCGCCGCCGTCGCGCCGTTCGGGCTGACCGCCAGGTCGTACAGCTCCAGCGGCGCCCCGTCGCGGGAGAGCACGCGACGGCTGCCCGGCGCCTGCACGACGACGGTCCCGCCAGGCTGCGCCCATGCGACGTGCACGCCGCCGCGCGCATCGATGGCGACGTCGTAGGTGGCGTGGGGAGGGGGCGCGATCGTGCCGAGGTCGCGCGTCGGTCCGAGGCGCCCCGCGCGGTCGACCACCCGCTCGTGCAGGACCGACCCTTGCGTCGTCCAGAGGATCGCCAAGGTGCCGTCCGCGCCCATGGCGGCCTGCCAGCCGGCGTGCGGCCCCAGCGTTCCCAGCCTCTGCTGCCGGCCGGCGGCGACCCGCAGCGTCAGGTGCCGGGCGTGCTCGACGACGTGGATCGGCCGTAGCCGCGGATCGAGGTAGACCGTCTGCACGCTGTTCTGGGGCGCCGGCGCGGGATGCCCGATCGCGCGCCAGCCGCCGGGCGTGGCCGTCAGCCGGCGCATCGCCGTGTCGTCGTTCCACGCGACGGTGGCGCCCGCCCCGCGCTCGGAGGCCCGCAGACTGACGGAATACCCGATGATGCTGCCGTCGGTGGGGAGGGCGCGCCGGGCCGGCGCGCCGCGGGCCGGGACGCGGACGGCGGCGAGCGTGATGTCGGGCGACACGTCCTCGCTGTCCTCCTGCTCGAGGATCGCGTAGGCGGTGCCGTCGTGGTCGACGGCGAACGCCTCGACCTCGCGATCGGTGCTGTCGAGAGGCACCATGGCCTGGCGGCGCGGCGGCGCGCCCGGGCGCCAGCGGAACACGAACGGGCGCTGGCAGCACGGGGAGCCGCCCCTGGGCTCGTCGTAGGTGGCGCCGGCGTACTCGTGGGTGTCCGCGGTGCCGTAGCCGACGACGGCGCCGCCACCCGCCGTGAAGAGGAGGTCGCCGGGGGTGTCGATCCCGGGCAGGGGCGCGACCGTCCAGGCTCCACCAGGGGCTCGGACCGCCACCGCCGTCCCGGTGCCGAGTGGCACCGTCACCGCGACGCGGCCACGATCGTCGACGGCGAGGCCGGCGCCGGGGTCCGTGGCGCTCATCACCGGGTTGCCGGGCGCCGGGGCGAGCGGGTACGCGTGCGCCGCCGCCATGGCGGGGCACAGGGCGAGCAGCAGCAGGGCGAGCGGAAGGGGCAGTCGGCGGGGCATCCGCACCGCAGACGGGTGGCCGGCCCGGATGTTGCGCACATGGCCGCCCGGGGCGGGCGTATCGTCTCGCCATGGAGCGCCCCACCTTCCCCCTGATCGTCCACGTCGACGAGCGCCCGGTGCTGCGCCTGGCCCTCCAGGTCTTCCGCGACGACCTCGGCCACAGCGAGCATCGGGTCGCCGCGGTGGTCGACGGCGTGGTGGCCCGGATCGGCGACGACGAGCACGAGCCGCTGGTCCTCGACGCCGCGAGCATGAAGGTGACGTGGGGCGCGCTCCACGCGCTGCTCGACGACAGCGCCCGCGGGCAGGGCGACGATCGCCTCCACCTCCGCGCCCTCCTCGACCGCCTGCCCGGCGAGCACGACATGCGCGCGATCGACCTCGACACGGAGCTGGACGGGCCGACCACCTAGGGGTCAGACCCCTTCTCGCACCCACCCTGCGGAAAGGGGTCAGACCCCTTTCGGAGGGTGGTCGAGGGTTTGGCGGCTAGGTTGTGCCCGTGAGCAAGCCGTGCGTCTTCTGCCAGATCGTCGCCGGCGAGATCCCCGCGTCGATCGTCTACGAGGACGCCGACCACGTGGCCTTCCTCGACGCGCGGCCGCTGTTCGAGGGGCACACGCTGCTGGTGCCGCGGGTGCACGTCGAGACGCTCGCCGACCTGCCCGCGTCGGCGATCGGGCCGTACTTCGCCACCGTGCAGCGGCTGAGCGTCGCGGTCCCGGCGGCGATGGAGGCGGCCGGCACGTTCGTGGCCATGAACAACGTCGTCAGCCAGTCGGTGCCGCACCTGCACTGCCACGTCGTGCCACGCAACTTCAAGGACGGGCTGCGCGGCTTCTTCTGGCCGCGCACGAAGTACGCCGACGACGCGGAGCGCGACGCCGTCGCCGCCCGCATCGCCGCGGCGCTCTAGCCGGGCATCCCGCGCACGACCACGCGGGCGAGGTACGCGGCCAGCTCGTCGGGCTCCCACTGATCGGGCTCCTCGAGCTGCACGCGGAAGCCGATCTCGGCCAGCGCCACCAGCACACGGCCCAGCAGCACGGTCTCGCGATCGGGGAGCGAGGTCCAGACGGCGAGCACCTCGGCCATCCGCTGCTCCCAGTGCTCGCGGCCCCGCTCGATGCGGTTCTCGCCGTGGCGCTGGAGGTAGATGACGCGGAACGCCTCGGGCTCGGCGACGACCGCGCGCAGCAGCGCGGCGAGGCCGTGGCGGAGGAAGTCCTCCCGGCCGCCCGGCGCACCCGGCGCGGGCACCGAGTCCTCGACCAGGTGCCACAACTTGCGCTCCTCGCGCCGCAGGAGCTCCTCGAACAACTCCTCCTTGGAGGAGAAGCACGAGTACAACACCGGCTTGGAGACGCCCGCCGCGTCGGCGATCGTCTGCATCGACACGGCGTCGTAGCCGTCGCCGGCGAAGAGCGGAAGGGCGGCGTCGAGGACCAGCGGGCGGCGCAGCTCCGGTCCCAGATGCGCCGCCCGCGCCCGCTCCATGGGCGCGATGCTAGGCGATCCGCAGGCCGGAGATGGCCCGCGCGATGACCAGCTGCTGCATCTCGCTCGTGCCCTCGAAGATGGTGTAGATCTTCGAGTCACGGTGCCAGCGCTCGACCGGGTACTCCCGGGTATAGCCGTTGCCGCCCAGGATCTGGATGGCGCGCTCGGTGGCCCACACGGCGACCTCGCCGGCCTTCAACTTGCTCATGGAGCCCTCGGCGTTCTCGAACGGGTGGCCGTTGCGGGCCATCCACGAGGCGCGCCACACCAGCAGGCGCGCGGCGTCGATCTCCATCTTCATGTTGGCCAGCGCGAAGGCGATCGCCTGGTTCTCGATGATCTTCTTGCCGAACTGCTCGCGCTCCTTGGCGTAGGCGAGCGCGTACTCGTAGGCGGCGCGGGCGATGCCCAGCGCCTGCGCGCCGACGATCGGGCGCGTCGCCTCGAAGGTCTGCATCGCGGCCTGCGACTTGCCCTTCTTGCCCTCGCGCACGCGGGCGAGGCGCTCGTCGAGCTTGTCCTTGCCGCCCAGCAGGTACGCGCCGGGAATCCGGCAGTCGTCGAGGTGGACGTCGGCGGTGTGCGACGCGCGCAGCCCGTGCTTCTTGACCTTGGCGCCCTGCTCGATGCCCTCGGTCGCGATCGGCACGATGAACGCCGCGTGGCCGCGCGAGCCCAGGTCGCGGTCGGTCTGGGCGATGACCACGTGGACGTCGGCGATGCCGCCGTTGGTCGCCCAGGCCTTCTGGCCGTTGAGGACCCACGTGTCGGAGGCCTGGTCGTACTTGGCCGTCGTGCGGATGTTCGAGACGTCCGAGCCGGCGTTGGGCTCCGAGGCGCAGAACGACGCGACCTTGATGTCGTCGGCCGTGCCGTAGCAGCGCGGGATCCACTCCTTGAGCTGCTCCCACGTGCCCTGCCCGGCGATCGCGGCGGCGGCCAGGCCGGTGCCCATGATCGCCATGCCGATGCCGGCGTCGCCCCAGAAGAGCTCCTCCTGGACGATCGGCATCGTCAGACCGGACGGGTCGGCGGCGAACTCCTGCAGCGACTCGAAGCCGTACAGGCCGATCTTCGCGGCCTCCTGGATGATCGGCCACGGCGTCTCCTCGCGCTCGTCCCACTCGTGGGCGGCGGGGCGGACGACGCCGTCGGCGAACCCGTGGACCCACTCGCGCAGATCCTTCTGCTCCTGGGTCAGCGCGAGCGAGAACTGCGGCTCCGCGGGCGTCTCGGTGGTGTCCTGAGGGTTCTCGACGGTGCTGGCCATCCCTCAATTCTACCAGGAAGTAGGAACGGGGACGTTCAGTTGGCGCCGGGGAAGACCCAGCCTGCCAGCGCGACGAACTGCACCGTCGCCGCGGCGATGACCAGCGCGTGGAAGACCTCGTGGAACCCGAAGACCCGCGGCCACGGATTCGGCCGCTTGGTCGCGTAGACGACGGCGCCGATCGTGTAGAGCAGCGCCCCGGCGCCGAGCAGGATCAGCGGCGCGAGATCGAGGTTGCGGATCATCTGCGGCAGCGCGAACGCGCAGACCCAGCCCAGCGCCAGGTAACACGCGGCGCTGAGCACGCGCGGGGCGGTGATCCACGCGACGCTCAGCACGACGCCGCCGATCGCGCCCGTCCAGACCGCGGCGAGGATCACCCAGCGCAGCGTCCCGTGCATGACCAGCAGCGAGACCGGCGTGTAGCTCGCCGCGATGAACACGAAGATCGTGGAGTGGTCGATGCGCCGCAGCAGCGGCCGCCAGCGCGGGTTCCAGCGCCAGCGGTGGTAGGTCCCCGACGCCGCGAACAGCCCGCACAGCCCGAAGCCGTAGACGATCGACGCGACCCGCGGCGTGCCCGCCGGCACCAGGATCGCCAGCACGATCGCCGCCGACAGCGCGGCCCAGAACGCGTAGGCGTGGCTCACGCCACGCAGCAACGGCTTCAGCTCGTCCTCGACGGTCGCGGCGATGTCGTGGGTGGTCATGGCCCCTCGGGTCTAGGTGGTGGTGTCGGGCAGGTGGCGCCCGACCACGGCGACGACGATCCCCCTCGGCACCTCGGGATCGCTGCCGTCGCTCACATGAAGGTAGACCCGCGCGATGAACTGCGCACCCGATCCCGAGCCCAGCCCGATGTGCGGCCCGACCCACAGCTTGCGCGACGAGCCCTCCAGCGCGAACGAGTAGTCGTCCTCGTAGCGCTTGCGCGTGGTCTCGGCGATGTCGGGCTTCCATTGCGTGATGCCGTGCTCGGCGGCGGCCTGCCCGAGCGACTTGCCCATGTCGCCGGCGGCGTAGCGGCCGGCCAGCTCGTCGAGGCCGCGCAGCGTGCGCAACACCAGGCCCGGCCTGCGGAAGGGGGAGTCCGCGGCGGTCTCGAAGGCCTTCGGCGCGAACCGCAGGTGCTTGGCCTCGGCGGCCGCGCGCTCGACCGCTTCGAGCACGGTCGCGGGCGGCGCCTCGGGCTCGGCGTCGGCGACGCTCTCGTCGGTCGTCGCATCGACGCGCGCGAGCAGCTGGGTGAGCTCGGCGATCGTCCGGCGGTCCTGCTCACGCTCGGCGCGCAGCCGCTCCATCCGGTCGTGCAGCTCGTCGCGCGCCTGCTGCGTGGCGGCCTCGTCGGTGAGGGCGCGCTCCATCTCCTCCAACAACTCGGACTCGGCCGGTGGTGCGTCTGCGGCGGCGGCCGCGGCGGTGCGCAGGCCGGCGACCTCGGCCTCCAGCTCGGCGATCCGGGCGATCTGCGCGTCGCGCTCGCGGCCGGCGGCGTCGCGGGCCGCCTCGGCCTCCTGACGCGCGGTGTCGGCCTCGTCGCGCTTGGCGCGGGCGACCTCCTCGCGGCGGCGCAGCTCCGGGATCTTCTTGCCCTCGTCCTCGAGCTTGCGCGCCTGCAGCTCGAGCTCCTTCTCGCGCGCGCCGAGCTTCTCGTGGGCAGCGAGCGCCTTCTCGATCACCACGCCGAAGATCGCGTCGTCGATGCCCGACTCGTCGAGCATCTTGTCCCAGGAGCCGAAGACCTCGTCGACCTCGGTCGCGGTCGGCCAGCCCTGCTCGGGATCGAAGTCCTCGGGCTCGGGCGCGTAGCCGGTCAGGCCGGTGAAGCGCCAGACCGCGTGCATGATCTCCAGGCGGTCGAGCGCGCCCTGGGCCTCGGACCACCAGGTCGCGGCGCCCTTGGGCGCTGGTCGCTCGTCCATGCGCAGCCCGAGCTCCTCCAGCGCCTGCTCGGCGGCGCGGCGCGCGTAGTACTCCTGGCGCAGCTGGGCGGTCGTCGGCTCCGCG
Organism: Baekduia sp.; assembly: GCA_036500525.1. GTDB lineage: Bacteria > Actinomycetota > Thermoleophilia > Solirubrobacterales > Solirubrobacteraceae > Baekduia. The sequence continues at coordinate 9,226 of DASYBY010000123.1, read as the reverse complement.
CTCTTCTGCGGGCGCGCCGGACGCGCGGGCTTCTTCTTCGCCACGGGGCGGACGCTAGCGGGTAGGACTACCGCATGGCCTCGCGCTCCGACGATGACGACGACTGGACCGGGACGCCCCCGGAGGGGCACATCACCCGCGATCGGTCCGACCCCGGCCACTGGATGCGCAACTGGCCGGCGCAGACGATCGTCTTTGGCCTGATCGGCCTCGGGATCGTCGTCGTGGTGGTGCTGGCGCTGCTGGTCTAGTTGACCGACGGATCGGGCGGCATGCGCGCGATCAGGCGGAACTGGCCGCCCTTGCGGTCCAGCACCTGGCCCCACAGCTCGACCGGCGCCTCGGCGAAGACGTCCTGGGCCTGCGCGGGCTCGACGATCCAGTCGTCGCGCTCCAGCTCGGCCTCCAGCTGGCCCGGGCCCCAGCCCGCGTAGCCGGCGTACACCCGGCGTCGCGCCGTGACGGTGTCCAGGCGCTCCAGGCCGGTGCGCTCGGAGACGAGCCCGATCCCGCCCACGACCAGGAACGCCGCCTCGGCGGGATCCTCGAACTCGGCGAGCACGACGATCGACTCCGGCTGCACGGGACCGCCCACGTAGACGACCTCGTCGCGGTCGACGACCTCCTCGAGCTCCGGGACCGCCTCGGAGACCTCCGTGTCGCTGGGCCGGTTGAGGATGATCCCGAGCGCGCCGTCCTCGTCGTGGTTGGCGATCGCGACGACGGCGCGGGCGAAGTTCGGGTCCGTCAACGTGGGGGAGGCGACCAGCAGCTGTCCTTGCAGCGAGTCCATGGGGCCCCTCATGGTGCCAGGATCCAGATCGGCCATCGCCTGCTGCGTACCCGCGGGCGCCACGGCCCTAGCGCGGTCGCCCGCGCACGCCTCGCCGGATGTTGTTGGGGATGTCCGATGTCTGACAGTCACCGGTGAGAGCCTGAAACTGTGGCGTATCGGTCGAGTTTCCGGTCCGATTCCGCGAGGTGTTGGAGCAATCCCTCGTCCGCACGTGTTTGTCCTGAGTCAGACGGGGAATCCCGAAAGCCTGGTGTCCAGTCAGACAATGACCCAACGTCCACTGATCTCCATCCTCGACGCGGATCCCGAAATGGGAGCCGGTCTGAGCGGGGAAGCACGAGATCTCGCCCGGAGGCATGCCGTCGCCGCGGTGCATGCGCTGCCTACCGGCCCGTTCGAGTTCCCCTCGCCCAACGGCGAGAGCGCCGCTCCCGCCGTGGGCCTTCTGGTCCTCGACGGGCTGATCACCCGTGATGTCGAGCTCGCCGGTCGTTCCACGACCGAGCTGCTCGGCCAGGGCGACATCATCCGACCGTGGGACGACGAGGCCTCGCTCGATCCGCTGCCCGGCAGCGTCTCGTGGGCCGTCCTCGAGCCCGCGCGCGTCGCGGTGCTCGACCGGCGCTTCGCCGCCGTCGCCGGCCGATGGCCGACGATGCTCGACACGCTCATCGGCCGCACCGCGCGCCGTACGCGCTCGCTCTCGGTCCAGCGCGCCATCGCGCAGGTGCCGAGGGTCGACGCCCGCGTGCTCGTGCTGCTGTGGCTGCTGGCCGACCGCTGGGGCCGCGTCTCGCCGCAGGGCGTGCGCGTCCCGCTCGCGCTCACGCACGAGACGATCGGCAAGCTCGTCGGCGCCCGCCGCCCGTCGGTGACGACGGCGCTCGGCGTGCTCACGCGCCGCGGCCTCGTCGAGCGCACCGACACGGGATGGCTGCTGCACGGGGATCCGCAGGAGTCGTTGCCCGAGTTGTTGTAGCTCCGCGGGGCTCAGCCCAGCAGGGACTGCAGGATGCTCGACAGGCTGCGCGGGTCGACGCCGTGCTCCTGCTCGAAGCGCCGGCGGTCGCGGTCGTCGGCCAGCGCGAGGACGAGCTCCTCGCGCGATGAGCCGGCGCGGCAGGCCGTCGTGTCGAGCACCTCGAGCGCGCGGTCCTGCAGGAACCCTTCGATCCCGCCGGTGCCGGGCAGGTCGCGACGCTGGCACGGGTTGCGCAGCGCGACGGCCTCCGGCGCGTAGCGCGCGTGCAGGCCGAGGTAGGCCAGCGGGAGGACGACCGCGGTCGCCGCGGCGAGCGCCAGCGCCTGCGGGCGCGAGGGGCGGCGGCGTGGCGCGACGGCGAGCGCCGCCAGCAGCGCGAGCGCGCCCGTCACCAGGAAGGCGGTGCGGAACGCCTCGCCGACGGCGAGCACGAGCGTGTCGTCGGTGCGGCGCGCGAGCGCGGCGTAGGTGCCCTGGTCGGACGCGGCGACCGACGACCGCCCGGTCTTCAGCGCGGCGCGCAGGCCCGCGCGCGGCTGGTCGTCGGCGACGCCGGCGAGCAGGTCGGGGGCGAGGCGCAGCTTGTCGGTCGGCGGCAGCTTGGCGTCGAGGACGACCGCGACGCCGCGCAGCCGCGCCCGGTCGGTCGACGTCGTGAGCTGGCTGCTGACGATCGGCGCGAGCATCAGCAGCGCCGCGACGATCCCGACGTGGCGCAGGGTCAGCAGGCGGGCGGCGTCGCGGGCGTCGCGCTCGGGCAGGAGGTCGCCGCCCAGCGCGGGGAGCGCGAGCCCCATGCCGAGCCCGGCGGCGGCCTGCGGCACGACCGTCCACAGCAGCCGCGCGTCGGGCAGGAACGCGAGCGCGAGCACGCCGGCGCCGACCAGCGCGCAGCCGGCCGCGGCGCGCGCCCGCGGCGGCCCGGGGATGCGTGCGCCGAGCAGCGCGCCGACCGGGATCACGCTGACCGCGATCGCCGCCCGCAGCGGCGAGACGTCCCAGCCGGCGACCAGCAGCAGCACCAGGAGGAAGAGGACCGAGGTCAGCGCGGCGCTGACCAGCGCGAGCGCGATCGCCGGTCCGGGGCGCATCGCGGGCCCGTCGTCGTCGGCGGTGCGCGGGACCGGCGCCGTCGCGCGGCGCGGCTCCCACCAGGCCGCGACCGCCGCCGCCGCGGCGACCGGCGCCTGCACGTAGAAGATCGCGCGCCAGTTCAGCGCCTCGGTCAGCGCGCCGCCCAGCGCCGGCCCGACCGCCGCCGCCAGCACCGCCGTGCCGAGCCACAGCTGCCGGCCGCGGGCACCCGCGGCGCCGCCGGGCTCCAGCAGCGCGAACGCCGCCACCAGCGCGCCCGCGCCGCCCGCGGCCTGCACGCCGCGTGCGGCGAGCAGGAGCCCGAGCGAGCCGCTGACGCTGCACACCAGCGACGCGGCGGCGAACACGCCCAGGCCCGCGGTCGCCATCTGCGGGGCGCCGATCCGCCGCTGCAGCAGCTCGGCCGGGATCAGCGCGACGACGATCACCGCCGCGTAGACGATCAGGACGAGCGCGACGCCCTCGACCGACGTGTGCAGCTCGCGCAGCAGCTGCGGCAGCGCCAGCGTGACCACCGAGGCATCGGCCAGCGCGAGGCCGGCGGCGACGGCGAGCAGGACGTGGCGGGACCGCATGCACGGGCAAGTCTGCCCGGTCGGCGCGGCGGCGGTGGCGGCAGCCGCCGGTCAGGCGAGGTCGACCGCGGAACGGTGGCGCCGGAGGGAGCGACCGCCGTCCGGCCGCCCGGCGCCGCCGGGCGAGGAGGAGCGCCGTCAGACGGACTCGACGTCCGCGGCCGCGGTGGCGGCGGTGCTCGCGCCCCGGCCGCTGCCCGGCCGCTGGCGCTGCCAGGCGAACGCGGCGCCGAGCAGCAGCACGCCGAGGGCGAGGAAGGAGCCGGCGCGGGCGGCGCTGTCGAGCGTGGCGAGGTCGACGAGGAAGACCTTGCCGATCGTCACCAGCAGCAGGCCGAGGCCGGCGCGGCGGACGATCGCCCAGTCCATCCGCAGCCCGACGACGAGCGCGGCGGCGCCGGTCAGGCCCCAGAGCGCGGAGAGCGCGACCTGTCCGGCGTGGACGTCGAGCGGGGTGACGACGAGCCCGGAGGCGAGCAGCAGGACGATCAGGGCCGCGCCGCCCCAGAGCGCGCCGGTGACCATGCGCTGCTCCTCGAGGGTCGTGCCGCGCAGGTCGCAGCGGGCGCACTGGGCGAGCGCGAGGGCAAGCGCGCCGAGCACGGCGATCGCCCCCAGCGGATCGTCGAAGCCGTCGACGATCGCGTAGGGCGGAGCGACGACGATCAGCGCGACCCCGGCGCCGAGCGCGAGGTGCGCCCACGCGGCGCCGGCGGCGACCGCATCGTCGGTCCGCCGCCACACCAGCGCCAGCGCGGTGCCCTCGGCCACCCAGGCCATGGCCAGCGGCACCGGGGTCAGGACGATGGCCGACAGCCACGCGACGGCGGCCAGCGCCGTGATGTCGAGCGCGGCGCGCAGCGCCCGCGGCAGCGACTCCACGCGGGCGCCGGCGAACGACACGGCGGCCACCGACGCCAGCGCGAGCGCCGCCGCGCCGGTGTCGACCGCCGCTCCGCCGCCCAGCAGCGCGCCCGCCGGCGCGTCGATCACGAGCGCGTGCGCCGCGGCCAGGAGCACGTGGCCGCCGAGGCCGGCGCGGACGAAGAGGTGGTCGGCCTGGCGGTCGGGCAGCACACGGGCCAGCGCCGCGAAGGCGAGCGCGCCGAGCGCGAAGCCGACGGGCAGCGCGACACCGCTGAACGTGGCGGCGAACGCGACGTCGGCCAGTACGACGCCGACCGTCAGCGCCAGCAGCCCCAGCTCACGCGAGACGCGCGGCAGCCGGTCGGTCGCCAGCCCGACCGCGAGGTGGACGAGCGCGAGGCCGGCGAGCCACAGGTGGGCGACCGTCGGGTCGCCGTGGTGCAGCGCGACGGCGCTGCCGGCGCCGGCGAGGACCAGCGCGTCGAGCGTGAGGAGGAACGCCGAGGTCGGGCGCAGCCCGGGTGCCGCGGTGCGCAGCTCGAAGCCGACCGCCTGGACGACGGTGAGGACGCCGAACGCGCCCAGGGCGGTCAGCGCGGCGGCCGACGAAGGGCCGTCGGCGAGCCACAGGCCGAGCTGCGGCGCGGTGACGGCGAAGGCCGCGAGCGCGAGGCGATCCCAGCGCTGGACGATCAGCACGGCCGCGGCCGGGACGGCGGCGGCGAGCAGGAGGGCGATCGTCGCGCCGTCGGACGGAGCGCCGGCCAGCGCGGGCGCCGCGAGGCCCCCGAGGATGCCGAGGGCGGCGACGGTCTGCGAGCGCCAGCGGATCGCCAGGACGGTGGCGGCGGCGCCGACGACGAGCGCGACGCCGATGCCGGCGGTCGCCGGGAAGAGGTCGTAGGCGCGGGTCGCGACGGCGATCGTCACGTAGAGCGCGCCGATGGCCGCGCCGGCCGCGGCGAGGGCGGCCTCGACCGGCCCGCCGCGCTCGCGCAGCCGGACGCCGAAGCCCAGCAGGCCGAGCGCGCCCGCGGCGGCCAGCAGGCAGCGCGCCTCCTCGCCGAGCCAGCCCCGCGAGACGGCGATGGCCAGGAAGAACACGACCCCGAGCAGGAGCGCCGCGCCGCCGGCCCACGCCAGCACCCGGCCGCCGAGGAGGTCCTCGAACGAGACGCTGGGCTGCGCGACGGGGCGCGGGCGGGTGAGCGACGGCCCCGGCGCGGGGGCGGTCTCCGCGGCGATGGCGGCCCGTTCGGCGGCGTCCTCCGCGGCGGCCGCCCGGGCGGAGGCGCCGGCGCGGGCCGCCTGCACGTCGGCCGCCGGGCGCTCCGGCGCGACGAGGCTCCAGTCGGAATGGACCACGGCGACCGCCCGGGAGCCCTTGGCCCCGGCCCTCGCCGTGCGCTCCATCGCTGCCTCGACGTGCGCCAGCCGCGCTTCGATCTCGTCCATCCACTGCTCTTCGACGACCATCTCCCGCTCCTTGTCGACCATCGGTCAGCAGCACCGTAGAGACTTATCGACCGACGGTCAAGAGCAGCGGTAGAATGGGGTGGTGCCCGACGCCTCCGGAGGACCCGCCTACCGCCGCCTCGGCGTCGACGAGCGCCGCGCCCAGTTGATCGCCCTCGGCGAAAAGCTCTTCACCAGCTCGGCCTACTCGGAGCTGTCGATGGCCCGCATCGCCCGCGAGGCCGGGATCTCCAAGGCGTTGCTGTACCACTACTTCCCGTCCAAGCAGGCCTACTTCCAGGCCACGCTGCAGGCGGCGGCCGACGAGCTGCGCGAACGCACCGAGCCCGACGCGGCGCTCCCGCCGCTGCAGCAGCTCGAACGCAGCCTCGACGTCTACCTCGGCTGGATCGAGGAGCACCGCGAGGGCTACGAGAAGCTGCTGATCACCGCCGGCGAGGTGCCCGAGGTGCGCGCGATGGTCGAGGAGGTCCGCTCCGCCACGGCCACGCGGATCCTCGGCGGCATCGCGGGCGAGGACCAGCCCGTCCCGCCCGGCGCGCGCACCGCGGTCCGCGGCTGGCTGTGGTTCATGGACGGCGCGTGCCTGGACTGGATCGCCCACCGCGACCTGTCGCGCGACGAGCTGCGCGGCCTGCTCATCGGCACGCTGTTCGGCGCGCTGATGGCGTCGGGCAGCGCCGAGGTCGTCGCGACGCTCACGGCCGCCGCGACCGAGGGCTGAGCCCTACGCCACGCCGACGAGGCGCCACGGCGTGGCGGGCTCGTCGCCGAGGGCGAACGTCCACCGCTGCACCGTCTCGCTGTCGCGCGTCTTGGACCCGCCCAGCACGTCGGCCGTGTCGCGATCCTCGACGTAGCGGCGGCCGCGCAGCGTCACGGTCGCGACCATCGTCGCCGGCACCGCGTGCGGGTCCAGCCCCGAGATCGCCAGCTCCTGCACGCGCGCCCCGCGGACGACGACGCGCGTCTGGCGCGAGCCGTCGCCGCCGTAGAGCAGGGTGTCGATCGCGCCGCGATCGGCCAGCGCCTCCAGCGCGTCGTCGGCGCCGTCGACGGCCTCGACCCACGCCTCGACCGCGCGGCGCGCGGCGACCTCCAGCACGTCGGGGGCGAAGCGGCCGTCGGCCAGCGCGAGGTCCAGCGCGGCGGCGCGCGCGTCGGCGTCGAGCACCGCGGGCGCGATCTCGGCCACGGCGACGCCCGCGGGCAGCGCCTCGGCCACGGCGGTCTCGACCAGCGCGTCGTCGCGGACGCGGTCGGCGCCCCACGGCACGGCGACCAGCTCGTCGATCAGGTGGTGGCGGCCCTCGGCCTCGGACTCGATCGACAGCAGCCGCCAGCACTCGCCGGGCGGGTGCAGCGTCCACCACTCCTGGAGCGTGACCGACGGGTCGGTCTGGCCCTCCTTGAGGATCGTGCGGCCGTGGACGTCCTCGACGTAGTCCATCAACGACGCGGTGATCCGCACGACGACGCGGTCCTCGTCCTCGCCCTCGCGGTTGACCAGTCCGACGTACTCGACCTGCGGGTCGCCCTGGGGCTCGCAGCGGTTGTGCCACCCCTTGCGCTTGAAGTCGTTGAGCCGCCGGCGCCACTCGACCATGAGGTCGGGGCCGACGAGCTCCTCCAGCGCCTCGACGTCGTTGGTCGACCAACGACGCTGGATCTCGTGGAAGAGCGCGATCGTCGCGGCGCGGACGTTCTCGGGCGCGAAGTCCTCGTCGTCGGTCGACGCCTCCGCGGCGGCCAGCTCGGTGGCGCGGACGCGCTGGGCGCGGGCGCGGCGGTACTTCATCGAGCCGATCAGGCCGGCCACGAAGAACACGAGGACCGCCACGACGATCAGCAGGATGAGGATGACCGAGCCGCCGCCGCCCCCTCCGCCGCCGCCGCCGCCGACGAACCCTCCGCCGCCTCCGCCGCCGAAGCTGCCGCCCCCACCGCCGCCTCCGCCACCGCCGAAGCCGCTGGAGCCGCCACCGGCGGCGGCGAGGACCAAGCTGGAGAGCGCGTTCATCGACACCCAGGGTACGGGTACGCCGTGGTCACCCAACGTCCCACGGGAGGGAGCATCCGATGTCCACCGGAGCCATCATCGCCATCGTCGTGATCGTGGTCCTCATCCTCATCGCCCTGGCCTACGCCTTGCCGCGGTCGCGCGCACGGCAGCGCGAGCGCCAGGTGAGTCGCCGCCGCGAGGAGGTCGCCGGCGCGCACCGCGAGGTCGCGCGGGAGAACCTCGCCGACGCCGATCGCGCCGAGCGCGAGGCCCGCGCCGATCGCGCCGAGGCCGAGCTGCACGAGTCGCGCGCCGCGCTCCACGAGGAGGGCCTGGCCGACGACGACCTCGCGGCCGAGCACCAGCGGTTCGTGCGCGATCGCGATCGCGACGGCGCGCCGGCGACGGCCGACGACGCGGCCACGGAGCGGCGGGAGCGCGACGTCCCGCGGTAACCGGCGAACGACGGCTCAGACGGCGCGGGCGCGCAGCTCGGCCAGCGCATGACGCTGGCGGGCGAAGACGAAGCGGACGATCCGCTCGCGCTCGCGCTCGCTGAGCCCTTCGAGGCGCAGGCCGCGCAGGCCGGAGCCGTCGTCGGCGCGCACGACGCGGGCGAGGAGGTCGATCAGGTTCTCCTCGTCGTCGAGCTCGAAGCGCAGGCGCAGCCGGTCGCCGGACTCCAGCGCGTCGGCGCCCGCGACGAGCACGCCGCCGGCGCTGACGTTCTTGACGAAGCCGTTGAGCCAGCCGACCTGGAAGCCGTCGGGGATCATCGCGACGGGCCGCACGAGGTCGATCCGCGCGTGGTCGCGGCGCTGCGACGGCGGCCGCGGCGCCAGCGGCACCACGGCCTGCAGGAAGTGCAGGAGGTCCTCGCGGACGTTCCCCGCCACGTCGGGCACCGCGAGCACGCGCCCGTCGACGCGCCCCGTGCCGCGCACCGGCACGATCGTCGCCTTGCGCCGGTGCAGGAACCGCAGCGGCATCTCGGGGCGGTGCAGCAGCGTCAGCTCCGCCGCGCCGGCGACGACACGCGTGACGACGGCCTCGACCGTGACGAGCCGCGGGACGAGGATGCGAACGCGCTCCTGATGGCCCCTGGTCAGCCCCATCATCTTCCCTCGGGGATCGACCGCGAGGCTCCGATCTTGAGGTCAGAACGCACGAGAAGGACCACTTGCGCTAGTGCGGTCCGCGGCGGGGTATCCTCTAGCTATGGCGAAGACGCAGCGAGAGCGAGATCAGGCAGCACGAGAGGCGAAGCTCGAGCGCATCGCGGATCAGGTCGAGACGGGAGATCTGACGATCCGGACGATGACCGACGCCGAGCGCGACAAGTGGGCGAAGCACCGCGAGGAGACCGAGATGACGGCCAGCCCGGCCGATCGTCGCCGGGCCGCCGCGGCTCAGCGTCGCCGGCAGCGCCGCGC
>DASYBY010000122.1:0-2076 GCA_036500525.1 Baekduia sp. | reverse complement strand
ACCTGCCTCCGACCGTCATGGACTCGACGCCCTCGCGGCAAGGGGTGGTTCCCGCATGAAGCACAAGATCCTCGGCCTCCTGGTAGGAGGCCTGGCGCTCGCAGCAACAGCGAGCCCGGCGATGGCGGCATCGGTCTCGGTGGAGATCGAAGGGCTGAACATCAACGTCCCGCCGACCACCGTGCAGACGCCGGCGACGGTCAGCAAGGCCGGCGACAGCTGCCCCAACGGCGACAACGTGCTCGGCGCGCTCGACGCCGTCACCGGCGGCGACTGGGACGGCAGCATCTACGGGGCGACGCGGATCCTCAGCGAGGATCGGCCGTTCGGTCCCAACCAGCCCGGCTGGGTCTTCGTCATCAACGGCAAGGCGACGAGCGCCTTCGGCTGCGGCGCGGCGCTCGCGGACGGCGACAAGCTCCTCTGGTACGTGAGCGAGGGCTTCGCGCCGTTCCTCGCGACGTCCGGCTGGGGCGATCCCGTGCTCCTCGCCGCGCCCACCACCGCGGTGCCCGGCCAGCCCTTCACGGTGACGGCCACCGACACCGCCACGTCCTACGACACCGACGGCAATCCGACCCCCACGACGTTCGTGCCCTCGGCGGGCGCCACCGTCGCCGGCGGCGCCGCTCCGGTCACGACCGGCGCCGACGGCACCGCGCAGGTCACGGTTCCCGGCGGCCCCTACGCCCTGGTCGCGACCAAGGGCAACCGCGCCCCGAGCCGCATGACCGGTTGCGCCACCAACGGCCACGACGGGCTCTGCGGGACGGCCGAGTCGGTCTCGTCGGGGCTGCCGAACCCGCCGGCGGCGTGCTTCACCCGCGGCGACGACGGCTTCTGCGGCTCGCCCGACAAGGTCGCCGCCAACGGCGCGCTCACCTCGATGCCCGAGGGCAAGAAGTACGCCAAGGGCAAGGGACCGCGCCAGATCGCCGGCCACGTCGCCACCGATCCCGCCGGCCTGGCCGACGTCCGCCTCCGCCTGACCCGCAACGACCACGGGTCCTGCACGAGTTACGACGGCAAGAAGGAGCGCTTCGTCAAGGAGAAGAAGTGCGGGGCCACGCACGGCACGTACTTCTCGGTCGGCGCCAAGCAGGACTTCACCTACCTGCTGCCCGCCAAGCTCGGCCGCGGCCGCTACGTCCTCGATCTCCAGGTCGTCGACAAGGCGGGGAACAAGACCGCCCAGCTCGCCCGCGACACGTCACGGGTGGTGTTCACGGTTGCCTAGGGTCCGCGCCCTGCGCCGCAGCGCTGCGATCGCCGCCGTCGCCCTCCTGGCGGCGGTGGCCGCGGGCTGCGGCGCGGGCGCGGGCACCGCACCGAGCCAGACCGAGCTGCTGGTCACCCAGGACTTCGGCGCCCACGGCGTCGCGCAGGACGACCAGCCCAAGGTCGGCGGCTCGGACACCGTGATGCGGCTGCTGCAGCGGAACGTGCCGAAGGTCAGCACGCGCTACGGCGGTGGCTTCGTGCAGTCGATCGACGGCCTCAGCGGCGGCCGCAAGGCCGGGCGCCCGTTCGACTGGTTCTTCTACGTCAACGGCGTCGAGTCCAGCCAGGGCGCGACGTCGGTGAAGGTCCACGCCGGCGACAACGTCTGGTGGGACTACCACGACTGGGGCGTCACCGACCGCGTGCCGGCCGTCGTCGGCTCGTTCCCCGAACCGTTCCTGCACGGCGTCGACGGCCGCAAGCTCCCGACGCGCGTCGAGTGCTACGACCCCAAGTCGGCCGCCTGCGGCTCCATCGTCGACAAGCTGACGAGCCTCGGCCTCCCGGCGTTCAAGGGCGGCATCGGCACGAGCTTCGTCGCCGACACCCTGCGCATCCTGGTCGGCCCGTGGGTCGTCCTGCGCGGCGACTCCACCGCCCAGCTGTTGGAGAAGGGCCCGGCCGCGAGCGGCGTCTTCGCCAAGCCCGCGGGCAACGGCAAGTCCATCACCTTGCTCGACGGTCAGGGCAAGCCGACGCGCACGCTCGGCGCGGGCACCGGCCTGGTCGCCGCCACGACGGCCCAGATCGCCAGCAAGAACGAGGACGGCAAGTCCAGCCAGGATCCGATGTGGA
>DASYBY010000121.1:0-1543 GCA_036500525.1 Baekduia sp. | reverse complement strand
GCGTCGCGGTCGAGGAGGGTGCGACGATCGTGCGCCTCGGCACGAAGCTGTACCGCTGATTGCAGGATTTTCCCCTTGGAGCGCGTAGAATTGCAGGCGTGGCGTTGACCGACTTCTGGCATAAGGGCATGGTCTACTTCGGCTTGGCCGAAGAACGCGACGGCTACGCCGACGCCGATGACGAGCGCTACGAGCCCGAGCCTCCGGCGGAGGACCGGTATCGCGAGCGTCCCAGCGTCCCCCGGCTGAGCTCCCGCCGGCGCCGCGACGAGTTCGACGACATCTTCGCCGAGGACGAGCGGCCCACCCGCGCGAACCTCCGCCCGGTCGGCGGCGCCGCCCCGGCCAAGCGCAACGGCGGCAGCGTCAAGCTGCACCTCGTCATCCCCAAGTCGTTCAACGACGCCCAGCAGGTCGCCGACAAGTTCAAGGACGACATCCCCGTCGTGCTGAACCTCCAGGGGACCGACACCGATCTGTCCAAGCGGCTGATCGACTTCGCCTCCGGGCTGACCTACGCCCTGGACGGCGGGATGCAGCGCGTCGCCGACCGCGTGTTCATGCTGACCCCGCGCAACGTCGAGATCTCGGCCGAAGAGCGCGCCCAGCTGATCGAGAAGGGCTTCTTCAACCAGTCCTAGCCGGGCGGCCCCCGGGCGGTACTGTGTCGCCCGTGAAGGTCGGTCTCATCGGTTCAGGCAACATGGCGCGCGGCCTCGCTCGAGGCTGGGGTCGCCCCGTGCTGTGCACCGACGTGCGGCCGGCCGCCGCCGAGGCGCTCGTCGCCGAGCTGGGCGGGGAGGTCGTCGGCTCCAACGCCGAGCTCGCGCAGCGCGCCGACCTGGTCGTGCTCTGCCACAAGCCGGCCCAGCTGGCGCAGGTCGCCGCCGAGGTCGCGCCGCACGCCAAGGCCGTCGCCTCGATCCTCGGCGCGGTCTCGCTGGCCGACCTGAAGGCCGCCTACCCCGACCGGCCGGTCTACCGCTTCCTGCCGAGCACGCCGGTCGAGGTGCGCGAGGGCGTCGTCGTCCGCGCCGCCGACGGCGACCAGGACGCGCGGCTGGACGAGGAGGTCCCGGCGCTGTTCGCCGAGCTGGGCCTGCTGGTCGAGGTCGCCGACGGGCTCGTCGACGCCTCGATGGGCCTCATGAGCTGCGCGCCCGCCTATGTGGCGCTGCTGGCCGAGGCCCAGGTCGACGCGGGCGTCCGCCACGGGCTGCCGCCCGACAAGGCCGCCGAGATGGTGGTCCAGACCTTCGCCGGGACGGCAGCGCTGTTGCGCGCCCGCGGCAACGACACGCTCGCGGTCCGCCGCGAGGTCACCTCGCCGGGCGGGTCCACGGCGCGCGGGCTGGCGGCGCTGGAGCGCGCCGGCGTCCGCGCCGCCTTCCAGGACGCGCTGGACGCCGTGCTGGGGGTTCGCGCCTGATGCTCATCCTCGCCACCGCCCGCGACCAGGTCGCGAGCTTCGCCGAGGCCCTGATCTGGGTCTACACGATCCTGATCATCGCCTACATCTTCACGTCCATGTACTTCAACGTGG
>DASYBY010000120.1:0-6480 GCA_036500525.1 Baekduia sp. | reverse complement strand
AGGACGGCGGTGACGGCGGAAGTGGATCGGCCTGCTGGAAGCCGGGTTGTCTGCACGGGTGCTCCAGTCGATCGCTTGAGGCTGACCGTAGCTCGGCCTGCCGGCGCCCGCCACTTAAATGTTCGGTTCGTAACGAGTGGTCCGCACAACCTGAACTAGGGTGTGCCGCCGTGCCCGCCGACGCCATCCCGCGGCCGACGCTCGGCACCGTCCTGCGCGAATGGGGACGCATCGGCTGCCTCGGCTTCGGCGGTCCACCGGTCCACATCGCGATGCTGCGCGACCTCTGCGTCACGCGCCGCGGCTGGATCGACGAGCGCGAGTTCGAAGACACCATCGCGGCCGTCAACCTGCTGCCCGGCCCGGCGTCGACGCAGCTGGCGATCGCCTGCGCGCAGCGGCTCCGCGGCCGCCTCGGCGCGCTGGTCGGCGGCGCCGCGTTCATCCTCCCCGGCCTCGCGCTGGTCCTCCTGCTCGGCTCCGCCTTCCTCGCCCAGGCCCCGCCGCGGGCGCTGCTCGGCGCCGGCGCGGGGGCGGGCGCCGCGGTGGCCGCCGTGGCGGTCAAGACGGGGCTGGACCTCGTGCGCCCGAGCTGGACGCGCGCGGCCCACCGGCGCGGCGCGGTGTTGACCTACATCCTGCTCGGGGCGCTCGCGGCGGCCACCGTCGGCCCGTACCTCGTCCTCGTCCTGCTGGCCTGCGGCGCCGCCTCGGTGGCGCACGCCGCGCGCACCCGGACCCGCGCCGGCGGCGGCGTCGCCTCCGCGAGCCCCGCGCCGCTCGCGCTCCTGCTCGCCGCGGCCACCTCGGCCGGCGGCCTCGGCGCGCTGTGCTGGACGGCGCTGAAGGTCGGCGCGCTCTCCTACGGCGGAGGGTTCGTGATCATCCCGCTGATGCAGTCCGATGCGGTCACCCAGCACCACTGGATGACCGACGGGCAGTTCCTCAACGCCGTCGCGCTGGGGCAGGTCGCGCCCGGGCCGGTCGTGCTGACCGTCGCGGTCGTCGGCTACGCCGCGGCGGGCGTCGGCGGCGGCCTGCTCGCCGCGCTGGTGGCGTTCTCGCCCTCGTTCCTGTTCGTCGCGATCGGCGCCGACCGCTTCCACGCGATGCTCGCCAACCCCCGCATCCGCGCCTTCATCGACGGCGCCGCCCCCGCCGCGCTCGGTGCGATCCTCGGCTCGGCGATCCCGCTCGCGCTGGCCCTCGGCGAGGCGTGGCAGTGGGCGATCCTGGCGGCCGCCGCGATCGCGCTGCTGGTGCTGCGCCGCGGCGTGCTCGCCACGCTCGTCACCGCCGGCGCGATCGGCGCCGTGGCCGCCCTGGCGGGCGCGCCCCTTCCGACCTAGGAGCAACGTGCGTAGGGTGCTCAGCATCCTGCGGTGGTGAGGAGTTCCGATGGGGATGGGCCACGACGATCATCTGCTGACGCTGTCCCAGCTCGCCGACCTCTCGGGCCTGACGCTCTCGCGCGTCCGCTACTACGAGCGCGCGGGCCTGCTCCCGGCGCCGACCGCCGGCGGCCGCGGGCGCCGCTACCGCGCCGACGCCCTCCGGCGGCTGCAGGTGATCGGCTCCGCGCAGGACGCGGGGCTGTCGCTGGCGGAGATCGGGGAGCTGGTCGAGCTGCGCGGGCTGGTGGACGACGATCTCGCCCGGGCTCGCCCGTAAGATCGCGCCCATGATCATCAGCACCATGAACGACCTCCCCGGCTACGAGATCGAGGAGGTCTTCGGCGAGGTGTTCGGCCTGACCGTCCGGTCGCGCAACGTCGGCTCGCAGATCGGCGCGTCGCTGAAGTCGCTGGTCGGCGGCGAGCTGAAGGGCATGACGAAGATGCTGGCCGAGGGCCGCGCGCACGCGCAGCAGCGGCTCGAGGAGGAGGCGAACGCGCGCGGCGGCAACGCGATCCTCGCGTTCCGCTTCGACACCTCCGAGCTGGGATCGACCTGGACGGAGATCTGCGCGTACGGCACGGCCGTGCGGGTCCGCAAGCTCTAGAAGCCCTGCAGTCAGGGGCGTGACCGGTTCCAGACACGCCGGCCGCCGGCCGATCCAGAGGGCTACGGTGTGCGCGCATGACGCCGATGGCGCACGAAGCGCTGCTGTACGAAGGGATGGACGAGTTCCTCGAAGGGACGTCGGCCTTCGTGCACGCAGGCCTGGCCGCCGGAGAGCGCGTGGTCGTCGCGGTGCCGGAGCCGCGCCTCACGGTGCTGAGCGCACGTCTGGGCGGGCCGACCGATCAGCTCGAGCTCATCGACATGGCCGAGCTCGGCCGCAACCCCGCGCGCATCATCCCGGCCCTGCAGCAGGCGCTCGACGACCGCCCGGGCGCGCCGATGCGCTGGGTCGGCGAGCCGGTCTGGCCGGGCCGCCGCCGCTGCGAGCGCGTCGAGGGCGAGCGCCACGAGGCGCTGGTGAACGTCGCGTTCGGCGAGGCGCCCGTCTCGATCCTCTGCCCGTACGACGTCGCCGGCCTGGAGCCCGCGGTGCTCGTCGGCGCGCAGCGCACCCATCCGGTGCTGCACGCCTCCGGCCGGCGCGTCGACAGCCCGCTCTACGGCGATCCGTGCGCGGTCGCCAAGGCCGCCGCGCACCCGCTCGACCCGGCGCCCGACGAAGCGCTGCACCGGCCGATCGACCACGACCTCTTCGGGCTGCGGCGCTTCGTGCGCGCGGCCGCGGCGACGGCGGGCCTCGACGGCACGCGCCTGGACGACCTGCTGCTGGCCGCCAACGAGGCGGCGGCCAACACGCTGCTGCACGGGGGCGGCCACGGCACGCTGCGGATCTGGGAGACCGAGCAGACCGTCGTCTGCGAGGTGACCGACCAGGGCCGGCTGCTCGATCCGCTCGCCGGCCGCCACATCCCGACGGCCGCCCAGCCCGGCGGGCGCGGCCTGTGGCTCATGAACCAGCTCTGCGACCTCGTCGAGCTGCGCCCCGCGCCGGCGGGCCTGACGCTGCGCCTGCACATGGCCGTCGCGGACGACGCGTAAGCGCCGCGCCGCCCCGCGCGCCGCGCCTACTCCGCGCGCTTGACCGCTTCCCACTCCCGTCCGTACAGGTAGGACCGGAACGCCAGGTGCGTCAGGTCCTCCTCCAGCTCCGTGAGCGTCTCGGTCTCGCCACGGCGGATCGCCGCGTAGACGACCTCGAAGATCCCGCCCGTCACGAACTGCGGCGTCAGCGGCGAGAGCCACTGGTCGGCGCCGGGCAGCGAGCGCGGCAGCTGGTCGACGATCGGGTAGAAGGCCTCGATCGCCGCGTCGCGCCGCGCCAGGCCGCGCGGGCCGGAGCCGAGCACCTCGACGATGCACATGCGCGCGAAGGCGGGCTCGGCCGCGAGGAAGCGCAGGAACTCGCCCAGCAGCGCGCTGACCCGCGCCTCCCAGGTGTCGTCGGCGACCGCGGCCAGGCCGCGCGCCATCCGCTCCATCAGCAGCGCGGTGATCGCGTCGTACGCCGCGAGGAAGCAGTCTTCCTTGTCGGTGAACAGCTCGTAGAAGGTCTTGCGCGACACGCCCGCGTAGTTGGTGATGTCGACGACGCGGGTGGCGGCGTAGCCCTTCTCGGACACGACGTTGGCCATCGCGTCGAGCAGGCGCTCGCGCTGGTTGGACGCGATGAACGCGCGCGACAGGCCGTGGCGGCCCTTGGGCAGCTGGGCGCCCGACTGGCTGGTCGAGAGGGGCAGGCCGGAGGCCTGGGAGGCGGGATCGTCGTGGGGAGCGGAGGCCATGGTGGGGGGAGGCGGGCGGCGCTAGTCGGTGCCGAAGAGCCGGTCCCCGGCGTCGCCGAGGCCGGGGCGGATGTAGCCGCGCTCGTCCAGGCCGCGGTCCAGGACAGCGGCGAGGATCGGCACGTCGGGATGGGCGGCCTGCACGGCGGCGACGCCCTCGGGCGCCGCGACGAGGCAGACCAGCCGCAGGTCGGTCGCGCCCGCGCGGCGCATGCGGTGCAGCGCGGCGGTGGCGCTGCCGCCGGTGGCGAGCATCGGGTCGACGACGAAGACGGTCGAGTGGTCGACGCCCTCGGGCAGCGACTCGTAGTAGTCCTCGGGCTGCAGCGTCTCCTCGTTGCGGCGCATGCCGAGGTGGCCGATCGCCGCGTCGGGGACGAACCGGAGGAAGCCGTCGACCATCCCGAGCCCGGCGCGCAGGACCGCGATCACCGTGACCGGCGCGGTCCGGCTGCCGACCGTGGGCTCCAGCGGCGTCTCGACCTCGACCTCGCGGGTCGGCAGATCGCGCAGCGCCTCGTAGGCGAGCATCGACGACGCATCGGCCAGCGCCGTGCGAAAGGCGGCGCGCGACGTCGCGGCAGCCCGCAGCTCGGTGACGGCTCGCGCCATCACGGGGTGGTCCACGACACGTAGGCCTTCCATCGAGGCCCGGACAGTAGTCCATGCTCGGCGCCGTGTGCAGGGGTGCTCGGCCTAGTAGCTTGGCCCGCCGATGGCTCCACAGCGCAACGTCGAGCTCAAGGCGCGCGACCAGGATCCCGAGCGCACGCTGCGCGCGGCCCTGGCGCACGGCGCCCAGGACCAGGGGGTGCTGCGCCAGCGCGACACCTACTTCGCCGCTCGGGAGGGCCGGCTCAAGCTCCGCGAGGAGCACGCCGAGGGCACCGATGGCGCGGTGCACGCACAGCTCATCGCCTACGCGCGCGCCGACGCGGCGACCGCGCGCCAGAGCGCCTACCACCTCGTCGGCGTGCCCGATCCCGCCGCGCTGACCGCGGCGCTGGACGCGTCCCTCGGCACGGTCGTGACCGTCAACAAGGCGCGGCGCCTGCTGCTGCACGACGGCGTGCGGATCCACCTCGACACCGTCGAGGACCTCGGCACGTGGATCGAGCTGGAGGCCGTCGCGCCTGCCGACTCCGATCTCTCCGCCGAGCACGCGAAGGTCGCCGAGCTGCGCGCGGTGCTGGGGATGGAGGACGAGCACGTCGTCGCGCGGGGGTACGCGGCGCTGCTGCTCGACCAGGGCGCCGCGACGCCGCGGCTGGTCGAGCTGGCGCACCGGGCGATGGACCGCGCCCACGCGCCCTACTCGCGCTTCCACGTCGGCGCCGCGCTGCGCGACGAGGCCGGCGCGCTGCACGCCGGCGCCAACGTCGAGAACGGCGCCTACCCGCAGGGCCAGTGCGCCGAGGCCTCCGCCATCGGCGCGCTGATCGCCGCGGGCGGCACCCGGATCCGGGAGGTGGCCGTCATGGCCGACACCGAGCTGATCGTCCCGTGCGGCGGCTGCCGCCAGCGGCTGAAGGAGCTCGCCGACCCCGGCACGCCCGTGCACCTCTGCGGGCCGGAGGGCGTGCGGCGCACGGTGACGCTCGCCGAGCTGCTGCCGCTGGCCTTCGACCTCGGGGAGGCGATCGGATGACCGCCGCGGCAGACGTCGTCCGCGAGCGCACACCGCTCACCCCGCGCCTCGGCCTCGTGCTCGGCTCCGGCCTCGGCGGCCTGGCCGACGCGGTCCAGGACGCGGTCGCGATCCCGTACGCCGAGCTGCCCGGCTTCCCGGTCGGCTCGGTCGCCGGCCACGCCGGGCGCCTCGTGCTCGGCACGCTGGCCGGCACGCCGGTCGTCGTCCTGCAGGGCCGCGCCCACCTCTACGAGGGCATCCCCGTCGCCGACCTCGCGGTCCCGGTCCGGACGGTCCGCGCACTGGGCGCGGAGACGCTCATCCTGACCAACGCGGCCGGCTCGCTGCGCGCCGAGGTCCTGCCCGGCCAGCTGATGGCGCTGAGCGACCACATCAACCTGATGGGCGTCAACCCGCTGACCGGTCCCAACGACGACACGCTCGGCCCGCGCTTCGTCGGCCTCGGCGACGCCTACGACCTCGAGCTGCGCGCCCAGCTGCACGCGGCGGCGCAGGTCGAGGGCGTCGCGCTGGCCGACGGCGTCTACCTCGCCGTCTCCGGCCCCTCGTTCGAGACGCCCGCCGAGATCCGCGCGTTCCGCACGCTCGGCGCCGACGCGGTCGGCATGTCGACGGTCCCCGAGGTCATCGTCGCGCGCCACTGCGGGCTGCGCGTCGCCGCCGTCTCGGCGATCACCAACCTCGCCGAGGGCCTCGGCGACGAGGTCCTCACCCACGAGCACACGCTCGCGAACGCCGCCACCGCGGCGCGCGACCTGCAGCGCGTGCTGACCCGCTTCGTCCAGGAGCTCGCCACCGCATGATCCGCCCGACCAAGGAGCTGCTGCGCGACAAGCGCGACGGCCGCGCGCTGAGCGGCGACGAGCTGCGCGCGCTGGCCTCCGGCATCGGCGACGGCACGCTGAGCGACGCGCAGGTCGCGGCGTTCGCGATGGCCGTCTACTTCCGCGGGCTCGACGCCGAGGAGCTGCCGGCCTTCACGCTCGGCATGCGCGACTCGGGCCGCGTCCTGGACTGGTCAGACATCGACCGGCCGGTGCTCGACAAGCACTCCACCGGCGGCGTCGGCGACAAGGTGTCGCT
>DASYBY010000119.1:0-14469 GCA_036500525.1 Baekduia sp. | reverse complement strand
GCGCAGGCGGGCAAGGCGGTAGCGGCGGATGGCCGGCGCGTCCTGGCCCGACCCCAGCCGCGACCGCTCGCCGACAAGGATGATCCTCGACAGCTGGGATGCGGTGGCGGTGGTCATGGACATCATGGTGCGGCACCGCGGGGTCCATGGGCAGGGCCATCCGGTCGGAAGTCTGCGGGGTCGACCCCTACACGCGGTCGAGGGCCGCGGCGGCGTGCAGCGCGGGCCGCATCGCCGGGGCGAGCCGGCGGCGCACCCGCCAGCGCGCGCCGGAGAACGACAGGTTGGCCACGGTGGCGAAGCCCTCCTCGTCGGCGCGCAGGGCCAGCAGCAGGTGGGCGATGCGATCGCCGCCGGGCAGGTTGGGGTCGTTGACGCGCACGCAGAAGCAGTGGACGCGGCGGCCGCAGACCAGCAGCGCGCCGGCCTCGCCGACCAGCCAGACGCCGAGGCGGCCGCGTTCGAGGACGAGGCCGGTGCGGGCGTGCAGCGCGCGGGCTTCGTGGCCGACGAGGTCGCCGAGCAGGCCGAGCGCGGCGACCTCGGCGGCGGCGCCGGCGCGCGCCCGCGGGCGGACGACGTCGGCGCCGCGGGCGGCATAGAGCCCGGGGATGATCCAGGCGTGGGCGAAGCTCGCGAGGCTGACGGCGATCGCCAGCGGCTGGACGACGACGAGCACGATCCCCGCGGCGACGAACGGCACGATGTGGGCGACGGTCGTCAGGGTCCACAGCGCGCCGCGGCGGCGCAGGCGCTGCGCGTCGGCGCGCGGGCGCCAGTGGACGGCCGCCGTCTCGGGAAGCGGCGCCGCGCCGGCCGCCATCAGCCGCCGCTGATCGGCAGGCGCAGGATCACCAGGTCGGCGTCGACCGGCAGCTCGCGGACCATCTCCGCGTGGCGTTCGCCGGTCGAGACCATCCCGAAGTAGCCGCGGTCGAGCTGGGCGCGGAACGCCTCCGCCGCCGCCTCGACGGCGTCGGGGTCTGCCGCGGTCCACTCGGCGAGCGTCGTGTGGCCGGTCCGGTCCATGCGCACGAGACGTGACATGCGTTCCCTCCTGGGCACGGTTGCTGGTACCGCGATGCTATCCCGCCCCCGCAACCCTCCGAAAGTGGTCTGACCCCTTTCGGAGGGTTGGTTGAGGGTTTGGGCTACAGACCGAGCTGCTGGCGTACCAGCCGCGTGATCTCGCCGCCGTCGGCGCGACCCTTGGTCTCCTTCATGACGTAGCCGACGATGACGCCGATCGGCTTCATCTCGCCCCCGCGCAGCCGCTCGGCCACGTCCGGGTTGGCGGCCAGCGCCGCCTCGACGATCGGCGCCAGCTCGTCGGCGCCGCCCACCGCGCCGAGGCCCTCGGCCGCGACGATCGCGCCCGGCTCGCCGCCGTCGGCGACGAGCTTGTCGAGCACCTGCCGCGCGCCGCCCTGGGTGACCTGCTTGGCCGTCACCATCGCGACGAGCTGGGCCAGCGCGGCCGGCGCGACCTTCGTGTCGGCCGGATCGACGTCGGCGCCGATCCGCGAGACCAGCTCGTTGGCCATCCAGTTGGCCAGCGCCTGCGGCTCGGCGGCCGGCGTGTCGCCGTTGGCGCTGAGCGCCGCCTCGAAGAAGTCGCCCAGCTCGGTGCGGAAGGCCAGAAGGTGCGCGCTGTCGGCGCTCAGCCCGTGGTCGCGCTGCAAGCGGTCGGCGCGGGCGCCGGGGAGCTCGGGCAGCGCGGTGCGCGCGCGGTCGAGCATGGCGTCGGTGATCGCCACGGGCGTCAGGTCGGGCTCGGGGAAGTAGCGGTAGTCGTGCGCCTCCTCCTTGGAGCGCAGCGACGTGATCGACTCCGTGCGCGGGTCGAAGTGCAGCGTCTCCTGCTCGACCTCGCCGCCGGCGCGGAGGATCTGGGTCTGGCGCGCCACCTCGGCGCGGATGCCGCGCTCGATGTAGCGGAACGAGTTCATGTTCTTGAGCTCGGTCTTGGTGCCCAGCTCGGTGGTGCCGACCGGCCGGATGGAGATGTTGGCGTCGCAGCGCAGCGAGCCCTCCTCCATGTTGACGTCGCTGACGCCGAGCGCGCGCAGCGTGGCGCGGAGCATCCGCAGCCACTCGGCGGCCGCCGTCGCGTCGCGCAGATCGGGCTCGGTCACGATCTCGGCCAGCGGCGTGCCGCCACGGTTGAAGTCGACCACCGAGGCGTCGGAGGCGTGCAGGCGCCCGGAGCCGCCCGAGTGCACCAACTTGGCCGCGTCCTCCTCCAGGTGCACGCGGTGGATCCGCACGTCGCCGAGCTGCCCGCCGAGGCACAGCGGCTCGTCGTACTGGCTGATCTGGTACCCCTTCGGCGAGTCGGGGTAGAAGTAGTTCTTGCGGTGGAAGATCGAGCGCGGGGCCAGCGTGCTGCCCAGGGCCATGCCGATCATCAACCCGTAGTGGATGGCCTCGGCGTTGACGACGGGCAGGCTGCCGGGCAGCGCCAGGCACACCGGGCAGGTGTGCGTGTTGGGCGGGTCGCCGAAGCTCAGCCCGCAGCTGCAGAACATCTTGGTGTTGGTCGCCAGCTGGACATGGATCTCCAGCCCGATGACCGTCTCGTACTCGATGGCCGACATCAGGAACGTCCTCCGGTCGCGTCGAAGCCGATGGCCTGCTCCAGCGCGAAGGCCGCGTCCAGGAGGCGGTTCTCGCTGAACGCCGGGCCGGCGAGCTGGAAGCCGACCGGCAGCTCCTCGCTGAGCCCCGCGGGGATCGAGATGGCCGGGATGCCGGCCAGCGAGATCGGCACGGTGAAGTAGTCGTTGAGGTACATCTCGAGCGGGTCGGCGGTCTTGGACCCCAACTCGAACGGGACCGTCGGCGCGGTGGGCGTGACGACGAAGTCGACCTGCTCGAACGCGCTCGTGAAGTCCTGCGCGATCTTGGTGCGGACGCGCTGGGCGCGGCCGTAGTAGGCGTCGTAGTAGCCCGAGGACAGCGCGTAGGTGCCGAGCATGATCCGGCGCTTGACCTCGTCGCCGAAGTTGTCGTGGCGCGTCTTGGTGTACATCGACAGCAGGTCGTCGGCCTCGGCGCGCTTGCCGTAGCGGACGCCGTCGAAGCGCGCGAGGTTGGACGACGCCTCGGCGGGCGCGATCACGTAGTAGGCGCTCAGGCCGTACTCGGCGTGCGGGAGCGCGACGCGCACCACCTTCGCTCCGAGCTCCTGCGCGGTCTTCAGCGTCTCCTCGAAGCGCGCCAGGACGCCCGGCTCGATGCCCTCGCCGGTGAGGTCCTCGGGCACGCCGAGCGTGATGCCGTCCAGCCGCTGGGCGGTCGGGAGGACGATGGCGTCGGGGTGCTGCAGCGACGTGGAGTCCATCGCGTCGCGCCCGACCATGTGGCGGAAGAGCAGCGCGGCGTCGGTGACGTCGCGCGTCAGCGGGCCGGCCTGGTCCAGCGACGAGGCGAAGGCGATCATCCCGTAGCGGCTGACCGTGCCGTAGGTCGGCTTGAGGCCGACGATGCCGGTCAGCGCGGCGGGCTGGCGGATCGAGCCGCCGGTGTCGGTGCCCAGCGCCCACGGCGCGCTGCCGCCGGCGACCGCCGCGGCGCTGCCGCCCGACGAGCCGCCCGGGACGCGCGTGTGATCCCACGGGTTGAGGACCGGCCCGTAGGCGGAGTTCTCGTTCGACGAGCCCATCGCGAACTCGTCCTGGTTGGTCTTGGCCAGCAGCGGCGCGCCGGCGTCGGCCAGGCGCTGCACGACCGTGGCCGTGTAGGGCGGCAGGTAGCCCTCGAGGATGCGCGAGCCGGCCTGGCTCGGGACGCCCTCGGTGCAGAAGAGGTCCTTGACGGCCAGCGGGACGCCGCCCAGCGGGGTGTCCCTGACGCCGTCGCCCGCGGGCGCCTCGCCGGCGACCCAGGTGTAGGCGTTGAGGTCGTCGGCGGCGGCCTTGGCGCGGTAGGCCTCGAACAGCTCGGTCGGATCGAGGTCGCCCTTGGCGACGGCGTCGGCGGCCTGCTTGGCGGTGAGGGCGGTGATGTCGGACATGCGGTGCGGTTCCCCTATGCCTGCGGGCTGGGGACGAGGAAGCCGTCGTCCTGGACGGCGGGCGCCTGCGAGAGCGCGACCTCGCGCGGCAGGCACGGACCGACGACGTCGGGCCGCAGCGCGTTGTCGATCGCGACGACGTGGCTGGTCGGCGCG
The DNA here is from genome assembly GCA_036500525.1 of Baekduia sp. Taxonomy (GTDB): domain Bacteria; phylum Actinomycetota; class Thermoleophilia; order Solirubrobacterales; family Solirubrobacteraceae; genus Baekduia. Next base: position 10,298 of record DASYBY010000119.1, on the reverse strand, counting down.
ACGTCGTCCAACGACAGCTCGCCGATCTTCTCGATGTGGTCGAGCACGCCAGACAGCTCGGTGGCCATCCGACCCACCTCGTCCTCGGAGAGCTCGAGGCGCGCCAGCTTGGCGACGTGGAGAACCTGTTCGCGGTCGATCACGACCCGCGAGTCTAGATGAGTCATTCCGCGGGTCCGGTGCGGACCGTCTCGCGCAATGACCCATCGCGGCGAGCGCTCAGCGGATCGGCTGGCCGCGCTCGTCGAGGTGATCGCGCCAGGACCGCTTCGGGTCGTAGCCGAGGAGGCGGCGGGCCTTGGCGATCGAGATGCCGCCGGCGTCGGGGCGGTCGAGGGGGCGGACGGGGACCTTGTCGCCGTGGTGGCGGGCGACGAGCTCGGGGAGGGTGAGCGTCGAGGCGACGTCGGGCGAGGCGATGTAGAAGACCTCGTGGCCGGGCAGCTGCGAGGCGGCGGCCAGCAGCAGGGCGTCGGCGAGGTCCTCGACGTCGATGTAGGCCCAGAAGCCCGCGCTGGGCTCGTCGGGATCGCGGATCTGCGGCCCGAGGTTGCGGGCGTAGTTGTCGCTGTTCTGCACCCACGACGGGCGGATCGAGATGACGCGGATGTCGGAGCGCGCGACCGCCGCGTCGCAGAGCTGCTCGCCGAAGGACTTCGCCAGCGCGTAGGGATCCTGCGGGCGGACGGGATGCTCCTCGTCGACCGGGACGTAGTCCGGCAGGAACGGCCGCTCGGGGAAGAAGAAGCCCGGCACGGTCTCGCTGGAGACGTGGACGAAGCGCGGGACGCCGAGGCGGACCGCGGCCTCCAGCAGGTTGAACGTCCCCATCAGGTTGTTGGTGAAGACGACGTGCGGCGGGTTGCCGGTCGGCTCGGGGATCGCCGCGGAGTGGATGACCGCGTCGAACTTCTCGCGCGCGACCAGCGCGTAGGCCGAGCCGGCGTCGGTCAGGTCGGCCTGCTGGTAGCGCGGCGCGCCGGGCTCGGGGCGGTCGAAATTCGGGCGGCCCAGGTCGACGCCGGTGACGTGGTGGCCGGCCGCCTGCGCGGCGGCGACCGTCGCGCGCCCGACCTTGCCGTGGACGCCGGTGATCAGCAGCTTCATGCTGGGGTCCTACCCCGCGGTGGTGCCGGGAACCGGACGCGCCGGCGGCGGCACGTAGGCCTGTGACTCGGCGGTGTGCGTGCGGTCGTCGCGCAGGGCGAGCCAGGCGCCGACCGGGATCAGCGCGGCGAAGACGAGGCCGGCGTAGGCGGGCCAGCGGACGCCGACGGCGACCGGGCCGTCGTCGCCGGCCAGGACCAGCAGGCGGATCGCGAGGATCACGAGGACGATCGACCCGAACGCGAGCGTCAGCACCGAGGCGCCGACCGGCCAGGCCGGCGCGGTGCGGCGGGCGGTCATGTAGCTGAGGGCCAGCCCGCCGAAGATCGAGACGCAGAGCAGGACGATCATGAGCCAGCCGAGGGTGCTCCAGCCGGTCAGGGAGCCACGCTGGATCTCGAGCTGGACGAGGTTGGCGATGCCGCCGCCGTCGGCCGAGGCCGGGGCCACGTCCGGCACGGGCCCGAGGTGCACCCCGAACCAGTCGAGGAACAACATCACCAACAACCCCACCGACCCGAGCATCGCGACCCACTCCCCTGCGCGCAGCCGATGCATCAGGCGCCGACCTCCTGCGCGGCCACCGCCAGCTCGGCGGCGGTGAGCGTGTTGCGCAACAACATGGCGATGGTCATCGGGCCGACGCCGCCGGGAACCGGCGTGATCGCCGAGGCGACATCCACAACTTCGTCGAACGCCACGTCGCCGTGCAGGGTGGGCGGGGACGAATTCGAGCGGTTCATGCCGACGTCGATGACGACGGCGCCGGGCTTGACCCAGTCGGCCTTGACCATGCGGTCGCGGCCGACGGCGACGATCAGCACGTCGGCCTCGCGGCAGACGCCCGCGAGGTCCTTGGTCCGCGAGTGCGCGGTCGTGACGGTGGCGTTGGCGGCCAGCAGCAGCTGGGCCATCGGCTTGCCGAAGAGGTTGGAGCGGCCGACGACCGTGGCGCGCGCGCCCTCCAGCGAGACGCCGGCCTCGTCGAGCAGGACCATCACGCCGGCGGGCGTGCAGGGCCGCAGCCCGGTGCGGCCGAGCGCGAGCAGGCCGGCGCTGAGCGGCGTGAGGCCGTCGACGTCCTTGCCCGGGTCGATCAGACCGGTGAGGTACACGCCGTCGAGATGGTCGGGGACCGGGAGCTGGCAGAGGATGCCGCTGACGTTGTCGTCGGCGTTGAGCTGCGCGATCAGCGCCTCGACCTCTTCGCTGGTGGCGTTGGCCGGCAGCCGGTGGTCGAACGGCTCGATGCCGACCTCGCGCGAGGCCTTCTGCTTGCCGCCGACGTAGATGGCGCTGGCGGGATCCTCGCCGACGAGGACCGTCGCCAGCCCGGGGCGCCGCCCCGTGCGTTGCGTGAACGCCTCGACGTCACGGGCCACCTCCGCCCGGACCTTCGCCGCGATCGCCTTGCCGTCGATGATGTCTGCGCTCACGGTGCTCACGCTACCCGCGCTTGCTGATGGGTGCGTATTCGGCCATCAGCTTGCGCTCGCTGCCGTCCTTGGCGAAGCGGATGACCACCACGCCGCCGGGCTCGACGCCGGTCACGACGCCCTCTCCGAACGCCGCGTGCAGCACGTCGTCGCCGAGGCGGAAGGCCTTGTCGTCGGTCGAGGCCGCGGCGGCGTCGGCGCGCATCGAGGCCCAGGAGGCCGTGGCCCGCGGGCGCATCGCGCCACGGTCGGCGCCCGAGCCGGCGGCGGCGTAGCCGGTCAGTTGGCCCTGGCGCTCGACCAGGTCGGACGGGATCTCGGCCAGGAAGCGGCTCGGCAGCCCGTAAGCGCGCGAGCCGAAGACGCTGCGCTGGCGCGCGTGGGTCATCGTCAGCGAGCGCATGGCCCGCGTCATGCCGACGTAGCAGAGGCGCCGCTCCTCCTCGAGCGTCCCCTCGTCGATCGAGCGCGAGTGCGGGAAGACGCCCTCCTCGCAGCCGATCATGTAGACGATGGGGTACTCCAGGCCCTTGGCGTTGTGCAGGGTCATGAGCGTCACCATGCCCGCGTCGTCCTTGCGGCTGTCGGTGTCTGACTGCAGCGCGGTCTGCTGGAGGAAGACGTCGAGGCGATCCTGGTCGGCGGGCGCCGCCGCGTCGAACTCGCGCGCGACCGCGACCAGCTCGCCGAGGTTCTCGATCCGCCCCTGCGCCTCGATCGTGCGCTCGGCCTCCAGCGCGTCGAGGTAGCCGGTCTCCGACAGCACGGCCTCCAGCAGGTCGCCGATCGGCACCGAGTCGGCGACGCGCTCGCGCAGCCCGTTCATGGTGGACATGAACCGCCCGAACGACCGCACCGCCGCCGTGCCCAGCCCGGGGACGCCCTCGGGGTCGTCGGCGGCCTCCCACACGGTGATCCCCATGTTCTCGGCGTGCGCCAGCACCCGCGAGAGCGACGTCTGGCCGATGCCGCGCTTGGGCGAGTTGGCCACGCGCGTGAACGAGATCGCGTCGGCCGGGTTGGACAGGAGCGTCAGGTAGGCCATGGTGTCCTTGACCTCCATGCGCTCGTAGAACTTCGTGCCGCCGATGACCTGGTAGGGCACCTCGGCGCGCACGAGCGCGTCCTCCATGACCCGCGACTGCGCGTTGGTCCGGTAGAACACCGCGATCTCGGCCAGCGAGACGCCCTCGTCCACGAGCCGCTGCACCTCGCCCAGCACGTACCGCGCCTCGGCGTGCTCGTCCTCCAACTCGCGGATGACGACCGGATCCCCCTCACCCTGATCGGTCCACAGCGTCTTGTGCATCTGCGCCCGGTTATGGGCGATCAACGCATTCGACGCACTCAGGATCGTCTGCGTGGAGCGGTAGTTCTGCTCCAACTTGATGACGTTGGCCTCGGGGAAGTCATCCTGGAAGTCCAGGATGTTGCGGATGTCAGCGCCTCTGAACGAATAGACCGACTGCGCGTCGTCGCCGACCACCGCCAGGTTCTTGTGCTCCCCCGCGATGAGCTGGAGGAGCTTGTACTGGGCGTGGTTGGTGTCCTGGTACTCGTCGACGAGGACGTGGCGGAAGGTCGCGGAGTAGCGGGCGCGGACTTCGGGGAAGAGCTCCAGGACGTTGACCATGCGGAACAGCAGGTCGTCGAAGTCCATGGCGTTCATGCGGACGAGCTCGGTCTCGTACAGCTTGTAGGCCTCGGCGACGGTCTGCTCGAAGTAGCCGCCGACCATCTGGGCGTAGTCCTCGGCGCTGCGCAGCTTGTTCTTGGCGTCGGAGATCTGGTGGGCGACCGAGCCGGGCGTGAAGCGCTTGGGGTCGACGTCGAGCTGGTCGAGGCAGCGCTTGACCAGGCGGCGGGAGTCCGAGGCGTCGTAGATCGTGAACTGCCGCGTGTAGCCGAGGCGCTCGGCCTCGGCGCGCAGGATCCGCGCGCACGCCGAGTGGAAGGTCATGACCCACATCGCGCGGGTGGAGTGGCCGAGCAGCAGCCCGACGCGGTCGCGCATCTCGGAGGCGGCCTTGTTGGTGAACGTGATCGCGAGGATCTCGCCCGCCCGCGCGCGGCCCGTGTGGACGAGGTAGGCGACGCGGTGGGTGAGCACCCGCGTCTTGCCCGAGCCGGCGCCCGCGAGGATCAGCAGCGGCCCGTCGCCGGCGATCACCGCGGCGCGCTGGGGCTCGTTGAGGCCTTCGAGGAGGTCGGCGACGCGCTGGTCGGCAGGGGCTTCGGACGGCACCCCTCCATGGTAGGCAGGCCTCCGGCGGCCCAACGCGTTCACAACGACGTCAACTAGTGCAGAGGTTCGAGGTGCTCCCGCCGTGCAATGTCCGACGCACCGGGCACTGGTCCGGCAAGATGCGGAAGGACTCCCCGCGTGGAAGCCTCCTCTGGCAGGACCGCGGCCGTGACCGGCCGCGGACATCGCACGCTGCGCCGCGCCCTGGCGCACGCCGCGCTCATCGTCGCGGCGGCCGCCGCGTGCACGGCCCCGGCGCAGGCCGCCGCCCCGGCCTGCGCCCACGCCGGCGCGGCCCCGGCGCACCTCTCGCGCGCCGCGGCCGACCGGGCGCTGCGATGCCTCATCAACCGCGTCCGCCACGAGCACGGCCTGCGCGCCGTGCGCGCCGACGGTCGCCTGGCCCAGGCCGCCACCGCCCACGCCAGCGACATGGCCACGCACGACTACTTCTCCCACGTCTCCCCCGGCGGCAGCACGATGCAGGCCCGCGTCGCGCAGGCCGGCTACCTGCGCCGCGCCCACGCCTGGGCGCTCGGCGAGGCGCTGGCCTGGGGCCGCGACGGCACGGCACGGCCCACCGCGATCCTCAGCCTGCTGCTCAACAGCCCGCCGCACCGGGCGATCCTCCTGGACCCCGGCTTCCGCGACCTGGGCGTCGGCGTGGCGCGCGGCGCGCCGCAGGGGGCCGGCGGCGATGCGCTGACCATCGCGCTCGATTTCGGACGGCTGCAGCGCTGACGCAGCTCCCGCTGCCGTACGCTGCGGCGGCGATGGCCGGCCTCACCGACGACGTCCGCGCCGCGTGCGCGCAGATCGCCCACCACGCACAGTCCGTGCGCATCGACGCCGACCGCCTGGCCGGCTACGACGCCCCCGCGGGCGGACCGCCGATCGCCGATCCCGGGCTCGACCCCGTCCGCCACTACCTCGAGGGCACGCCGGCCGACGTGGCGCTCTACACGCTCGCGCTCGACACCATCAACTTCGGCTCGGGCTGGTTCCCGACGCTGAACAAGCGCACCGACCCGGCGACCGGCCGCACGGTGTCGGGCTACTTCACGGTCGCGTGGAACCTCGCCGACCACTTCCGGATCCGCGGTCCGTGGACGGTCGCCGACCTGCGCACGATCCGCACCGACGCGCTCGCCGAGATCCTCGGCCAGCGCGCCGACCACGAGCTCATGAGCCTCTACACCCAGGCGCTGCGCGAGCTGGGGCGCTTCCTCGGCGCGCGCTCGGTGCTCGACCTCGTCGCCGAGGCGCGCGGCTCGGCCGAGCGGCTGGCCGAGGCGCTGGCCGGCGGCATGGCCTTCTACGACGACCGCGGCTTCTTCAAGCGCGCGCAGATCGCCGCCAACGACCTCGCGCTCGCCGGCGTCGCCGAGTTCGGCGACCTCGACAAGCTCACGATCTTCGCCGACAACCTGGTCCCCCACGTCCTGCGCTGCGACGGCGTGCTCGTCTACGAGCCCGCGCTGGCCGCCCGCATCGACGCCGGGCAGCTGCTGCCCGCCGGGCGCGAGGAGCGCGAGATCCGCGCCTGCGCCCTGCACGCCTGCGAGCTGCTCGGGGCGCGGCTGCGGATCCCGCCGCGGATCCTCGACATGTGGCTGTGGAACCGCGGTCAGGCGCCGGAGCTGAAGGCCCGCCCGCGCCACCGCTGCCGCACCGTCTACTACTAGGCGCTACCCGCCGGCCGGGTTGCGGCCGCGGATCGGGCGCAGGCGGCGCACCTGCGCCGGCGGCTCCTCGCCCTGCAGCGCCGCGAGGCGCTTCTCGAGGTCGCCGAGGCGGCCCCACAGCTCGGTGATCGCGTCGGCGACCGGGTCGGGCAGGTGGATCCAGTCGGCGTCGGGACCCTCCGGCCGGCGGCCGTCGACGCGGACGACGTGGCCCGGGTTGCCGACGACCGTCGAGTTCGGCGACACGTCGGTGATGACCACCGAGTTGGCGCCGACCTTCGCGCCGTGGCCGATCTCGATCGGGCCGAGCAGCTTGGCGCCCGAGCCGACCGTGACGTTGTCGCCGACCGTCGGGTGGCGCTTGCCGGTGGCGAAGCCCGTGCCGCCGAGCGTGACGCCCTGGTAGAGCGTGACGTCGTCGCCGATGTCGGCGGTCTCGCCGATCACGACGCCCATGCCGTGGTCGATGAACAGCCCGTCGCCGATGTTGGCCGCGGGATGGATCTCGATGCCCGTCGTCATGCGCGCGATGTAGGCGATGGCCCGCGGGAGGACCGGCACGTCGGAGTCGTGCAGCGCATGCGCGACGCGATGCGCGAGCACCGCCTGCACGCCCGGCCAGGCGATCAGGATCTCGAACGAGGACACGCCGCGGGCCGCGGGATCGCGCTCGTGCGCAGCGGCGATGTCGAGCCGCAGTTCGCGGCTGACGCGGCGCAGGATGCCGAGGCCCAGCATTGCCACTACCGTACTCGACGCGATGCCCGGTATCCGCGCGCTCATCCTGCACGGTTGGCAGGGCTCCGGCCCCGGCCACTGGCAGACCTGGCTGGCCGGACGCCTGCACGAGGCGGGCGCGCACGTCCAGTACCCGTCGCTGCCCGACTGCGACGTCCCGTGCCCCGATCGCTGGGGCGCGGCGCTGCACCGCGAGGTGCGCGCGCTGGCCAAGGGCGACGGCGAGCGCGTCGTCATCGCCCACTCGCTCGGCTGCGTGCTGTGGCTGCGCGAGGCGGCGCAGATCCGGCCCGAGCACCGGGTCGACCGCGTCGTGCTCGTCGCGCCGCCGTGCCCGGGCGCGAAGGTCTCCGAGCTGGCCCGCTTCTATCCGACCGGCGCCGACAAGGCCGCCATCGACGCTGCCGCCGTCCACACGCGGCTGGTGTGCTCCGACGACGATCCGTACTGCCCCGGCCGCGGCGCCGCCGAGCACTGGGGCAAGCCGCTGGAGTTGGTGATGGACATCCTCCCGCGAGCCGGGCACCTCAACGTCGAGGCGGGCTACGGACCGTGGCCGGCGATGGAGGCGTGGGCGCTGGGCGAGGAGACCGGGCTTCGCCCTACCGTCCTCACGCCGCTGCTTCAGGAGAGCAGAGACCGCTCCGGCGTTCGTCCACGTTAGACGGCTTACGCCGGCGCGAAGAACGGCGCCGAGATGTAGCGCTCGCCCGAGTCGGGCAGGATCGTGACGATCCGCTTGCCCTGGCTCTCAGGGCGCCGCCCCACCTCGATCGCGGCCCACAGCGCGGCGCCGCCGGAGATGCCGGCCAACACGCCCTCCCGCGCGGTCGCCAGGTGCGCGGTGGCGATCGCGTCGTCGTCGCTGACCGGGATGACCTCGTCGATCACCGTGCGGTCGAGGACCTTCGGGACGAACCCCGCGCCGATGCCCTGGATCCGGTGCGGTCCCGGGGCGCGACCGCTGAGGATCGCCGAGGTCGCGGGCTCCACGGCGATGATCTGCGCCTTCGGGTTGACCGACTTGATGGCCTCGCCCACGCCGGTGATCGTGCCGCCGGTGCCGACGCCCGCGACGAAGATGTCGACCTGCTCGTCCAAGGCCTTCAGGATCTCCGGGCCGGTCCCGAGGCGGTGCGCCTCCGCGTTGGCCGGGTTGGAGAACTGATCGGGCAGGAACGCGTCGTCGCCCGAGGCGGCGCGGCGGGCGGCCTGCACGGCCTCGTCCATCCCGCCGAGCGACTCGACGATCTCGACGCGCGCGCCGTAGAGCTTGAGCAGCGCCTCGCGCTCGCGCGACATGCCCTGCGGCAGGAAGATCGCCAGCTCGTAGCCCTTGGCGGCGCAGACGAAGGCGAGCGCGATGCCGGTGTTGCCGGAGGTCGCCTCGACGATCGTGGTGCGGCCCGGCTCGATGCGGCCCTCGGCCTCGGCGGCCTCGATCATCGCGATCCCGATGCGGTCCTTGACCGACCCGCCCGGGTTGTAGGCCTCGAGCTTCCCGTACAGCTCGACCCCGGCCGGCTCGAGGCGGCTGAAGCGCAGCATCGGCGTGTTGCCGATGTGATCCGAGATGTTGGTCGGGATTCGGGCCATTCTGGCCCGGGAGCGTAGCTGCCCGGCCAGGAGAGCCCTACCGCGCGGGGCCCGGCGTGCCGTGGCCGGACGACATCGGGTTGGAGGCCGGACGGGCCTGATCGCCCTTGGGCACCACGCGCCGGGCCTCGCGCGCCCCGATCCGGGGGCCGCGGGCGGCCATCGCATCGGCGTGCAGCTCGCGCATCGTGCGCGCGTAACGCCGGATCAACTCGAGTTGGGCGGGGCCTGGCTCGGTCATGACGAGATCGATAGCGACCATACCGGGGCTCGTGCCGATTGGGACAATTTCTTTCAGCCCCGCGGGCCAAAACGGCACAGAAACGCTCACTGGCGTCCAGACGACCGCCGCTGCCGCCGCCGCAGCCGCCGCTCCTCGCGCGTCAGCTTGCGCCCGCGCTTGACGTCGATCCCGCCCATGAACGAGATCAGCTTGAGGTGCACGGTCGGGCCGCCGGGGTCGGGGCGCGTGGGACCCAGGTTGATGTCGTTGCCCCCCATGAAGGCGAACTGCGAGACCTCGACGTTGAGCCCGTCGGGCACGTGGATCTCCGCCCCGCCCATGAACGCGATCACGCGCAGCTCGGTGCGCGGCGCCGACAGCTCGGCCTCGTTGAGGTCGAGGTCGCTGCCGCCCATGAAGTTGATGTTCATCACGCGCTCGGCCAGCCGCCAGTGGCCCTTGCGGTCGGTCCCGCTCATGATCGAGACCAGCCAGCGCGCGCCGCCCTCCCCCGGCCGGACGGGCAGCCGCGCGGCCGGCGCGCCGACGGCACGGTGCTCGGCGTGGTCGCCGACCACGACGTCGGCGACGAGCGCCTCCAACTCGGCGCGGGTGCGCGCCGCGAACGCCTGCTGCAGGCGCTCGTCGAGCTCCTCGACGTCCAGCCGTCCCTCCCCGCCGGCGTGCCGCAGGAGCTCTGCGGTGTGCTCGCGATCGCTGTCCGAGGCGCGCAGCTCCGGGGTCTCCGCCATGCCTTGAGCCTACGTGTCGGGCAAGATGGCCGCGATGTCCGACCTTCGAGCCCTGCTGGCGCGTCCCGCTGCGCTGCGCATGCTCCTGTCGGCGCTGATCGCCCGGCTGCCCGAGGCGATGGTCCCGCTCGGCCTGCTGCTGCTCGTGCGCGAGGAGCACGGCTCGTACGGCACCGCCGGCGCGATGGCCGGCGCGTTCGCGGTCGGCGCGGCGATCGGCGGACCGGTCGCGGGACGGCTCGTCGACCGGCTCGGCCAGCCCGCGGTGCTGATCATCACCGCGGTGCTGCGCAGCGCCGCGCTGCTGGGGATCGTGCTCAGCGCGGGATCCTCGCTGGTCGTCGCCGCGATCCTCGCCGCGGCCTGCGGCGCGCTGACCCCGCCGCTGGAGCCGGCGCTGCGCGCGCTCTGGCCCGACCTCGCCGGCGACGACGAGCACGCGCTGGCCGCCGCCTACGAGCTCGACGCGGGCGCGCAGGAGATGATCTTCGTCGCCGGGCCGCTGCTGGTCGCCGT